>JANNFK010000088.1:0-73394 GCA_031379735.1 Caulobacteraceae bacterium | reverse complement strand
TGTCAGCTGCTGGGGTTGCGCGGAACACTTGAGCGAGCGTGGCAATCGTCAGGGCGACCACAAGGATAGCGCCCACAGCAGAGAACACGACAAAGTTCCGAGCAGGCCCTTTCGCTACAGCGGGCACACTTGGCGCAGGTTTCCTTCTCAACAAAGCTCCCGATGATGTTCTTAGTCACGAACACGAGCAGAGTGTCCGACTGCGTCAACGCGCGGCGAATTAAGGCTTCCCACAGGTCGCCGCCTTTAATCTCGCTCTTGTCGAGCCAATAGCTAAGTTCGCGTTGTTTGAGCGCGCCGCGAAGCCGCTCAACCAGCGCTTCGTCTTCTCGCGAATAGCTCAGAAAGGCGGAGTACCTTGACATTACTTTCCCCCAACCTCTCCAACAGTTCATCCGTTGGGCTTGCCGTCAAGGGAGCGGGGCTGGTTCGGGGACGCGGACCATGCGCAATCAATCGCCTGCCCACGCGATGCGTGGTGAGACCGCCGATTTGTGAAGGCGCGTGATCTAGCCGCTTGATCTAGCCAGTACTCACCGACTTCCGCATCGGACATGTCGCGCCATTGAGGCGCGACACCGCCGCGAGATCGGGCGCGGTTTCAAGGTCCCACGCCAGGACGAAGGGACCGCCGCTTCCTGTGTCAGACGCGACCATGCGCAATCAATCCCCTACCCGCGCGTGCACTCGTCTGAACCAGACTGAGCGCGCACGGATTTACGATCAACGAACTCGTACGGAACTCGTACTAGCGTTTCTTGTGTGGATTATATTGCAGTGATGGTTTTCGCTAAGTGCTTGAATGAATTGGTGGACCCTAGCGGGATCGAACCGCTGACCTCCTGCATGCCATGCAGGCGCTCTCCCAGCTGAGCTAAGGGCCCATCTCGCGTTGCGTTCGGCTCGGCCGAACACCACGGTTTTGGGAAGGGCGGAACCTAATCTCCACCCCTTTGTAGTTCAAGCGCGATCCGCTTCAGCGGCTCTCGTCTTCGTCGTCGCCGCCAGGAAGATCACCGATCTCATCCTCAGGGAACTCTTCTTCATCCTCGAGCATGGGCACAGAATCGTCGTCAGCGGCGTCAGCGCCAAGGTCGGCCTCTTCTTCAGAGAAGCCCTCGGGAAGTTCGTCTTCGCCGCCCTTTGCCGCCTTCTCGGTCTCGTCCTCATCGTCGGTTACGAGCGGTTCAGCTTCGGCTTCGGCGTCAATCTCCGGGGTCTCTTCGACCTCCTCGTCCTCATCGTCGTCGTCGCCGCTTTTCTTCTTGGCCTTCACTTCATCTTCGTCGTCATCATACGCCGGATCATGGGCGGCGACGCGCGAACGGCCGCGGCGCGCGCGAACGCCTTCCTCGGCTGGATCGAAGCTTGTCGTGCACTTCGGGCAAACGGCAGGACGGCGGTTCAGATCGTAGAACTTAGCGCCGCAGCTCGGGCAGCTCTGCTTAGCGCCCAAATCGGTCTTGCCCAAAAGGCTCTCCATCGGCTCGCATAGGTGGCCACCCATGCGGGGCGCTCGCTTGCCACCATCGGACACGCCTGTCAAAAGCTTTGTCCGCCCACGATTTTCAAGCTTCTAGACAAGAGTTGCAGCCATGCGTCTCACGGCGCGTTTTGCCGGACCACTGAAGGGCAGCGCCCGTCCCCCGGGGGATAAGTCGATTTCCCACAGGGCGCTGATTATGGGCGCCCTCGCGGAGGGCGAAACACGAGTCGAATGCCTGCTCGAAGGCGATGACGTCCACCATACCGCCCGGGCGGTTGGCTTGCTCGGCGCCAAAGTGGAGCGGCGCAATGACGGCGTCTGGACTGTAACCGGCGCCGGCGGCCTCAGCCAACCGAGCGAGACGATCGATTGCGGAAACTCCGGAACCGGCGTGCGCCTGCTCATGGGCGCCGCCTCCAGCTATAAGCTGAGCGCCCGGTTTGATGGCGATCAGTCGCTGCGAAAGCGGCCGATGAACCGCGTGATCGCACCGCTCTCGCAAATGGGCGCGCGTTTCGATAGCCAGCAAAACCGGCTGCCGCTGATCGTGCACGGCGGCGCGCTCAAAGGCATCACCTACCGCTCGCCCGTTTCATCGGCGCAAGTAAAGTCGGCCGTCTTGTTGGCGGGCTTGAACGCCGAGGGCGAAACCGTGCTCGTCGAGCCCGAACGTTCACGCGACCACACCGAGCGGATGCTCGCTGTGTTTGGCGCCGACATCGACCGCGTCGAAGTAGATGGTGCGCAGCATCCGCGCGTGCGGCCAAGCAAGCTTAAGGGCGTCGACATTTATGTGCCTGGCGACCCCTCCTCCGCCGCCTTCCCCGTCGCGGCTGCGTTGATCGTCGCGAAGTCCGAGGTGCGGATCGAAGACATGCTGGTGAACCCGCTGCGGCTCGGCTTCTTCGAAACGCTGCTCGAAATGGGCGCGAACATTGTCTACGAGGAACGCCGCGATCCAATCGGCGAACCGATTGCAAATCTTGTTGTGAAAGCGTCGAAGCTCCATGGCGCTGCGCCGCCAGCGAAGCGCGCCCCGGCGATGATCGATGAGTTTCCGATCCTTGCCGCCGTCGCCGCGTTCGCGGACGGCGAGACGCGGATCACTGGCGCGGCTGAGCTGCGCGTGAAGGAAAGCGACCGCATAACGTTGATGGTCGAAGGTTTGCGCGCCTGTGGCGTTGAAGCAGAAGAACTCCCTGACGGCCTGGTCGTCAACGGACGCGGGCCAAAGAGCGTGCGCGGCGGGGCGGAGATCCGGACGCTCGGAGATCACCGCATTGCGATGTCATTTCTTGTGCTGGGATTGGGGTCAAAAGAGCCCGTGACGGTGGACGATGCCGATATGATCGCTACCTCCTTCCCGGGGTTCGCGTCCTTTATGCAGGGGCTCGGCGCCGACATCGTCGAGCTTTAACGAGCGCTAAACCAAGCTCTTACCGCGCTCCATTAACGACAACTGTGCATGCTCCGCGAAAATACAGGTGGGGCTATGCGTGCATCGATCCTGCGCGCGCTCGTTGTGAGCGTGTGCGCATTCTGCGTTGTGGACACTGCTGTTGCCCAGCAACAGGCGGCGCCCGAAACCGACTGGATCGTACGCGGTGAAGCCCTCGCCCGGCGAATTGAAGCCGGCAACCTCATCATCACTGACGACGTGAAGCGTCAGCGCGCGCTGTCGGCCCAAAGTCTTGAAGGCGAAGCTCGCCTGATGGTGCTCTACGATATGGCGGCCGACGAGTATGTCGCCTCTAATTCAGCGGCCGCGGCGAGCGCTGTTGCAACTTTGGAGCAGGAGGCGCGACTGCAGGCCAACGCCCGCTTCATGGCGATGGCCGGCATGCTGCGCGCCTACGCCCCGGCGCTCGACGGGGACTACGTGGCCGCGCGCTCAAACCTTGCTGGATCGCTGGCGACAGTGACAGATCCATTCGTCCGTGCTGCAGGCGAACGCTTGCGCGCTTACGCCCTCACCGATCTCGGCATGTTCGGCAATTCACTTGAAGCCGCGCGCGCTGGGCTGCTGCATTTGCCGGACACGCCAGAAACGCGCGCACTGCGCTCGGGGCTGCATGACGCGATGGCGTACAATTCCGTGCGCGTCGGCGATTACGAAACGGCGTTGACGCACCTCGAGCGCACCGTTGAGTTGGACACGGCGGCCGCCCGCCCGATCGATGGCGCGGTCATCATCAACAACATTGCTGGAATGTTTGCGCAGGCCGGCGCGGCGGAGGAATCCATGCGCCTGGCGCGCATCCACCGCAACGTTGTCAGCGCAACGAACGATCCAACGCTCCAATTCTTCACCGGCATGCTTTGTGCTCGCGTCCATTTTTTGGCCGGCGACTATAGTATTGCTCTCCATTGCGCCGACGAAGCGCGCCAAATTGAAGGCGCCCCGGTCGAGTACGTGACACGCGTGCTGGCGTATCGCGTACATGCATTGGCGCGGTTGGGGCACGGTGCGGAAGCGCGTACGGCAATGCAAGAATTGCGGCACATGGCGGCCGCGCGCGGCGACCCCGGCTTGACCGAGCGCCTCGACGTCATCGAACCGGAGATTCTCAACGCCGAAGGCCGCTACGCTGATGCATTCGTTGCTATGCTGCGCGCGCACGAGGCGTTTGAGCGCAACCAGATGACGCGCTTCAACGCCGGCGTCCGCGAACTGCGCGCGACGATGGAAAGCGAAGTCGCTCAAGCTGAGGCGCGGGCGCAAGCGCAAGCGATCCAGTCGGAGCTCCAGACGCAAACGCTGAAGATGATGACGCTGGCCATGCTGCTGGCCGGCGGCTGTGTGTTCGGCCTGCTGGTCATCGCCTTCCTGATCTATCGCAGCCGCCGCAACATGCTGCGCGCCGTTGGCCGCGCAGAAGAAGTTCTCGCCCGTCGCGGCGCGGATACACCGGCGAACGACGACGGCAAACGCCAAGGTCCGACGGCAAGACTAGCGCATATTCTTGACGAGATTGAGCGCCGTGACGTTGAACTGAAACGCGCCTTTCATGAATTGGAGGCAGCGCGCGCAACGGCGGAGCAAGCGAATGTCGCCAAATCTCAATTCCTCGCGACCATGAGTCATGAGCTGCGCACCCCACTTAACGCCATCATCGGCTATGGCGAAATGCTGATGGAAAACGCTGATGAGCGCGGTGACGGGCAAGATCGCGACGATCTGGACCGCATTCACGGCGCCGCGCACCGCCTGCTCTCGATGATCAACGATGTCTTGGACCTGTCGAAGATTGAAGCAGGCGCCGCGATCGTGGCGGCCGACAGCATCGATCTCGACAGCCTGATTGCAGAAACGGTCGCCACAGTGAAGCCTGCGGCATCTGCCAGCGGCAGCACCATCACGGTGGAAGCTCCGTCCGGCCTAGGCAGTGTCGAAACAGACGGATTCAAACTCAGCCAGTGCTTGCTGAATCTAATGTCGAACGCGGCGAAGTTTACTAAGGATGGGCAAATCAAGTTGGTCGTTGAACGCGACGAAGATTGGGTGACCTTCCAGGTCATCGATACCGGCATCGGCATTTCGCCGGATGCGCAGATGCGGCTCTTCCAGCCATTCGTGCAAGCGGACGCCACCACGACGCGGGCGTATGGCGGCACAGGGCTCGGCCTCGCTATCACGCGACGGCTGGCGCGGTTGCTCGGCGGCGATGTCACTTTGAAGAGTGCGGTCGGTCAGGGGTCGGCGTTTACGCTTCGTGTCCCAGCCCGCCCGCTGCTGGACCTCACGGTTCCGGCCAACGACGCGACCCGAAACGCAGCGTGATCGGTTCCATCTGAACTCTCTGCCCTCGTGCGCGTTGTTGCACGATAGGAGCATTGCAGATGAGAAAATTCATTGTCGCCGCCGCGCTTGCGTTCAGCGTGTCAGCAGGCGCAATCGCGTTCGCCCAAACCAAAGACGATGCCGTCACGCAACAGGGCGTCCGCGGAACGCCATTGGACTCTGCCGCGGCGGCTCCAATGTTGGCGCCTCAAGCGGAGATTGCCACCGATGCGCGCAGTCTTGCAAGCGATCAGGCGGTCGGAGAAGCGCGGCGCTACTACCGCTCACAGTGCGTGCAGCAGCAGTCTCCAGGTTTTTGCGAGTGTGTCACTGCCGGAGTAGCGCAGGCGTTGATGCCGGAAGAAGTCCGGATTGCAGGGCGAACGATCGCCGAACGCATCAATGCGCAAGGCGACGCTTCGATCTCAAGCGAGTCTGACGCGACTGCCGCCATGAGCACGGCCGCGCGAATCGAGCAAGTCGAAGGCCATTACGCTGAGGCCTGCGCCCAATTCCGCCGCTAATTGTCAAAGCTAAGGGGCCGGCGATCCTTCATCCTGGCGCGGCGCGTTTCGCGCGAGGATGGAGGTGGCGGCCAAATCGCCGGTGACATTGCCCAGCGTCCGGAAGATGTCCGGGATCACTTCGACCGCGATGAGGATGCCAAGCACCTCTGTCGGCACGCCGAGCGCCAAGCAGATCGGCGCGATCGACGCAATGAATGAAATCTGCCCGGGCAAACCGACAGCCGCGATGCTCACCGCGTAAGCGACTACAACCGCGCTGAGGATTTGCACAAAAGACGGATCGATATCGTAGAGATGCGCGACGAAGAAGCACACTGCCAAATTCGCCACCGGGCTGGTGAAGCGGAAGATCGCCACGGCCAGCGGCAAGATCACGTCGGCGACGGACGGCGGAATTTTCAAACCGCGCAACGCCGCCTCTAGCATGGCCGGCAATGACGCGAGCGATGATTGGGTTGACGCCGCGATGGCCCAAACCGGCGTTGCGGTCGACACAAACCGGCCGATCGGCTGACCACCCCAGGTCACGGCGATGATCCAGGCGATCAGAGTCGAGCCTGCGGTCACGCCCGTCACGATGATCACGTATTGCGCCAACGTGCCTGCGGCTGAGAAACCAGCGTGCAAGCCAACACCGAGCGCCAGAGCGAACACACCGACCGGGCCAGCGAGCAGCACCCAATGGACGATCACGATCATCGCTTCCGAGACCGCGCGGAAGAAGTTCACGATCTGCGCCCGCATGTCGGACTTCAGGGTCGCAGCGGCAAAGCCGAAGAAGATTGAGAACACCACGAGCGCGAGCATGCCGTCTTCAGCGGCGGCCTTGACCGGATTGTAGGGCGCAAGGCTCTGCAGCCAGGCCACAAAAGTCGGCGGTTCGCTGATGGTGACGGCCCGATCACCCACGCCGGCAACAAAGGCGTCCGCCGCGGCCCGATCGAGCGGCCAAATCGCCAGCCAACCTTCGGTGACGAGCACGCTGTAAGTAGCAGCAAAGAAAAGCAGCACGGTGAAAAGGAACACCGCCCGTAAGACCAAGCCGCCCGTCTTTGCTGTATCCGCCACCGACGCGATCGCGGTGATCAACAGCGAGACCACGAGCGGCACAACCGTCATCCGCAACGTGTTCAGCCAGAGGCCACCGAACGCACTGGCGACGTCGGCTGCATTCGTCAGTTGCGGCGCATACGAGCGGATAAGCGCGCCTACTGTCAGGCCGACGATCAGCGACAGCAGCACCAAAATTGAGATGGACTTCACGCTGGCTCCCTGAAGACGGCCAAGCGTCCTAGCTCATGCTGCAGCGCAGCGCTAGGCGAGTGCGGGCTCTCGCGCGGCGGATGACGTTTGCGCAGACGCCCCCTTCTTCTTAAACTCAAGCACGCCGTCTTCGATCGCGCCGAAACGCAAATCCATAATGTCTTGGGCGTACGATTGGTTTTGCTTCCAAGGGGCCTTTGTCATTTGCTTCGGCAGCAAGTGGTTGGCGCGTTGGAAATAGCCTGATGAGAAATCGGCGAACGGCCGATCTTCATGCGGGCCCTCGTCCACGCGCGGCGTGGCGGACGCCAGCTTGTAGAGGTCGAGGTAGTTGATAAGACGGCAGACGTACTCGTTGATAAGGTCGGCCCGGAGCGTCCATGACGCGTTGGTGTAGCCGAACACGAACGCCATGTTCGGGACGTCCGAAAGCATCGTGCCTTTGTACGTGTAGGTCTCGCCCACCTCGATCTTCTTACCATCGACGCTGATGTCGGCGCCGCCCAACATGCGAAGGTTCAGCCCCGTCGCGGTGATGACGATGTCGGCTTCCAGCTCCTTGCCGGACTTGAGTCGCAGCCCCTTCTCGGTGAAGCGCTCAATGTGATCGGTGACGACTGACGCTTTCCCTTCGCGGATTGCAACGAACATGTCGTTGTCCGGCACGAGGCAAAGCCGCTGCTCCCACGGATTGTAGCTGGGCGTGAAATGGGTCTCCATGTCGTAGTCTGGACCGAGCTGTTCGCGCACGAGGCCGAGGAGGCGTTCGCGCGTCTTCTCGGGGCGACGGCGTGCGACGCGGAAGAAGAATTGCTGGAAGAGAATCTTGCGCAAGCGCGTGAGATCGTAAGCAAACTGGCGTGGCAGATTCTTGCGGCCCCAATTCGCTAGCTTATCTTCAGCCGGCAGCGAGACCATGTATGTCGGCGACCGCTGTAGCATCGTCACGTGTGCGGCTTTGTCTGTCATCGAGGGCACCAGCGTCACGGCAGTTGCGCCGGAGCCGATCACGACCACACGCTTGCCGGTGTAGTCCAAATCTTTCGGCCAGTGCTGCGGATGAATAATTTGACCCTTGAAGGTTTCGGTTCCTGCCCAGCTCGGCAGATAACCCTCTTCGTAATTGTAGTAGCCGGCGCAGATATGGAAGAAGGTGCAGGTGAAACGCTTCGTCGCGCCTTCGTTCTCAACTTCGATCGTCCAGAGCGCGTCACTCGACGACCAGCTCGCGCCGACGACACGGTGCTTGAATCGAATGTGCTTATCGACGCCGTTTTCAGCGGCAGTCTCGTGGACATACTTCCAGATCGACGGGCCGTCGGCGATCGCTTTCTCTTCCGTCCACGGTTTGAATGAGTAGCCAAGCGTGAACATATCGCTGTCCGAGCGGATGCCAGGATAGCGGAAGAGATCCCAGGTGCCGCCCATGTCTGCGCGGTTTTCAAGAATGACGAAGCTCTTGTTAGGGCAGTTCTTCTTGAGGAAATAGCCCGCGCCGATGCCGGAAATGCCGGCGCCAACAACAACCACGTCAAAATGCTCTGTGCTCATACTGCTGAATCCGCGCGTTTGCAGGCGCAGTGTCAAGACGGACGCCACGGAAAGTGTCAGGCGTCCAACAGCGAACGCACGGTCGCGGCAAGCTGTCCGCCACGGTACGGCTTCGACAGGAAACGCGCCCCTGCTTGGACGAGGCCATTCCGCATTACCGACGCGTCGGCGTAGCCGGAGGTGAACAGCACTTTGACCGCTGGCCGCACTTTGAGGGCGTGTTCGGCGACATCCTTACCGGTCAATGAGCCCGGCATGACCATGTCGGTAAGGACAAGGTCGATGTGCGCGGCGCTGTCGAGATGCGTAACCGCCTCTGCGCCATTGATCGCCTCAATGACCTTGTAGCCGTGTTCGCGGAGGCTGGTTGTGGCAAGCAAACGCACTTGCGCGTCGTCTTCCACCACCAAGATCGCTTCGGTTCCGTGAGCGGCTTCTGCGCTCGTCGCAACTGAGACTTCTTCGGCGCCGCCGGTTTCACGCGGCAGGTAGAGGCGCACCGTCGTGCCGCGATCGACCTCGCTATAGATTTTGACATGACCCTTCGACTGGCGGGCGAAGCCATAGACCATACTAAGGCCCAGGCCCGAACCCTTGCCGACCTCCTTGGTGGTGAAGAACGGCTCGAGCGCTCGCTCACGGACGCCAGGGGTCATCCCGACGCCAGTGTCCGTGACGACAAGAGCCACATAGTCGCCGGGCAGCACGTCCGCATTTTGCGACGCGTAATGTTCGTCCAAGTGAGCGTTGTGCGTCTCGACTGTGAGCTTGCCACCTTCGGGCATCGCATCGCGCGCGTTGATAGCCAGGTTCAGAAGCGCGCTTTCGACCTGTGCGCGATCAGCATGCGCGCGCCACAGATTGGAAGCTAAGACGAATTCAGATTCCACACGCGCTCCGAGCGAACGGCGCAGCATGTCTTCCATCGCCATGACCGTGGAGTTCACGTCCACGGCCGCAAGTTGCAGCGCTTGCCGGCGGGAGAAAGCCAGTAATTGTTTGATCAGATTGGTGGCGTTGTCCGCTGCGTAAAGGATCGATTCCACGCGCGGGCGGATGTCGTCTGAAACGCGGCTCAGCAAGGAATCAGCCGATCCGATGATCACCGTAAGCAGATTGTTGAAGTCGTGGGCCACACCGCCAGTGAGTTGGCCGAGCGATTCCAGTCGATGCGCTTCGGACGACCGCAATTGCTGCTGCAGCAACGCTGCCTCTGCCGCGGCGCGGGCTTCGAGTTGGCGCAGCATCAGCGCCACGGCCAGGCAGAAAGCGCTCAACACGCCCGCGAGTATGAGGCCGCCGAAAAGCACTTCCTGGCGCCACGCAAAAAGCGCGCGATCCTGGCTCAATGACGTCGCAACGATAAGGCCGGTGTCGCGTACAGCGGCATACGATGTAATCATCTGCGGGCCGCCTCGAATGAGCGGCGCGGCGAACACTCCGGTTAGATTGCCAGCGCTATAAGACGCGAAAACCGGATCGTCCGCCACCGGCTCGCCAATCATGTGCGGTTGCTCGAGAAGTGTGGCGCCGTCCTCATGCAGGATACGAACCGTGCCGCCTTCCGTATCGATACTGCCGTAAAATTCGCGCAAAGACTCTGCGCTGAAGGATGCAACAACCGCGCCCGTAATGCGACCGTTTGTCGTTAGGCGGCGCGCGAACGGCATGACCATGCCGTCATAGTACTGCGATGCGAACGGGGGCTCTTTGATGATTTCGGGCGCGGCCGGCGCGCGAAGTGACTCGACGATCAAACCATCTCGGTGCTGCCCAACCAGGGGCTCAAACGTTGAGTGGCGAATGACCCCACCGGCATCAACTATGGAAAGCGAAAGTACAGTGCTCGCCCCGGATCGCGCCGCTTGAAGCACCGCCAACCAACGGGTGCGATCGCCGCCCGGACCACCCAGACGATCGCTCTGAACGGCGATCTGTGAAAGCCGCGACTCCATCGCGCCCATCGTGCGCTCAAGGTGAGCGCTCAAAATGGTGCTATAGCTCTGCGACCGGTCTTTTGCCGCTTCGATCGCGTTCTGGCGCAGAATGGCGAAACTGACGAACGCCACAATTACGATGAACACGCAAAAGAGCGCGGCGAACACAAGCACGCGCCGGCGCAGGTCCGTGTAGGACGGCGCGTGCGGCACTGCTCGCTCTACTTGCCCTACGTCCACGATCTGCGATGGCCCCTCTTCGCATCCCTCGTGTAGCAACCGCTACTTGTAATACGCCAGTGGATTTTGCCGGGGCTGGCCTTGCGCGGCGCCTCTGCTAGACAGCACCCATGATCATCGCCGTCGATGGCCCCACCGCTTCAGGCAAAGGCACTGTGGCAAAGCAGTTGGCTGAGCGTTACGGGCTGAAGCGCCTAGACACCGGCTCACTCTATCGCGCCGTGGGATTGGCTGTCGTCGATGCCGGCGGCGATCCAAGTGACGCCGGCGCAGCGGTCGCAGCAGCTCAGAAACTCGATCTTAGTACGATCGACGAGCACCGCATTCGCTCCAGTGCGGCTGGGCTGGCGGCTTCCAAGGTCGCGGTCATCCCAGAAGTGCGCGAGGTCCTGCGTCGCGCCCAGACCGCCTTCGCCGCCGACCCGAATGGCGCCGTACTGGACGGACGCGACATCGGCACAGTTATTTGCCCCAACGCCGAGGTGAAGCTCTTCGTAACCGCCTCACTGGACGAACGGACAGGCCGGCGGCTCGCCGAACTCCGTGCTCGTGGCGAGCAGATGAGCTTTGAAGAATTGCGCGCCCAGATCGCAGAACGCGATGAACGCGACATCAGTCGCCAAGATTCCCCGCTCTACCGGGCCGCCGACGCCCATTTGCTGGATACGACGTCGCTTTCCATCGAAGCGGCGGCTCACGCCGCCTTCGCCATCGTGGACGGGGCAATCGCCGGACGCGGCTGAGCTTTCCGCGCCGCTCTCGCTTGCCGTTGGGGACCTCCCTATCTATAGAGAGGCCGCGTTTCCGAGGGTCTTAAGGCCCCGGGCCGTAAGGCGTTACTTAAGCCAAATCTGAGGACGGCCGCATGGTGTGGCCGAGACCGCCGGAGCCAACCGGTTGGCCCTTGTTATTGTTGGAGTTGAAATACGTATGGCTACACAAGCCCCGAACCCCTCATTGAACCCCACGCGCGATGATTTTTCCGCGATGCTCGACCAGAGCCTGGGTTCGAAGGGTATGATTGAAGGCCGGGTTATGCCGGCTACAGTGGTTGCGATCGAACACGATTTCGTCGTCGTCGACATTGGCCTGAAGACCGAAGGCCGCATCCCGCTCCGTGAATTCCTCGTCGATGACGGCGCCGGCGCGCCGAAAGTCGGCGACATCGTCGAAGTCTATCTCGACCGCATTGAAAACGCGCTTGGCGACGCTGTCGTCAGCCGCGAGAAGGCGCGTCGCGAAGAAGCATGGACCCGCCTCGAGAAGTCGTTCGCCGCGCAGGAAGCGGTCAATGGTGCGCTCGTCGGCCGCGTGAAGGGCGGTTTCACCGTCGATCTCGGCGGCGCAAATGCGTTCTTGCCAGGTTCGCAAGTCGATATTCGCCCTGTCCGCGACGTTGGCCCGTTGATGAACATCGTACAGCCGTTCGCGATCCCGAAAATGGATCGCCAGCGCGGCAACATCGTCGTGTCCCGCCGCGCCGTGCTCGAAGAGAGCCGCGCTTCGGAACGCGCCGAAATCGTCGGCCAGCTCAAGGAAGGCGAAGTCCGCGAAGGCGTGGTCAAGAACATCACCGATTACGGTGCGTTCGTTGATCTCGGCGGCATCGACGGCCTGCTGCACGTCACCGATATGAGCTGGAAACGCGTTTCCCACCCGAGCCAAGTGCTCAACGTGGGCGACACGGTGAAAGTCCAAATCGTGAAGATCAACCCGGAAACCCAGCGCATCAGCCTCGGCATGAAGCAGCTGATGAGCGATCCGTGGGATGGCGTCGATGCGAAGTACCCAGCCGGCGGCAAGTTCACTGGCCGCGTCACCAACATAACTGACTACGGCGCTTTCGTTGAACTCGAGCCGGGCGTTGAAGGCCTGGTCCACGTCAGTGAAATGAGCTGGACCAAGAAGAACCTGCACCCGTCGAAGATCCTGAGCACGTCTCAGGAAGTCGATGTTCAAGTACTCGACGTAGACGGCGAAAAGCGCCGTATCTCGCTCGGCATCAAGCAAGTGCAGAACAATCCTTGGGACGCGTTCATCGCCGAGCACGGCGTTGGTTCGGTCATCGAAGGCGAGATCAAGAACATCACCGAGTTCGGTCTGTTCGTTGGCCTCACGCCGGAACTCGACGGCATGGTGCACCTTTCGGACATCGCTTGGGACGCACAGGGCGAAGAAGCTCTTACCCGCTTCAATAAGGGCGACATGGTGAAAGCCAAAGTGCTCGACGTCGACGTTGATAAGGAGCGTATCTCGCTCGGCATCAAGCAAGTCGACAGCGACCCCATGGCCGATGCCGACTTCAAGCGCGGCCAGATCATCACGACTGAAGTCGTCGATGTAGCCACGGGCGGCATCGAAGTGTCGTTCGGCGAAGGCAACGCCCTTCGTACCTTCATCCGCAAGTCGGACCTCTCGCGTGATCGCCAAGAGCAGCGTGCTGACCGCTACTCGGTCGGCGATCGCCTCGACGCGATGGTGACGGGCTTCGACAAATCGAGCCGCAAGGTCTCACTGTCGGTGAAAGCCATGGAACTGGCGGACGAGAAGGAAGCGATCGCCCAGTTCGGTTCGTCGGACTCAGGCGCTTCGCTCGGCGACATTCTCGGCGCTGCGCTGAAGGACAAGAAGTAAGCATAAGCCGCTACCAGCGGAAAGATTAGGGCTCAGCGGCAACGCTGGGCCCTTTTTTGTTGGCCTTTTCAAACCATTGGGTGTTGACGGCAGCCTGCGCGCAGTCCTCTATCTGGCCAACGGGGAACTCAGGGGTCGCCCATGCTGCGCTCGGAGCTGGTCAACAGGCTTCAGGAAGAAATGGCGCCACTCAAGGCTGCCGAGATCGAGCATGCCGTCGACATTGTCCTGGACGAAATCTCGAACGCTCTGGCCACCGGCGGACGCGTTGAATTGCGTGGCTTTGGCGCGTTCTCGGTCCGCAAGCGCGATGCGCGCACCGGCCGTAATCCGCGAACGGGCGCGACCGTGAAAGTTTCAGCTAAGAAGGTGCCGTTCTTTAAGCCCGGCAAGGAACTCCGGCTGAAGGTCAATGGCGGCGAGGAGCCGTAAGCTCGGGAACTCCAAAGCCGAGTGGGGGGTTGTTCCCTCAAGTGCGGGGACCTGAGGCCAATGGAACGCGACGACGAAGCGCCGGGTTTGGGCCGCTTGCCCTCCGAAGGCGAGATTATGGCGGCGCGCCTAGCCGCCATCGTCGCCAACTCCGACGACGCCATCATCTCCAAAACTCTTGAAGGCTACATCACCTCCTGGAACGCGGGCGCCGAGCGCATCTTCGGCTACACCACCGCCGAAGCGATCGGTCAGCACATCACCACGCTCATACCGACGGAGCTGCATGACGAGGAGGCCCTCATCATCGAGCGGCTACGCAACGGTGAACGGATCGAGCACTTTGAAACCGTGCGCGTGGACAAGGACGGGCGACGGGTCGAGATCTCACTGACGGTTTCGCCAATGCGGGATTCAGAGGGGCGTATCATTGGCGCTTCGAAGGTCGCGCGCGATATTGGCGACAGGAAGCGCGCGGAAGTTACGCAACGGCTGTTGCTCGACGAACTGAACCACCGCATCAAAAATACGCTCGCGACGGTACAGGCTATCGCGTCCCAATCTTTGCGGCGGGCGGCGAGCCCAAGCGAATTCGTCGAAAGCTTTACCGGCCGCATCAAAGCGCTGGCGCGCGCCCACGCCCTGCTCACCGGCAGTTCCTTCCAAGGCGCGGAACTCACCGAAATCGCACGCGAACAGCTCTTGCTGGGCGACGCGGAAGATCAGCGGATCTCTTGGTCCGGCCCCGCCCTCATGCTCGACGCGCAGCCGGCGCTGCATTTGGCGCTCGTGCTGCACGAGCTTGGCACCAACGCCCGCAAACACGGCGCGCTGTCGACGCCGGACGGCCACGTCGGCGTGCGCTGGCAAGTGCACATCGACAACGGCCGCCACCTTGATTTGACTTGGCGCGAAGTCGGCGGCCCGCCGGTCAAGGCGCCGACATCGCGGGGCTTTGGCTCGGTGCTGATCGAACAAAGCTTACGCGCCCATGGCGGCGAGGTGACGGTCAGCTATGTCGAGAGCGGCTCGTCTGCCAGATCAGCCTGCCGCTGCCAGACTTGGATCAAGCCATGCGCAGCGCGGCCGGAGATTTCGTGCACCACGGCGCAAAACCAACCGCGCCAGGCCAGAACATGGCCGGCAAACGCGTTCTCATCATCGAAGACGAGCCGCTGATCGGCATGGTGCTGATGGACTTTTTGCAAGACGCCGGCTGCGAGATCGTGGGACCGGCGCAAAGCTTCGACAAGGCGAAAGCGCTCGCCTGTGAAGGTTTGATCGATGCGGCGTTAGTGGATGGCAACTTGGCCGGTCGCCCTGTGGACGAAATCGCCGCCGCGTTGTGCGCCCGCAGGATTCCGTTCGCGTTCGTCACGGGCTATGGCCGCGAGGCGCTGCCTATCGGTTTTGAGAACGCGCCAATCGTGGAAAAGCCGTTCACGCAGGAGCAAGTGATGACCACGCTCAATCGCCTGCTCTCCAACGTCGCGGACCTTCGCCCGGCGCGTCGCGAACCCTAGCCTCGCCCTGGCCTAGCAACGGCGCGCAAATCCTGCCAAGGCTCGGCTCGGGGCTTTTCGGCGGAGTTGTTCATGTCTGTGTTCAGTGAATTTCGTGAGTTCGCGCTCAAAGGCAACGTCGTCGATCTCGCGGTCGGCGTCGTTATCGGCGCGGCGTTCGGCACCATCGTAGCGTCCTTGGTCGACGATCTGATCATGCCGCTGATTGGCGCGGCGACAGGCGGATTGGATTTCTCCAACTACTTTCTGCCGCTCTCCAACGCGGTCACCGCGACGACCTTGGACGCCGCCAAAGAGCAAGGCGCCGTGTTCGCGTACGGCAAATTCATCACCGCTGTCATCAAGTTCGCGATCGTCGCTTGGGTGTTGTTCCTGGTGATCAAGGGCATGAACACGATGAAGCGCAAGGAAGAGGCGGCGCCCGCGGCGGTCGCCGAAACGCCGGTCGACGTGAAGCTGCTGACCGAGATCCGGGATTTGCTGGCGAAGAAGTAGGCGCGCGCTTACCTTCGCGCGCATGGCTGAAGCTAAAATCTGCGGCATCAACGATGCGCGTGCGCTGGACGCCGCGATCGATGGTGGCGCGCGGTTTGTCGGCTTCGTTGTTTATCCCAAGAGCCCGCGTCACGTCGGGCGCGACAAGCTTTCCGCCTTGGCGGAGCGCGCGCGTGGGCGCGCCGAGATCGTTGTGGTGACCGTAGATGCTGATGAGGAATTGCTGGCGGCTGTGACGGCCTACGCCCGGCCGGACTGGATTCAGCTCCATGGAGCTGAGAGCCCCGGCAAAACCGCTCAGGCGCGCCAATACGCCCGCCTGGGGCTCATCAAAGCAATCGGCGTGGCGCGGCCGGACGACCTCGCGCAGGCGGCATTGTTCGGGCAAGTAGCCGAAATGCTGATGTTCGACGCCAAGCCCCCACCGGGTGGGCTGCCCGGCGGCAACGCCATGGCGTTTGACTGGCAGATTCTGGCCGGAAGGCGGTTCGAGAGGCCCTGGCTGCTGTCCGGCGGGCTCACCCCCGCCAACGTCGCAGAGGCGATATCTGCCTCTGGAGCGGCCTTGGTGGACGTCTCCTCTGGCGTAGAGACCTCCCCGGGCCTAAAGGACCCCCTCAAAATCGCTGAATTCCTGGCAGCCGCCCGCTCAGCCTAAGTCTGGCCCCCGAAAGCCCGTACACCTCTCCCATGGACGCGCGTCGCAACTGGCAGGATCTACCTGACTCCGAGGGCCGTTTTGGCCCCTACGGCGGCCGCTTCGTCGCTGAGACGCTGATGCCGCTCGTGCTCGATCTCGAGCGCGCCTACCGCAAGGCGCAGAGCGACCCGGCGTTCGCGGCGACCATGGCGGACTTCTGGACCCATTATGTTGGCCGCCCCTCTCCGCTCTATTTCGCTGAGCGCCTGACGGAGCATTTCGGCGGCGCTAAAATCTACTTCAAGCGCGACGAGCTCAATCACACCGGCGCGCACAAGATCAACAATTGCCTCGGCCAAGTGTTGCTGGCGATGCGCATGGGCAAGACCCGCATCATTGCCGAAACCGGCGCCGGTCAACACGGCGTCGCGACCGCCACGATCTGCGCGCGCTTCGGTTTGCCATGCGTTGTGTTCATGGGCGCCACGGATATAGAGCGGCAGAAGCCAAACGTGTTTCGGATGAAATTGCTCGGCGCGGAAGTGCGCCCGGTGACGAGCGGCGCGGCGACTCTGAAAGACGCGATGAACGAGGCGCTGCGCGATTGGGTGACCAATGTCGGCGACACGTTCTACTGCATAGGCACCGCCGCGGGCCCTCATCCGTACCCAGAGATGGTCCGTGACTTTCAAAGCGTGATCGGCCGCGAAGCGCGTGAGCAGATCCTCGCGCGCGAAGGGCGTTTGCCGGACGGTGTGATGGCGTGCATTGGCGGTGGGTCGAATGCGATCGGCCTATTTCATCCGTTTGTCGCCGACGAAAGCGTGCGCTTGATCGGTGTGGAAGCGGCCGGTCACGGCATCGACGATCGCTTTGAGCACAGCGCCGCAATCAATGGCGGACGCCCCGGCGTGCTGCACGGAAACCGCACTTACCTACTGCAGAACGAAGACGGCCAAATCCTCGAAGGCCATTCGATCAGCGCCGGCCTCGACTACCCCGGCGTTGGCCCGGAGCATTCGTATTTGAGCGACATCGGCCGCGCACAATATTTGAGCGCTACTGATATCGAAGCGCTCGAAGCGTTCAAATTATGCGCGAAACTTGAGGGCATCCTACCGGCTTTGGAACCATCTCACGCGCTCGCACGTGTTGGGGATGTGGCGCGCGAGATCGGCAAAGACGGTCTGCTCATCATGAATCTCTGCGGGCGCGGGGATAAAGACGTGTTCACTGTCGCGGACGCGTTGGGAGTGAATCTTTGAAACTCACAAATGCACTTGCGTGCCTCCTCATGGCCCCCGCTCTTTCATCTCCAGCTGCCGCGCAATCCGCGCAAAGGCTGATGCCGGACACACTCAATCTCGAAGTCGTCGATGGTTCGCTCGTGCCGCCGGACTGCATGTATCCCGCCTCGATCACCGACGTCACTCTATTTGAGACGGCGTGCGTGACCATGCCTCGCGTGATTTCCGGCGAGATCGGCTCGCAGTATATTGGCCAACTTGGTCAAGCCGGGTGGCGTCAAGGCGATTTCATTTCTGGCGGCATGACCGCCGTACGTACTGACGAAAACAATTGCCAGCGCGTGCTGAACATTTTCCCGAGCGACTATCCGCCGGGACAAACTGAATCCGACATTGTCGTGATGTGGTTCGCGCTCGACCGCTCGCCGCGGTGCAATCAGATTGAGCCGGGTTGAACACTCGAATCGCCTCCCGGTTTGCTTCGCTAAAACGCGAGGGCCGCGCTGGCCTTGTCGCGTACGTGATGGCGTCTGATCCGGATCACGAGACGTGCCTAGCGATTTTGCGCGGACTTCCGGGCGCGGGCGCGGATGTGATCGAGCTGGGCTTTCCGTTCTCTGACCCGATGGCGGACGGGCCGAGCATTCAGAAGGCAGGTTTGCGTGCATTGAAGGCGGGCGGCTCGTTGAAGCAGACGATCGAACTCGCGCGCCGCTTCCGCGAGACCGACAAAGACACGCCGCTCATTCTCATGGGCTACGCCAATCCGATCGAAAGCATGGGCTACGATGCGTTCACGACCGCGATGCACGCGTCAGGCGTCGATGGCGCGATCATTGTCGATTTGCCACCTGAAGAGGACGGGCCGCTACGCGCGGCGTTTAACGCGCACGGACTCTCCATTATCCGCCTTGCAACGCCAACGACGGACAACATCCGGTTAACCAAGGTGCTCGCTGGCGCCTCGGGCTTCCTGTATTATGTGTCGGTAGCTGGGGTCACAGGTGCAAACGCCGCAACCTCAGGTGACGTGCGCGCAGCCATCGAACGGCTGAAGCGCGCGACAGGCTTGCCCATCGCCGTCGGTTTCGGCGTCCGCGAGCCGGAAGCGGCTCGCGCTATTGCATTAACCGCGGACGCCGTCGTCGTCGGCTCCGCCTTTGTGGACGAAATTGCTGCCGGACCCGCACACCAGGCGCCAGATCGCGTCTTGCGTAAAGTCGCTCAATTGAGCGAAGCTGTGCGATCAGCGCGTGAACTTGAAGGGACACCCGCATGAATTGGCTGTCGAATTTCGCGCGGCCCGGCCTCTCCAAGAAGAAGCCGGACGATCAACGCGAGACGCCGGACAACCTTTGGATCAAGGATCCGCTTTCGGGCGACTTGGTCTATCGCGCCGAACTTGAGCAAGCCGATTGGGTAACGCCCTCCGGCTTCCACATGCGTATCGGTCCAGACGCGCGCTTCAAGATCATGTTCGACGAGCAAGCGTGGCAAATCATCCCGTTGCCGAAGGTCGAAAACGATCCCCTGAAGTTCAAAGACGATAAGAAATACTCTGATCGCTTAAAGTCCGCGCGCGCAAAGGTGCATCGCGAAGACTGCATGGCCGCAGGCTATGGCCGCATCGGCGGCGCGCACGCTGTGGTTCTGGTGCAAGATTTCGAATTCATGGGCGGCTCGCTCGGCATGGCCGCGGGTGAGGCATTCATCGCTGCTGCTGAGGCGGCCGTCCGCCGCAAGGCCGCGATGGTCATGGTGACATCATCAGGTGGTGCGCGGATGCAGGAAGGCATCCTTTCCTTGATGCAAATGCCGCGTACCACGCTGGCCATTCAGATGCTGCGCGAAGCTGGCCTGCCGTACCTCGTTGTGCTCGCCGACCCGACAACCGGGGGCGTGACCGCCTCCTACGCGATGTTGGGCGACGTTCATATTGCTGAACCAGGCGCCTTGATCGGCTTCGCCGGACCGCGCGTGATCGAGCAAACCATCCGGCAAAAATTGCCAGAAGGCTTCCAGCGCTCGGAATACTTGCTGGACAAAGGCATGGTCGACATGGTCGTCGATCGCCGCCAGCTAAAGGCGACGATCGCAACATTACTCTCCGTGCTGATGCACAGGCGCGCAGCTATGCAGAGCGACGGTGAGATGATCGATTTCGCTGAAGCCGCCGCCGAGGACGCTCCGAAGGGCAAGCGCAAGCCGCAGACTAAGCAAGCCACGCCGCCGCGTGCGAAGGCGGCGGAGTAATTGCGCGATCCCGTCGGCGAACGGTTCGAAGAACTGTTCGGCCCTGAGTTCGGACACGGCAAACCACTCGATTTGAAAGCATTGCGCGCTGCGCTTGAAGCGCTGGGTTCGCCGCACGCCAGCGTGCCGCCGGTCATTCACGTCGCGGGCACCAACGGCAAGGGCTCAACCATCGCCTTCATGCGCGCGATCGCGGAGGCAGGCGGCATGAAGGTCCACGCCTTCACCAAGCCGCATATTTTTCACATCAATGAACGCTTCGTCATCTCCAGCGGCATTGCAAATGACGCGATGCTGCTCGGCGCCATCGAAGATGTCGCCCGCGTCAGCCGTGATTTAACGCAGTTCGACGCGCAGGTCGCCGCCGCTTTCATGCTGTTCCATGAACACCACGCGCGTCTCGCGCTGATCGAAACCGGCATGGGCGGCGAGGACGACTCGACCAATGTCATCACCACACCGGCTGCCTGCGTGATCACGCCAATCGGTCTCGACCATCTGGACGCACTCGGCGGATCGCTGACGGCGATCGCCTGGCACAAAGCCGGGATCCTGAAGTCCGGCGCTCCGGCCATCGTCGCGCGGCAATCGCCCGAGGCCATGGAGGTCATCGAGGCTCGCGCAGAGGAAGTCGGCGCGCCGCTTTTTCGCGCGGGCGTGGAATGGGACGTTTGCGCGAGCCACGGCCGGCTTGTGGTGCAAACCGAAACACGCGCACTCGACCTTCCCCTGCCCGCGCTACAAGGGCGCCATCAGATCGACAATGCTGGCCTTGCATGCGCCGCCCTATTGTTTTCCGGGGCGGTGAAGGTCGATGAAGGCGCATTCGCCGCGGGCGTCGAAAACGCGATATGGCCCGCCCGCCTTCAGCCTCTGACGCGTGGCTCTCTCAGTGCCCCAGTGCGCGCCACGGGCGGCGAAGTCTGGATCGACGCGGGACACAACGCACAGGCCGCAACAGCGCTCGCGCGCGCTCTCAACGATATGCGTACGCGCCGCGGGGGCGGCATCAACATCGCAATCGTCGGCCTGCGCGCGCGGAAAGATGCTGACGCGTTCATAGGCGCGCTCGCTGACGGCGTGGAACATTTGATCGCCGCGCCCCTTAACGAGCCGCACATCGCGCCGCAAGAGATCGCCACGATCGGCGAGACGCATGGCATACAGTCATTCACGGCGCCATCACTCGCCGCCGCAATGCAAAACGCAGCGCAGTCGTCTGCACCGCGTGTGTTGATCTGCGGATCATTTTTGCTCGCGGCTGAAGCGCTCGCGCTTGAAAACGCCTAGCTCGCATCATGCCGCGCCAGTGGTCTGAGTTAGACGCTCTCGTTCAACCACTCGACGATCTTGGACTTCGGCATTGCGCCAACCTTCGTTGAAGCAACCTTGCCATCCTTGAAGACCATGAGGGTCGGGATGCCGCGCACGCCGTACTTGCCCGGCGTCATCGGATTGTCGTCGATGTTGAGCTTTACCACCTGAACCCGATCGCCCATTTCGGCGGCGATTTCTTCGAGCGCCGGGCCGATTTGCTTGCACGGCCCGCACCATTCCGCCCAGAAGTCCACGAGGACCGGACGGCCTGATTTTAGCACGTCGGCATCGAAACTATCGTCAGAAACTTTGGTGGTGGCCACAGGATGTGCTCCTTCGGAGACATGAGATTCGTTCAAACGATGTAGGGCGCGGCGGCTAAGGATTCAACCTCGCGCGAACGTAGCGAAAACATCGTCTAGGCGGTCGTCCGGGAGCTCCATGAGGTGCGGTTTTTCCGTCCACAGCAAGGCGCATGACACAATCTTACCAGGAAAGATTTTGCGAAGAACTTCACGATAGAGCGCCAGCTGCAGAACGTAAGCGTCTGGCGCCGCAGCAACATCTGTCGGCGCCGGGCGATCGGTTTTGAAGTCGAGCACGATGACGCGATCGCCCTCCACGGCGAGGCGATCAACAACGCCTCGCACCGCCTTCCCCGCGACATCACCCACAATTGGCGCCTCAGCCCGGCTTGATGGCGAGAACACAGCGGCGAAACGCGCGTCGTTGATCACGTTCAGCGCTTCGCGCGCGAATGACTGCGCCTCCGCCTCTTCCACGCCCTGACGCTTCAGCCACGCCAGCGCCGACGCCTCGCGCTTCTCAAGCGGCGTCTCGGGCAAGCGTTCGAGCAAGCCATGGATTAGTCGGCCGCGGCGGAAGCGCTTCTGACCCTCTCCGCGCGGCGAGAACAACGCTGGGTCGACGCGGTGCAGACGCGACGGCGCCGCGATC
This sequence comes from Caulobacteraceae bacterium, assembly GCA_031379735.1. Lineage (GTDB taxonomy): Bacteria > Pseudomonadota > Alphaproteobacteria > Caulobacterales > Aquidulcibacteraceae > Vitreimonas. The sequence continues at coordinate 51,111 of JANNFK010000088.1, read as the reverse complement.
TCGATACGTGCAGCATCTGGTGTGGAAGTGCGCGCCCACAACGGAAGCTCAACATGCGTCCGCGGCGTCTGCGCTTGCGGATCGGCAAGCAGCACCGCGCCATAGCGCACGCCCTCTCCGAACGGCGTTTCAATCGGCGTTGCATCCAGCCGCGACAACGCATTTTGCACCGCAAGACGCCAGCTCTCTGTCGCCTCACCCGCCTTCGACGAGCCAAACTGGGGGCCACACACGATCAGACGATCACGCGCACGCGTCATCGCGACGTAGAGCAAGCGCCAATGCTCGCCCGACATGCGTTCTTCGTGCGCCAAGCGCGCCGACGCCACTTCGCGATCGTCATCGCTTTTGCGGAACGAGACAAACGGGCCGTGATCATTGTCAAAGATGAGACCGTTGTCCGGCGCGTCTTCGACGTCGCCGGTCGAGTCAGGCAAGATGACGACAGGCGCCTCCAGGCCCTTCGCGCCATGCACCGTCATAACGCGGATGGAGCCGGTTTCCGCCTCAAGCTCGCGCTTGACTTGGCCGGCGTCGATTTCGACATCGAAGAGGAAGCGCTGCAATGTCGGCGCAACGTGATGTGCAGGCTTCAACGCTCGTTGCAATAATTCTTCAAGCGGATCGCGGGTCTCGGGGCCGAGCCGTGCGAATATCCGCGACCAACCTGATGGTCCATCACCGTGGCTCGTCTCCAGCGCCCAGCTTAAAAACGCAAACGGATCAGCGCCCTTTCGTGCAACCAATTCACCGATGAACGCGCGCGCATGCGCATACTTCTCATCCGTGGTCACTACGAGGCGTGACATCAAGGCCTCGCCCTTGGCTCGCCCATAAGCCAACGGGAAGAGATCGGAGTCATCGTCAACGAGATTGATCCACGGCCCTTTAAGCACGCACGCAAGTGATAGATCGTCCGACGGATCGAGCGCGACGCGCATCAGCGCGAGGCAATCTTCAACAGCAAGCTCATCGCGAAGCACCATGCGATCAGCGCCGGCGACGGGAAGGCCTGCTCGCTTGAACGCCTTGATCAACTCGCGGAACATGGCGCCGCGCTTACGCACCAGCGCAAGCACATCGCCAGCATGCATGGGCCGCAGCGCGCCCTTTTCCCAAACGCCTTCGTGCGCCTCGATCATCGCCTTGATCTTTAGCGCAATGGCTCTGGCAAGCTGCGCCGGCGCACTGGTGCCGGTTTCAACATCGACGGGCGCATCCCACGGCTCGGTGTCGCTTACGATGGGTCGCGGCGTCCACGGCCAGACCTCAACAGCACCACTCTCCTGCGCGCGCGACGTCAAGTGCAAAATTTCATCGCTTGCGCCGGGCCCGCTGATCAGCGGCTTGCCTTTAATCGTCTCATCCACCACGCGTAAAATCTCGGGCGTAGAACGGAATGACGTGCGCAGTTCAGGCGCAGTGAAGCGCATATCCGCCGCGCCGGCGCGGCCGGCCAATCCCTGAGCTTCGCTGAGAAAACGCTCCGGGTCGGCACCCTGGAATGCGTAGATGCTCTGCTTCGGATCGCCGACCGAGAACACGGTGCGCGGTTTTTCACGCGCGCCAACGCCAGCGAAGAACTCATCCTGCAGCGGTGCAATCAGCTCCCACTGCGGGGGGCTCGTGTCCTGGCCCTCGTCGATTAAGATGTGATCGAGGCCGCCATCGAGCTTGTAGAGCACCCATGGCGCCGCTTCGGATTTCTGCAACAACGCTTGTGCGTGTTCGATCAGATCATCGAAATCCAGTGCTCCAGCGCGATCTTTCGCGTCGGCGTACGCCTGGTCCAACTTCAAGGCCAGCGCGAGCGCCGCGACCGCATCTTCCGCACGCTCAATGCCATTCAAGGTTTCACGCGCTTCGGCGCAGGCCCCGGCGAAGGCGCGGACGATTGGCTCGAGCCACGGATGCGCTGCTTGCGTGCCTTTAGTGACAAAGTTCGCCCGGAGCTTTCCATCTGTCAGTGCAAAAGCAAAACACGCTGTCATAGCGTTTGCGTCGCCCGAATTCATGCACTCAATCGCCCGGACTAGGCGTACGGCGGCGTCTTGATCCTGCTTGGTGCCTTCCGCGAGCTTCGCTGCCGCCTCACGCAGAGTTTTCAGATCAACACGCGAAATGAACTCACGTGCGAACTCCTGGACTGTCTGCGAAGCGTCGTGACGATCGCGCAGCGATTGCGCGGCAAACAGCGTCCCGTGCTTCCGGTCGAAGCGTCGGAATTCTGCACGGCGCATTGCAAGCCGATCAAGCAGGCCTTCCAACCCCTCGCCATGTAGCTTGGCGGCAAAGCGTCGGAACGCTTCACGCGGCGCGTCGTGCGCGAGCGCTGCCGCCGCGCGGGCCTTGCTCAACAACGCTGCGGCGCGCGGCTCATCCGCAATATCGAAACCGGGGGGCACCCCAGCCTCAAGCGGAAAGCGCGCCAATAAGCGTTCGCAGAATGCGTGGATGGTTTGAATTTTCAGACCGCCCGGCGTCTCCAGCGCCTGCGCAAACAAAGCGCGCGCGCGCGCTAAGTCGGCGTTCGGCGCTTCGAGCTTTTTTAGATCGGCCGCCAATGTCGCGTCATCCGCAACACACCAACCGCCTAGCCGCTCGAACAAGCGTCGCTGCATTTCCGCTGCGGCGGCTTTTGTGTAAGTGATGCAGAGGAAGGCCGACGGCTTCGAGCCTTCGAGCAACAGGCGCGCGATGCGATCGACGAGAACTTTGGTTTTGCCGGATCCCGCGTTTGCGGTGACAAATACCGAATACGCGGGATCGGCGGCGCGGTTTTGCGCGTTGGTGGCTTCTGCAACGGGATCAAGCACGCTCATGCTTCGTCAGCCTTCTCGTCGGCCCATTCTTTGCGGCGCGCAAGCTGGTCGTAATCGTCGTATAGCTTGATGCGAAATACGCGCGGCTTCGACAGGAAGGGTTGGTTGGGCTCCGCGTAGCGCGCGAGCATGCCGCGCAGCGATGCAAGCGCCTTTTTGCTCGCTTCGTGCGGACCCTCCTCGAGCGCTACGGCGCGCGGCGTGGGCTGGGCGCCGCCGAAGCGCCAATATACAAGCTCGGTCGCCTGGTGTTTGCCGATGCCCGGAAATGCGCCTGCGGCCAGCATCGCCGCTTCGAGCAACAATTGTGGGCTGAGGCCGCTTTCGACTTGCGAGTCTGTTGGCGGCAGTCCGGTCTTAAAGTCGAGAATAGCGGCATGATCAGACGCGATCTCGATGCGGTCGGCGACGCCAGTGAGCTTCACGTCGTCGACCATCAGCTCGCCGCGGATTTCGCGATGAACCTCAGCGTTGCGCGCGCGGCGTTCGTTGAACCACGCGATGAGCGCGTGCACGGAGATAGCCAGCCGCTCGCGCTCCGCGGCGCGGCGTTCTGGCAGCACGCCTTGAAAGCGCAGCGCCTCATCCAACAGTAGCAACAATTGATCCGGATCGTTGCCGTCGCCGAACGCTTCGATGGCAGCGTGCACCGCCGTGCCGCGTTGAGCGGGGCCGGCTGGTGCGCCAATAGGGTCCAGACTTTCGAGTTTGAGCAGCCGCCGCGCATACACCGCGTACGGATCGCGAATCAGAGTTTCGACAGTCGTAACGCTGATTTGCGTCAAGCGTTGACCAGCGGCCGGACGCGGATGCGGTTGCTTGGCCGGGACAATATTCGCAGGCCGATCAAGCGCCTGTGCGAATGCAATATGTTCAGCGCCGCTTGCAAGTTCAGTCTTCGCGCCTTGCACCAACGTTTTGAGCCGCCAAAGCCAGCGCGAGGCCAAAGTGGGCGAGCCATTGCGGCGCAGCGAGCGTGTCAGCACTACATCCGGCGCATTGGCCAATTGCGCAAAATCGTGCGCTGCCAGACCGATGCGGGCATCGAGTGATGGTAGGCCAAGCTTATCGCGCATCGCGCGCGAAAGAAACGGATCTTCACTAGGGGGCGCTGGCCACACGCCCTCGTTGAGGCCGGCTAGGATCATCAAATCCCGGCGCTGCAAGCGTGCTTCTAGCAAGCCCCAGATTGCCACACGCGCGTCACCGCTCGATTGCAGTGGCGGCACCTCGCGATCATCCATGAGACGCATCAGCACGCGCGGCGCGGCATGGGCGGCGATGAGGCCGAGTTCAGCACCAAAGAGATTGGCTTCGCGCAACAAGCTCGCTGCAGCTTCACCGTCACGACCTTGCCAGACATCGTAACGGGTCAGGTTCTCGGCAGACTGGCTAAGCGCATCGGCGAAGGAAGCGAGTGTCACTTCCGTCTGCTGCATCAAGGTCGCAAGCGGCCTGAGGCCCGCTTCGACGGACTCCACTATCGCGCGCGCCCTCGGCCAATTCTTGATTGGATCATCTTTGTCGCGCTCGCCAAACGCCGCCAGTTCGGCCAGCGTTTCATGACGGCGAGGACCGCGCAGCGCCTTGTGTTCGAGTAGCGTGAAGCCGAACGCATCGTTGACCAAACCAACACGCGGATGCTTTGCAAGCGCCGCCAACGCGACGGGCTCAGACGAATCTAGCGCCAGTTCACACAGTAGCGCGATAAGGCGGCCTGCGTCAGTCTCGCGCAACGGCGCGCCATGCGAAACGCTGGGTTCAATACCCCAACGCGCGAGTTTTGATTCAATCCGTCGCGCGATGGCCGCGTCAGGTGTAACGACAGCAGCGTTGCCCCCTCTGCGCTCTAGCGCCTCGCGCAGCATCAGCGCAATCGCCGTCGCCTCCTCATCTTCAGTGGCGGCTTCAAGCAGGCGCAGGCCGCTCGCGCCTTCCTTCACGAACGCGGCGCCGCCGGCAGCGTCGAGACGGGCGAGCCAGTCGGCGGTTTTCTCCGCTGGCGCCAGCGCCTCGCGCATCAGCACGCGGCGGGCGCGGCCTTGGTCGTTCTCGAACTTCAGCATCGGCACTTGGTGGCGCTCGACGCCAAGTGCCGCGAGCGTGTGTTTCAGCGCATGCTGTGGGTGCTGATCGTCAACCAGCCGCCAGCTATCGTTGTCGAGATCGACGTCGATGCCCGGCAACACAACAACGCCCTTCGGCAAGCGCGCGACAATTTTCATGAGCTCGCGCGTCGTCGATTGCGAGCCGGTGGAGCCAGCAATGATGATAGGCCGCTTCGGTGGGTCGGCCTTCCAACGGGCAGCAAGCGCGTGACGCAGGGCCGCGCCATGCGCGGCAGGATCGCTAACCCCTTGCTCCTCAAGGTGAGCGGGCCAATAGGTCGCTATAATGTCGAGGAATGCGGCGGAGCTTGCCCAATGCCGGGCGAGATCAATCTCCTCGACCAGCTTCGGTAGCCGCTTCCAGTCAACGCGATCGACCGTCGCTGCGCTATCGAGCAGCTTGCCGAGTTCATCCGCGAGCGCCAGCGCGCGTGCGGGATCGTCGACACCTTTCTCGGCCACAGACCGCCGGCGGATGAGCGACGCGAGCTGCATGCGGCGCTGCATCTTGTCGATCGGCGGCAAGATGTCGGCGCTGATTGGATCGGCGCCCCAGATGTCAGGATCGTCGTCAGAGTGCGGATCGCCGAGCGGTCGGATGGTCGGCAGCAGCGCCGCGCCACCCAAGCGATGCGCAAACGCGTCGATCAGGCCGCGCGCGGAGCGGCGGTTGGGCAGCAACACCAGCGCATCGGCAAGCGCGAACGGATCATCGTCGCGCTTCAATGCGGCGATCATCGCTTCGGCCAACAGATCTAGAAATGGCTCGGACGCCGGGATCGCCCGCAGCCTCGGCGCCGGGCCACCGAACAGAGGTTCAGGCAGCCCGAGCGAGAGCGACGTCATGGGACGGGCGCCGCCGCCGCCATTCTTGCCTCAGCTTGGGCGCGCGCTTCGGGGTCACCGACGTGCATCCAGAAACCGCCCAGCGGCGCGCCGTTCAGGCGGCCTTCGGCTTGGAGCTTCCGCCAAATGCGCATGAAGCCGAACGGCTCGACCGGCTCATCATCGACGATGCGCGGGTCGATAATTTGTGCGCCCATATAGGCCCACGGCGCACTCGGTGCGTCGTTGCGGAACGAAAGCGCGCCGGCTTCATCCATGAAAAAGTCGCCAGCGCCATCGAAGCCGAGACACTGATCCAGAGCGGCAAGCATCAGCTTGGCGCCGCTCTTGGCGGGATTGAAACTGTAAGCGAGCCGCGCAAGGGCCGAGCCGTTCCACTCCTCCCAGACACTATCGATGTTGCAGACGATAATCGGATCGTCGCCAAGCAGTGGCCGCGCTAGGCGAACACCGCCGCCAGTCTCCATGAGTTGCTCGCGCTCATCGGAGATGACGATTTCAATATCGCTGCGGCGCTTCACGTGAGCTTCGAGCAGATCGGCGAATGCGTGGACGTTCACGACGGCGCGCTTGACGCCCGCGGCGACAAGGCGATCGAGGTTGTGATCGATCAGGGTTTTGCCCTTCACGGTCACCAGCGCCTTCGGGCGATCGTTGGTGAGCGGGCGCATGCGCGTGCCAAGGCCCGCCGCGAGCACCATGGCTGTATGCGGGATCAAGCCGCCTTCTCCAGGTATGGACGCGCTACATCGTTCACGAACGCGCGGGCGTCATTGAGTGCTGGATGTTCAAGCGTGGCGCCGAGATGGGCCCACATACGCGGCATGAACGCCAAGTAGCGTGGCTTGTTATCGCGCGCGGTGAGACGCGAGAAAATGCCAAGAATGCGCATCGTGTTGATGGCGCCGAGCACGGCCAGCTCACGCTGAAATTCCGCCTCGCTAGCGCCGGACGCCTCGAGGTAGGCGCGAACAGCCGCCTGGTGCGCCGCCGGGCTCACGTCACGACGCGCGTCATGGAGCAGCATGGAAAAGTCCCAGCCGCGCCAACCGCGAACCGCATCCTGGAAGTCGAGCAAACCAACGCGCTTCAGCCCTTCGCGCTGCGGAAGCCATAGAAGATTTTCGGCATGGTAGTCGCGGATCGTGAACGCACGTGGGAAGCCGAGCGCTCTGACGATGAGGCCATCGCGAACTTTTTCCCACCGCGCACGCGCGGCGTCATCAATACGGACATCCGCCGCGCGCGGCAGCCATTCGACAAACAAGTCCGCATTCACTTCAAGCGCGAGCGCATCGTAATCCTGCAACGGCCATGTCGCGTTGCCGGCGCCTTCGAGCCGCGCCGGCGGCGATGGCGCTTGGTGCACGTGCGCCAGCACGCGGGCGGCTTGTTCGTAGAGCTGGATTTCATCCACACCGCTGGGGATGACGTTCGCATAAAGATCGTCGCCAAGGTCTTCGAGAACGGCGTAGCCAGCCTCGCAATCCGCCCCATAAATTTTCGGCGGCGCGAGGCCAATGCTTTCGAGATAATTGGCGACCGCGACGAAAGCTTCGACGCGTGACGCAGCCAGCCGCGCCGTTGCATTCCACCCCATCGTGCGGCGTTCAGCGGGCGTCGCCCCTGGGGGGCACGGCTTGCTCTCGGCGCTCGGCGGCGCGTCCATCAGCATAGCGCGGCGGTCGCCATCGCGTAGTCGCTCATAACGGCGCGTGGAGGCATCGCCCGCCAACGGCGTGCGTTCGGCTTTGTCAAAGCCGGTCTCGCGCAACAGACGCGCCAGCGCTTCAGATCGATCCAAGCTTTGCTCTCCATGCGCCGTATGCAGTGAGCGACGCTGTGCGGCCCTCACCTTCCGGCTTCAATTCTACATCGAGACGATCGCGCGGGAGTTGGCCTCCGAGGCGCTCGGGCCACTCAATCAGGCACGCGGCGCTCGCGAAGGCGTCCTCCAGACCGAGCTCCCAGGCGTCGTCCGGCTGCTTCAGCCGATAAAGATCGACATGCCAGAGTTCGCCGCGGTCGCCATCATAGGTTTGCACTAGAGTGTAAGTTGGGCTGGGCGCCTCTTCCGGCTGACCCATCCACGCCTCGATGGCGCCCCGCGCCAAGGTGGTCTTGCCCGCGCCGAGATTGCCGCTAAGGCAAACCACGTCGCCCGGCCCGATTTGCGCACCGAGCCGACGGCCGAACGCGACCGTTGCGAAGGCGTCCGGCAGCGCGACAATGCGCGAATCAGAGGCGGTTTGGATGCCCACGGGCGGGGATGCTGCCCTCCGGGCAGCGCGGCATCAAGGGCGGCTTGCGCGTGAGCCGCAGAGGCTCCAAACACTAAGCCGCTGTGAGTACGGGCGAAATCAAACGCATCATCATCATCGGCGCCGGTCAAGCTGGCGGCGAGGCGGCGCAGCGTCTGCGCCAAGGCGGGTTTGAGGGCGAGATTACGCTCATTGGCGAGGAGCCCGCCGCCCCCTACCAACGGCCTCCGCTCTCCAAAGCGTACCTCAAAGGCGACCTCGACATTGACCGGCTGATGCTGCGCCCGGCTTCCGTGTACGCTGAAGAGCGCATCGCACTGCTCACCAAGACGCGCGCCGTGTGGATCGATCGCGCCAACCGCAAGGTGCGGATCGAAGGCGGTCGCGAGCTGCCGTACGACGCGCTGATCCTGGCGACGGGCGCGAAGCCCCGGAAACTGCCGCTGGTTGGAGCTGATCTCGATGGCGTATTCTTGTTCCGCACCGCTAGCGATGTGGATCGCGTGCGCGAGCGATTTGTCTCAGGCGCCAGACTGATTGTGATCGGCGCGGGCTACATTGGTTTGGAGGTCGCGGCGGTCGCGCGGCAGTGTGGGCTGGAAGTCACAGTGGTCGAGACGGCCGTGCGGCCGCTGGCGCGTGTCACCAGCCCGGAAGTCGCGGGCTTTTTTCTTGATGAACATACGCGACATGGCGTGCGCTTCGTCCTCGGCGGCCAGCCGGCGTTGATCAAAGGTCAGGACTCGTTGACGGGCGTGGGGCTTACCGACGGCGCCGAACTTCCCGCGGATCTGGTGATCGCAGGCATTGGCGTGACCCCGGACGTGGCGCTGGCGGAGCAGTGCGGGCTGACGGTCAACAACGGCATCGTCACCGACCGCTTTTGCCGCACATCCGACCCCAACGTCTTCGCCATCGGCGATTGCGCGGCGCGGCCCATGGTTCACTACGAAACCCGCATGGTGCGCCTTGAGAGCGTGCACAATGCGGTCGAGGGCGCGAAAATTGTCGCGGCGACGTTGACGGGCGGCAAAGAACACACCGAGGAAGCGCCATGGTTCTGGTCGGACCAATACGATCTCAAACTTCAGATCGCCGGCCTCTTTCACGGCTACGATCGTGTCGTGTTCCGTGGCGTCATGGCTGACCGCGCGTTCGCGGCGTTCTACTACAAGGGCGATAGGCTGATTGCGGTGGATGCGGTGAACCGGCCGGCGGAGTATCTGGGCGCAAAGATGCTAATCCAGACCAACCGGACACTGCCACCGAGTGTACTTGAAGATATGTCGCGGCCGATGAAAGAATTGGTCGCGAGCGCCCGCTGAGGATTGAGATGCCGAAGATCACGTACATCGAGCACACCGGCAAAGAGCACGTCGTCGACGCGCCCAACGGCCAAACGGTGATGGAAGCCGCAGTGAAACACGCTGTGCCAGGCATCGACGCCGATTGCGGCGGCGCCTGCGCGTGCGCGACCTGCCATGTGTACGTCGACCCCGAATGGCTAGCGAAGACCGGCGAGCAGAACTCGATGGAGCAATCGATGCTCGATTTCGCCAATGACGTTGAGGACAATTCGCGCCTCTCCTGCCAGATCAAGGTCTCGGCGGAGCTTGATGGCTTGATCGTGCGGCTGCCGAAGAGCCAGCATTAGATGCGCAACGTACCGCCGCCGCTGTGGGCTTTGCTGTTGCTGGCGGCGACGTACGGGCTAAGCCTCGTTCCTGGCTTGAACACGCTCCCTGTGTGGCCAACGCGGCCCTTCGGACTGGTTGTGGTCGTCGCAGCACTGGCGATCCTGTTTGGGGCGATGGCGCAATTCCGATTTGCAAACACACAATTGCTGCCCAACTCGCCAACCAACAATGCACTCGTCACCAGCGGTATTTTCGGAATTACCCGCAATCCGATGTATTTGGCGATGACATTGTTTTGCATCGGCGGCGCATTGTGGTTTGGGCGGCCGGTGATGCTGCTGGCGCCGGTGGCGATGTTTGTGGTCGCGAACTGGGGTTTCATTCCGTTTGAAGAAGCCAAGATGCGCCGCCAGTTCGGCGATACGTTCGACGCCTACTGCAAACGCGTCCGCCGCTGGATTTGATCGCGCCGGGGTTGCGCGGATAACGCCAAGCCTGTTCATTGCTTCCAAACTTGGGGGCATTGATGCGCGCGCTTCTTTTTGCACTTGCGATAACAACGTTCGGCGGTAGCGCCGTGGCGCAGGACCTTGCGCCGGATCGCGCAAGGTTTCGCGCCATCTACGAGGAACTCGTCGAGATCGATTCTTCGCCGAGCACGGGCTCGTGCACCCGCGCGGTGAACGCGATGCTCGTGCATTTGCGCAACGCCGGTTACGCCGAGCGTGACGCGCAGGTGATTATTCCTGATGGCGCACCGGAAGACGGCAATCTCGTCGCCGTGCTGCGCGGATCATCGAGCCGCGCTGTGCTGCTTCTGGCGCACATAGATGTCGTCGACGCGCGGCGCGAGGATTGGGAGCGCGATCCGTTCACGCTCGTTGAAGAGAACGGGTACTTTTATGCGCGCGGTTCGGCCGACGATAAGGCAATGGCTGCGGTATTTTTGGATCTGATGGTCCGCCTCCGTCAGGAGGGATTCCGGCCACACCGCACAATTAAACTGGCACTCACTTGCGGTGAGGAAACGTCGAACCGCGTCAATGGCGTCGAGTACTTGCTCCAACACCATCGTCAACGGCTGCAGGCGGACTTCGCCATCAACGAAGGCGCCGGCGGCATCCTGAGCGCGCAAGGCGAACCAGTTGCGTTGAACATCCAGGCCGGTGAAAAAGTCCACCAGGTGATGACGCTGACCGTCACCAATCCCGGCGGCCACTCATCGCGCCCGGTTCCGGAAAACGCGATCTACCGGCTGAGCGCGGCGCTGACGCGGCTATCGCAGTACAATTTCCCGATTGAACTCACACCAGTGACGCGCACCTTCTTCGAGCGCATGGCGCCGATCGTTGGCGGATCCACTGGCGAGGCGATGGCGGCCATCGCTCGCGACCCGGGCGATGCCGCCGCAGCAGCCGCACTCGCGCGCGATCCATCTTTTAACGCCATCATGCGCACCACCTGCGTCGCGACGCAGCTTGAAGCCGGCCACGCCGCCAACGCCCTCCCGCAGCGGGCCGTGGCGACATTGTCGTGCCGCGTGCTTCAGGGACATTCGTCCGAAGAGCTTCAAGCCGAACTACTGCGCGTGATCGCCGACGAGCACGTCGCCGTCGAAATTGTCCGTCGCCGCGATGGCTCGCGTCCACCTCGCCTCACGTCGCAGATCATGGGGCCTGTTGAGCGCGTCGCCGCGCGCATGTGGCCGGGCACACCGATCATTCCGACGATGACGCCAGGCGCGACCGACGGCCGCTTCCTCAACAATGCCGGCATCCCGACCTATGGCATGAGCGGCATGTTCTCGGCGCCGGGCGAAAGCAACGCACACGGACTTAACGAGAAGATCCGCGTGCGATCGCTCTATGAGGGCCGCGATTTTCTCGAGGCCATCGTGCGCGAGTATGCGAGGCAATAGAAAACGCCGCGACCGCAAGGCCGCGGCGTTAAAGGTTTCACACAATGTCTATGAGCGATCGCCTCTCATGCGGCGTGCGATTTCTTGCCGTTGTGGGCCGGCGCCCGCTGCGTTGCGTTGGGCATTGTAAAGCGCATCAAGAAAGGCTTGGTCCCATTGAGTGAGTGCGGCTGGGCCGTCGGCACGAACTTGCGCACCCTCGAAAAGATTCATGATCGTAGGATAGTCAGCTGTCGCAGCGTGTGGGTTGATCTGCGCCAGTGCTACGAAGGCCACATAGTCGGCCAATGCAGCAAGCTGAGCGCCTTGCACGCGACGCGCATCAACAATGATGATCACCTGGGTTAGGTCTTCACGCGTGGTAGCGCTTAAACGAGTGCCCGACGCCCGCGCCGTGGGGGCGTTGGACATGCCGCCTTGTGACGCGTCACCAGCGAGCGAAAGGCCGTCGGCGCCGTAGGTCTCAGACACGTGCCACCAACGGACGGCGCGCGGGGTGTCGAGAAAATCCTGCATCGCGCCCTGTCCCATCGTGGAGACGTTGTTCGTTTGCAGATAGTGGAAAAGCTGACGATCCTGCTCGAACAACTGTCGCGCGAACGCATCGGAATCGCTCGTTACGAAAACGGCGACATTGGCTTGGCAACCCGGGCCACCGGGCTGAAGGCCAACGGCGGCGGCGCGCTGGGCAATGCGGTCGGCAATGAACTGCCCCTGGCGCGCCGGTATGCCGGCAATGCTGGTGCAGACGATATTATCCCAACGCGGCAACTGGTCAGCCATTGGCGATGCTGCAGCGACCGTTTCAACAAACGATTGCGTCTGCTCCGGGCGCACGCCGGTGACGACGATGTCGGGCGTGGCTTGCGCAAGCGCATGCGGAATCGGCGCAAGCAGAAAAAAACCGAGCGCCGTTGCGAGACGGCGCATCTTCGGGTCAAACATGAGACTCCTCCCTCTAACTGACCCTGTGATGCCACTAGCCGGTGTCGTGGATGCGTACGATCGCAGCGTTAGCGACGAGCTGCCTGCGGAACGCGACGAGACGAAGTCAATTGAGGTCGGAATGTGGTGGTGTGCGCCCTCGTGCGCTCGCACCTATCGAATGGAGCAGGATTCCCGCTCCAAGGGTGTGGCAAGGGCGTCGGCGCTTGGTGATTGAAACAGCCACGCGATGGCGCCGGGCGAGAGGTCGATCCATGCGCCTGCCTCGTGTCCCCAGGCGCCGGTGCAAGATCGCACCACGCCACCCTCGGCGCGGACAACCGCACCCACAACCGAGATGGCGCGCGCTGGATAGCCGCTGTACTCCAGACGCCCTGCGCTGAGGGCCCAGCGCGTGCGGTTGACGCGCGCATCCGCGTGAAATGTCTCAGTCGCTGCGACAGGCGAATGTGCAAGCACGCCGGAAAAAACATCGGGATGCCGAGCGCCCATGAAGATCGCGAATGCAGCGCCGTTAGAATAACCCCCGATTGCGCGTCGCTCCGGAGACGCACGCGCGATGCGCTCCGCCCAGGGGATGACAACGCTGAGCAGCCAACGTTCGTGCGCAATGAAACGTGCGCGGCCTACGTCTGTGTACTCACGCGTGCGGTCGCGCGCCTCGGGCTCTGAATCAAGCGCGATGATCTGGACCGGCGGTGTTGTGCCCGCTTCTATCGCGGCGCGTAGGCGCGCTGCGGCCACATACAATCCAGCTCTACCGTCGGCCATGTAGAGCGTCGGCAGCAACTGGCCGCCAGGCGTGCTGGGTGCGCGCCAAATATAGACACCGCGTGGCGTTCCCGGCTGTGGACCCTCAAGGTCGCCAAGAAAGCGCGCTTCATTGTTGATGATTTCAGGGCTCGCGAGATGAAGCTCCTGCGCTTGCCCAGCGCTGGCGAAGCACAAGACAACGCAAAAGAAGAGCCGCCTCATCAGGCCGTGAACGTCTTGCGCCATCGGGCCAGCAAGAGCCCCAACGGCGCTGCCGTCAAGCGGCTTGAACGCCCGGCGCTCACTGAAGTAATTTGGGTGTTGTGGGCGCGAGAACAGGCGCTACGAGTATCGCGATGTCCTCTCAAGTTCAGCGAAAACTGACGACGATCCTGGCGGCCGATGCCGATGGGTACAGTCGCGTGATGGAGGCCGATGAGGTCGGCACGCTTGGCGCGCTGCGCGCGGCGCGAAGTGTGTTCTCGCGCCTCATCGAACGTCATCATGGACGGATCGCGAACACGGCGGGCGATGGTCTGATCGCGGAATTTCCCTCGGTCGTCGAAGCAGTGCAATGCGCCATCGAGGTGCAACGAGAGCTAGCCGCCGACGCACAAAACGGGTTGCGGTTTCGAATTGGCGTTCACCTTGGCGATGTGCTGGTCGATGGCGACGATTTGTTGGGTGAAGGCGTCAACCTTGCCGCGCGCTTGCAGAGCATGGCCGACCCCGGCGGCATCGTGATCTCCCAGCAAGTTTATGATCAGGTGCAAAAGAAGCTCTCGGTCGGCTTCGAATACCTCGGCGACAAGCGCCCCAAGAATTTTGAAGAGAGTGTCGGCGTTTACAGCGTCGCATCCGCTGGTGGCGAGGTGCGCGGCGTACGCGCCGCCCGCACGCCAGAGCGCGGAGGCAAAGCAGCCAAGCCTCGTGAGTCATGGTCGAGACTCTTCGGGTCGGCCCAACGCTACGCCGCGATATTGGCAATCTTGGCTGTGATCGATATCGCGACTGGCGAAGGGTTTTGGGTGCAATGGCCTGCGCTTGGCATGGGGTTGCTGCTTGCGTTTCGCGCCGTGTCCTTGATTGGGCGAACTGACTGAGTGAGCGAGTTGGGGTTTGTTGCGATGACGAAGAACGTGGCCATTGTCGGCGCGACCGGCGCTGTTGGCTCGGAAATGGTGAAGTGCCTGGAGACGCGCAACTTTCCGGTGGGTGAGTTGCGGCTGCTGGCGTCGGCCGCGTCGGCAGGCAAGACTATGCGCTTCAAAGGACGCGACGTAACGCTTGAAGCATTGGATGAGTTCGACTTTGCGGGCGTCGATATCGCCCTGCTCGCCGTTGAAGCCGATATTGCGCAGGATTGCACAGCGCGGGCGACGCGGGCGGGAGCAACGGTCATCGATAATTCGTCCGCGTTCCGGACGAAGGACGACGTGCCGTTGGTCGTGCCAGAAGTGAATGGCCGCTTGTTGAACGCGAACCCGCGCGTGATCGCCAATCCTAACTGCGTGGCGGCGATCATGGTGTTGGCGCTGGCGCCACTGCACAAAGTCGCGCGCGTGAACCGCGTGCAAGCGTCGAGCTATCAGGCAGCCTCAGGCGCGGGGCTGCCGGCGATGCGTGAACTGGAAGAGTCCACGCGTGCGTACCTTGCGGGTCAGAAGTTCGAGCCGAAAGTGCTCCCACATCCCTATGCGTTCAACTTCTTCAGCCACAACACGCCGATCGATCCAGTCACTGGCTATAACGGCGAAGAAACCAAGGTGATGCGTGAGACACGCAAGATCATGGATCTCCCCGACCTGCGCATCTCGATCACCTGCATCCGGGTGCCGGTCCTGCGCGCGCATGGCATCGCCATGAGCGTTGAGTTCGAGGCTGTGGTGACGCCAGAGACAGCGCGCGAAGTGCTCGCGCATGCGCCAGGTGTTCGCATCGTCGACGATCCGGAGGCCAACCGCTTCCCGATGCCTGTTGAAGCCAGCGGTATCGAGGAGGTGCTCGTCGGCCGCATCCGTCGCGACGTGTCGGACCCTTCGGGCAAGACGCTATCGCTGTTCGTATGCGGCGATCAGCCGCTGAAGGGTGCAGCGCTCAACGCCGTCCAGATCGCGGAGCTGCTGGCGCGGCCTTAAGCAGCTTTCCGCGACGGCTGGGTCGGCGGCGGGCCGGACACCGGCGCATGTACGGGCAGGTGGCACACAACGGTAACGCCGCGGCCCGGTTCACTTGTCAGCGCGACCCAACCACCGTGCATTTCCACGAACGAGCGCACGAGCGCGAGGCCCAGACCCGCACCACGGCGGTCACCGGACTCAAAGCTATCGAACGCCCGCGCCTGCTGTTCAAACGCCATGCCCTTGCCGGTATCGGCGACCGTGAGACGGATCACGCCGTCAAGACGCTCGGCGGACACCGTAATGGTGTCGCCCCGCTCAGTGTGGCGGAGCGCGTTTGACAGCAAGTTCACGATCACTTGCGTAATGCGCTTCGGATCGGCGTTGATGTCGCCAATCTTCGGATCGCATTTGATCTTGATCGGCACTTCGGTGTCGCGCGCCTTGGACGCGGCCATCTGCACGCTTTCGGTGATGGTCTCGTAAATGTTCATCTCGGCAATATCGAGCTGAACATTTCCAGCTTCGACCATGGCGACGTCAAGAATGTTGTCGATCAACTTCGAGAGAGACCCCGAAGCTTCGATGATCGAACCCACCTGCTCGATTTGGCGATCGTTCAGCGGGCCGAACACCTTGTGCGCCAGCAATTCGGCATTGCCGAAGATCGCCTGCAGCGGATTACGGAGCTGGTAGGATACGTTCTCAACGAACTGCCCTTTGAGCTTGTCGGCTTCTTCGAACGCCTCGGCGCGCTCGCGCAACGCTTCTTCGACGCGGCGGTCGGCGGTGATGTCCTGGAAGGCCACAAGCGTGGCGCCATCCGGCAACGGACGGGTGAGGAATTTGAGCACGCTCTCGTCGCTGCGGCGCATTTCGCCACGGAACTCGGTGCGCGCTTCGGGAGACGGGTCGGTGATACGTGCACGGACCTGCGCCCACGTCGCGCGATCATGGAAAAGATGTTCGCAGGCGCCGACGACTTTATCGAACGCCATTTCATTCTCGACGGCGCCCGGTTCAAGCCGCCACATCGCGCCAAAGGCGGCGTTGTGCAACTTCAAACGCCCATCAAGACCAAAAACCACGACAGCTTCGTGCAGCTTGTCGAGCGCCGCTTTCTGAGTTTGCAGCAGTGCATCGTACGAGCTCTTCAGCGCGACTTCGTTGGTGATATCAGAGAAAATCAGCAACATGCCGCCGCCGGGGTGCGGCTGGCGGGCGACGCGAAGCATACGGCTATCTGGCAGCACCCAGAAATCCTCTGGAAGCTCTTCGTGCTCTTGATAGAGCGCAAGTTCGCGCGCGCGCCATTCGGCGTAGTTCGCATGCGCAGGTAACTTGCGCTTCTCCTTCAGATAATCGAGCCACGCCGCGTGCGATGGGCGATCCTGCAGGAACGCCGGATCGAGGCCCCACGTCTGTTCGAAGGCGCGGTTGTGGAACACGAGCCGCTTGCTTTGGTCGAAGACGGCGATGCCTTCCGCCAAATGGTTCAGCGTTTCATCGTGCGCGCGTTGCTGACGCAACATCTGGTCGCTCGCCGCTTCGCTATCGGTGACGTCGATAGCAAGACCGGCAGCGCCGCCGGCAACCGGCGACACGCGCAAACGCAACGTGCGGAGTTGGCCGCCAACGACGGCAGAGCGGGTCTCCTCAACCGCTTCTCCGGTCTCAATGGCCTTGCGCGCAAGATCAGTCGCGCCTTGGTCGAGTTGCAGATTGCGGTCAACAGCTTGAGCGAGCGACTTGGCTTCAAGCGCACTCAAATAATTCGGGTTGGCCCACTGCAGCTTCAGGCCGCCATCGACGCGCCATGCCATGAACGGCGCTTCATTCCACATTTCGAGGAAGGCTGCAGGATCGCGGGCGATGACCTCGGTGGCGCCATCAATGCGGCCGCCCGCTCCACCCTCTTCAACGCCGCGGACGCTCGCGTCGAGAATCCAAACGACAGCGCGCGCACCAGCCGTGCGGCCGTCGACTTCGACGTAGATGCCATCGGGCGTGGAAATGGTGAGTGAGAATGGCGCGCCTTCGCGGCGCAGACGCTGCAACGCCGGCGCCAGGCGCGTCATCACGCCAGTCGCGCCACGTGCGTCAAAACCAGAAAGGCCCTGCAAGATGCGGATCGAAGGTTCAGCCGCGATGGCCGTACCGGAAAAGCGCAGGAGAGAGGCGAGCGCGAGCGGGCTGCCGTAAATGCGCGGCTTGCCCCAATCGGTTTCGGCATCGGCGAGCGTGTCTTCCCAGATCAGCACGACGCCAGGGTGCGCGCCGAAAACGGCGTCGGCCCAGGCAACCGTGTCCTCGAGTTCGCGCGCGCGCTTTTTCCACGCTTCAACGCCGCCACGCGCACCTTCGGTGACGCGCATCGCCCACAGCAACGCTGCAATCGCAATCGCGGCCGAGCCAGCCGCTACGAGCAAGCTTCCGTCCAATGCCGACCCCTAATTCCATCTTTCGGCGAAACGAATCGCCGAGCCCCGAGGGCATTTTCCCGGTTTGCGCACGGCTTTGCACGCCATCCGCTGTCCGGAAGCGTTAACAAAAGGCTAAAAGGGTGAACGGCGGGTTAAGTTAAGAAAATTCAATTGGTTAACGCTGTGGGCCGGTTTGCTGACGCAGGTTTTCCACGGCTTGTTGCGCCGCCACGAGCGTCGGACGCAACTCGCGCGCGCGCCGACCGCTATCGCGAGCCTTGGAGGCGCCGGCAATACGGAAGATGAACGGCATTTTGTAGCTTGCGCCGAAACGAACGTGGATGTCGCCCTTGGGCTGGAAATTAGCGTGCTCTAACGCCTCGCGAGCCGCGTCATAAAAGACGTCAGAGGGCCATGCGTCGA
This sequence comes from Caulobacteraceae bacterium, assembly GCA_031379735.1. Lineage (GTDB taxonomy): Bacteria > Pseudomonadota > Alphaproteobacteria > Caulobacterales > Aquidulcibacteraceae > Vitreimonas. The sequence continues at coordinate 32,855 of JANNFK010000088.1, read as the reverse complement.
CGCAGTGGATATTTTTAGCGCGGCCGTCAGCGCCAACTTCAAATTCGGCGATGGCGATGCCCTCCACGCCCAGTCTGCGCGCCAGCCGCGGATAGCGCGCACGCAAAGGGCCAACGACATCCCAAGGCATATCGGAGTGATCATCCTCCTCAGTGAGTAACTGACGCACGGTCTTTTCGTCTGGCGCACGCCAAACAACGCAGCACGGGCCGCTTGGGAGCCGTTGCTGCGCACGCCGCAGCTCGCGCCGCTCCCGCACCCTGTCTCGCAGCCATTCGGCGAGATTGGTGATGAGAATGACGAGAACCAGCACGACAGCGCCGGCGACAAGAAGCGAGAGTCCACTGCCCCAGCCTTGCGCACGCAGCATGGCGCTGATGGCCAAGTGCGCGACGACCACAACGCCGAACAGCGCCGTGTAAAATAGCGCGCGCAGCGTCCATGTAGACAAGGTGCGAGTGGTGCGGATGAGCATTCTGGCGTCCCCACGCCTAGATGCACGCGGCGCGGGAAGCGCGCAACCAGCGAACGCCGCGCTTCAGCAACGTTCGGTGGAATGCGACTCCTGGATGCGCTTTCCAGCGCATCCAGGGCGCGGCTTTTGATTAGTAGCGGTAGTGATCCGGCTTGAACGGACCGGCCGTCGGCACGCCAATATAGTCGGCCTGCTCTTTCGACATCTTCGTCAGCTTAACGCCAAGCTTGTCGAGGTGGAGCGTGGCGACCTTTTCATCGAGATGCTTCGGCAGCGTGTAGACTTGGTTTTTGTAGGCCTTGCCATTGGTCCAGAGTTCGATTTGCGCGAGCGTCTGGTTGGTGAAGCTCGCCGACATCACAAAGCTCGGGTGACCCGTCGCGTTGCCGAGGTTCACCAAGCGGCCTTCCGATAGAAGGATGATCTTCTTGCCGTCCGGGAATTCCACGTGATGCACTTGCGGCTTGATCTCGTCCCACTTGAAGTTCTTCAAGCCCGCGACTTGGATCTCTGAATCGAAGTGGCCGATATTGCAGACGATGGCGTTGTTCTTCATCGCCCGCATATGATCGACGGTGATGACGTCCTTGTTGCCCGTCGCGGTGACGAAGATGTCGGCGTGCGAGGCCGCCTCTTCCATGGTCACGACCTCGTAGCCTTCCATCGCCGCCTGCAGAGCGCAGATCGGATCGACTTCAGTCACCTTCACGCGTGCGCCGCCTTGGCGGAGCGACGCGGCCGAGCCCTTTCCGACATCGCCATAGCCGGCGACGACAGCAACCTTGCCCGAGAGCATCACGTCCGTGCCGCGACGGATCGCATCAACCAGGGATTCACGGCAGCCGTAGAGGTTGTCGAACTTCGACTTGGTGACGCTGTCATTGACGTTGATGGCCGGGAACGGCAGGTCGCCCTTCTTGGCCATTTCGTAAAGGCGATGCACGCCCGTCGTCGTTTCTTCCGACACGCCCTTAACTGACGCGCGAATAGCTTCGTAGAAGCCGGGTTGCTCTTTCAGATAGCGCTTCATGGTGGCGAAGAGCGCTTCTTCTTCCTCGTTGGAGTGATCGGCAATAACGCCGGCATCCTTCTCCGCCTTCGGACCGAGGACGCAGAGCAACGTCGCGTCGCCGCCATCGTCGAGGATCATGTTGGCGTACTGGCCGTTCGGCCACTGGAAGATGCGGTGGCTGTAGTCCCAATAGTCCGCGAGGCTCTCGCCTTTCACCGCGAACACCGGCGTGCCCTTGGCTGCGATCGCCGCAGCGGCGTGATCTTGAGTCGAGAAGATGTTGCACGAGGCCCAGCGCACTTCGGCGCCCAGAGCTTGGAGCGTCTCGATCAGAACCGCAGTTTGGATGGTCATGTGCAACGAGCCGGCGATGCGGGCGCCTTTCAGCGGCTGCTTAGGGCCGTATTCTCTGCGCACGGCCATAAGGCCCGGCATTTCGGTTTCGGCGATTTCGATTTCCTTGCGGCCCCAGTCCGCCAGGCTCATGTCCTTTACGACGTAATCAGTTGCGCTCATCGCGCGCCCTCCTTCGAGAGATCGCGAGCGTCGTTTTCCCAAAGGAAAGCACCTTCCAAGCCTGGCGGCCGATCAGCCGTCGCAACGCTCCTTGGGAGGCGCGGGCGGTTTAGCAAAGCCTCTGGCGGGTTGCAATTGCGTCCAGCCGTCATCTGCAATGCGAAAATTGGCGGGTCCCGCAGTCGGCATGCCGGAAACAAGACGGGCCGCTGACCAACCGGTCAGCGGCCCGTCCAGACTTGTTTTGTCCGGCGGCTTAGCTGTCCGACGTCCAGCGATCCAAGAGCTTCTTGGCCGCGTCACGGCCACCGACGCCGAAGGCGATCGCCACCGCAACCGCGACCGAACCCAGGATCAGGCCGAAGGCGAGCGCGATGATGTTGTTGGCCAGCCCCATGAACGAGAGGCCCACCGCCGTCGCCAGCGCAATCACGCCCCAGCGCACCATCGTCGAGATGATCTCAGACGAAGGCTTGCCTTCACGCGACGACGCAGCGGCGAGGATGTTCGCCAACAAGATGCCGAGCGCGATGATCACCGTGCCGAAGAGCACGCTGCTCGCGAGTTCGAGCACCCGCGTCAACATCGCCGCCATGGCGGCGAACTCGAGCAGACGAGCCGCTTCAACGGCCGCGAACAGGACAATGCCGATAAGGACGGCAAGGCCGATCATGCGCGACGGCGGGAAGGCCGAGAAGTTGATGGTGTCGACGCCAGGCGTCAGATCCATCTTTTCGCGGCCAACACGGATCGGTTCGGCATTGGCGATGCCAGAAATGATGTCGTCGAAGCCGATCGATTTAAGACCTTCTTCGATCAGGGTCATCACCCAACGACCAATGAGGTAGGCAATGAAGACAACCAACGCAGCGCCGATGACACGCGGGATTGTCAGCAGGATGCCGTTAAGCATCGCGATCGCCGGAACCGAGATGGCGCTGATGTCCAAAACGTCCAATGCCGCAATCGAGACCGGAATGATGATCAAGGTGAAGGCCAGCAAACCGAGCAAGCGGGCGAGGCCCGGACCCTTCGGCGTGTGCGTAAGGCCGGCGTCGATCAGGCGGCGATCAAGTTCGACGGCTTCCACCGTCGCTTCAACCATCCGGCGCACGATCGTGGCAAGCACGAAGCCGATGAAGAAGATAAGCGCGGCGCCGACAACGGCCGGCAGATACGCGAAGAAGCCCGCTACCATGCCGTTCAGCGGTGCGACGACCGCCTCTTGGTCGAGCACGTTGAGCGCGGCGATGAGGCCGAGCAACCAGACAAGCCAGTAGCCGACTTCGCCGATGCGTTCGCCGACATCGACAGCTGGTTTAGCCGTCGCGGCGCCAGCGCCGTCGCGGCGTGAGAAAAACGGAATGCGGTCGACGCCCTTGGCGATCGCCCATTTGACAGCCTTTGCCGCGAAGTGCGCGACAACGACGATAACTAGGGCCAGCAGAATTCGTGGTCCCCAATCGGAAATCCAGTTCATCATGGCCTGTTGGTTTGCAGACGTAATCATAGGCATCCTCCCCTCGCGAGGTGCGATAAAGATGCCGCTAGGATCACCGGAACGCACGCAAATCATAGGATATGCGCGCTTTAGGCGTGCTTATTCCATGCTGCATCCGCGAGATATTCGCGTCGCAGGCCTCGACACGAGGCCTAATTCAACGACGCGGGGAATGTGGGCAGCGAGGTGAAGTCTTCCATCACGTGCTGACGGACCACACGAGCGCCAGTCTCGCTGGCGATCCGCTCCACCTTTTCCTGTGACGCGATCGTCTGTGCGCGGTCGGTGTTGAAGGTGGGTACTAAGTGACGCTCGCGGCTTTCCCTGAGGTGGAACATGTCGCCGGTCAACAAGACAGGGCCCACGTTGGAAAGACGAACCATGAGCATGGTGTGCCCCGGCGTGTGACCCGGCGCTTGAATGATGGTGACGGAGCCGTCGCCAAAAACGTCATAGTCGGCGTCGCCCTCGATCAACCGGGTCTCGGCGTTTTCCAGAAGGTTGTAGTTGCTGAAATCTTGCGGGTCAGCACGGTGCTCGGCGTCAAACATTCGGGTGCGCTCATCTGTATCAACGACCCAGGTCGACGCGGTGAACAGATTGCCGTTGCCGGTGTGGTCCGAGTGCATGTGAGAGAAGGAGACAAACTCGATGTCGGCCGCTGTGATGTCTAGCTGCGCCAACTGAGCAGTGAGTTTCACTGGCACGGCAAAATGTGCCGGGAAGTTCGCTGGCGTCAGTCCGTCCGGCATGTCGGCGATCGCCTCAGGCAGACCTGTATCCCAAATCAGATCACCGCTCGGATGCCGGATCAAATAACACGGCACGATGAGTTCGCGCGCTTGGCCATTGACTGAACCGTCGGCGGCGAACATGGCGACGTCTGCGAATGTGGTGTGGCCACAGTCCATGGCGTAGAGTTCAATGCGAGGCGCTTCGGCTGCCGGTTGCGCCGGCTGATTGCAGGCGCCGGCGGCTGCAGCCAGCGCAAACATCGATACGAGCGTCTTGTTCATGAACGTCCCTCCCTTGGCGTCGTTCAAGCGTGCGGATCGCCGAAACGCAAGCGCAGAGTGAGTATGGTAATCACCAGCGCTAGACACACGGCGTTTGATAGCAACACCGGCCAAGAACCGCTCAGCGCGCCGTAAATCGTCCAGCAGATGAAGCCCAATGTCGTGACCGCGTACATGCGGAGCGAGACGCTGCTCGCGTCTCGCTCTCGCACGATTTTGAAGATTTGCGGAATGAAGCTGGCCATCGAACACAGGCCAGCGGCAACACCGAATGCGTTGATCAGCCACTCAGGCGCTTCGCCCACCTATGCGCGCTTGATGACGCGTACGAGAAGCAGAAGCACGACAGCGCCGATGAATGCGGTGAAGATCGTGTTGATGATGCCGGCGCCAATAGCGAACCCGAGCGTGCCGAACAACCAGCCGCCAAGAAATGCGCCAACAATGCCGACGATAATGTTGCCGACGAGGCCAAAGCCAAATCCGCGAACCACGAGGCCAGCAAGCCAGCCCGCGATTGCACCGACGATGATCCAAATAAGTATTGTTTCGACTGTCATGTATCCTCCGATGCCGCCATAACGCCGGAGGGAACCACGATGTTCCCGAAACGGGACCTGTCGTCTAAGGACGTGGACTTCTTATCTTCAGCACCAGCACCATCGCCGCCAAGCCGGCAGCGACCACATTCCAAAGAATGATTGAGGGCGCGCCGCGGAAGACGCCGTAGCTGCCCCACAACACAGCGCCAGTTAAGACCATCGCGTACGTAAGACCGGAGACGCCGGAAGCGTCGCGGTCCCGCACGATCTTGAACGCCTGTGGCGCAAAGGCGAACGCGCCAATGAAGCCCGCGACGAGACCCAACACCTCAATCAAGTCACTGCGCATGCTTCCCCCTCTGTGTCGTCAGCCGCCGATGACACGCAAACATTGCGCGAGGCGGTCGCCGCGCAGGTCGTCGGCCAATTCCAAGCTTTGCAGAGTAAACGTCCCGTGATCGCGCGGCATATAGCGGAATGTCCGCTCGGTATCGCCGTCGCGAACGACATAGCCGATCTCCAGGTCTGCGTTGCCGATCTCACCACCATCGCGGCGGATCAACGTCATGCCATCGCGCATGCCTGCGGCATACGCGGGCAACGCTCGGTCAACACCCGCGATGATATTGTTGTTCGCTTGCGTCGCGGCAATATCAAAGCCGCGATGAAAGCTCGGCGCATCGCGCGTGACGATACGGCCGCACGGTGCGACCACATCTTCCGGCAACAACAGAGCAGCGCCCTGATCTATATAGGACTCAATGTCGGCGCCAGGATCGAGGCCGAAGGTGGGAGCGGAAGCTGCGAAATTTTCTACCGCGTACTGCCCGCCGTTGCGCGCGCGCGCGCGCATGTCGTGCACGACCTCATCTAGATTATGGCCGCCGGCGCGCAGGCGCGCATCCCACATCATCGCAAGGAAACGGCCACGTTGATAAGGCAACTTCTGTGTGTCTCGATCCGTCCAAAAGTTGGCAAGCACTTGCGCATTCGTGGCGGCATGCACCGGCGATTGCGCGTAGGCGCGCAGCACATCATTCAAGTCCGCCGCGTATTGCTCGGCCGTCCATTGCCCGCCGCGCGCCATGAGACGGGCCGTATAAAACTCGGTGAAGCCCTCAGAAATCCAGTACTGCAGCGCTTGGTCGTCATTCGGCAGATTGCCGACCTGTCCTGATATCCATGTGTGAAAGCTCTCGTGCGCCAACGTGCGGGCGATCGGGCCGGATTCGGCGTTGGCCGTTGCAAAGAAAGCGAAAGCATCGTCCAGGCCGGTGCCACCGATGGACGTCCACCCTTCCGGACCTTCTAGATAAAGCACGGTCACGAGATAGGGCGTGGCCTCGTCGCCCCAAAACGCACGCTCGCTCGCAAGAATGTTGGCGGCTTGGCTCAAGAATTCGGCGTCGCTGAAGCTCCAAGCTCCACGAATGGCGAGTCGAACGTTGGTGCGCGGATCGCGCAGGATGCGAAAATCACCGCCGGCCACGACGCTCGACCAAACTTCATCAAGCCGAAGGTCTGCGTGCTCCAGATCGGAAGCGTAACTCCAACCGCGAGGTAGATTGCGCACGCGAAAGCGAACGCGGGCCTCGTTCGGCGGGCCTTCCGGCGTGAGCATGAAAGCGTTGCCGATCAGATGAAAATATGTGGGCTGGATAGTGGGGCGATAGACATTGCCGATCTCGGCGCGCGGCGCGCCGTCCCAATCCTGGATCACGCGATAGCGCAGATGAATGCGGGCGTTGGGCCGGTGCGTAAGGATGCGTCTATTTGGGCCTTCGCCATCGCGAATGGTCGCGCCGGAGATGACCTCAAGTCCTTCGATGCCGCCCCACAACTCGTTTTGACCACCCCAACTGTCGGGCAACCTTAAGCCGCTCGTGCCATCAGCTTCGCCCCGAAAGCTGAGATCGATCTGCACGCTACGCAGCGCGCCGTCCTGCACGACTGGCGTCAGCGTGTAATCAAGCCGTTCTGGCGCTGCCGCGCCAATGCAGAAGAACACCGCACCTGCGGTGGCGATAGCTTGGATGATTGAACGCATGGAACTCCCCGCTTGGCGCTTTCAGGGGACAGATGCAGAGATTGCGGCAAAGACGCGGCAAACGCCCTGCCTCGCTATTCTTCTTCGTGGAATCGAGCGGAGAATAGCGCTTCGACCGCGGCCATGGCTTCCTCGGCCTGCGGGCCGCGGGTTTCGATCTCGACTTCATCGCCGATGCCGGCGCCTAGCATCATCAGGTCCATGAGCGAACGGGCGTCGGCCTCATCGGCTTCGCGACGGACGCTAATGCGCGTGTTGTCGTAGCCCAGCGCAAGTTCGGCCAGCTTGCGCGACGCGCGCGCATGCAAACCCTTCTTGTTCACAACCTGCAGTGTTCGCGTGATGCTCATAGTCTGCCCGTTATCGACGACCCGGTTTAGGTCGCGCCGCCGGCGAGCTCTACCGAGGCGACTCGAATATAGCGCCGTCCGGCGTCCTGCGCAGCAAGAGCCGCTTCCGGCAAACTAACCTTGTCGCGCACCTCGGCCAGCTTGATCAGCATGGGCAAATTCACGCCGGCAATCACCTCCGTTTTTACCTGGTTGATCACGGAGATGGCGAGGTTAGAGGGGGTGCCGCCGAACATGTCGGTGAGGAGGACGACGCCGTCGCCCCGATCGACGGCGCGAACGGCATCGATGATGTCGGCGCGACGTTCTTCCATATTGTCATTTGGGCCGATGGCGATTGCGCGCATCTGATCCTGAGGCCCGAGAACGTGCTCAGCCGCGGCGACGAATTCGTCAGCCAAGCGGCCGTGGGACACAACCACGACGCCGATCATTCACTACTCCCGCCACCCGCCAGATGGGCTGGATAAGGGCGCTTGCTTACGCCTTCGCGCGTACGGGAGAAAGCGAAAGCCGCACTGGGATTACAGTTTTCGACCGCCGGCCTAGTTCGTGAGGGGCATTTCCACGATTAGGCGAGCGCCACCGCTCTCACCTCGTCCGAGCCCGTCCTTGTTCTGTGCGTAGATCCGGCCGCTGTGGGAGGTGATGATCTGGCGGGCGATCGAAAGGCCCAGTCCGGAATTATTGCCGAACGCCGTTCCTTTTGGGCGCTGGGTATAGAACCGCTCGAACACGGTCTCGAGGTTTTCGGACGGAATGCCTGGACCTTGGTCATCGACCATGGCGCGCGCGAACTCTCCATCCTTGCCGCTTTCAATCGCAATCGATACTGCCACCACGCCCCCTTCGGGACTAAACGAGCGAGCATTGTCGATGAGGTTGCGGAAGACTTGTCCGAGCGGCCCGGCCTGCCCCATCACGATAAGCCCCTGCGGCCTTTGACCCTTGAAGACAACCGACACCGGCGCGTGCTCGTCCGGCGACGTCGCGTAGGCGCGCGTAAGCTCAAACAGCAGCGCACCAAGATCGACTGGCGCGAAATCGAGTTTCGCCGTTTCGGCTTCGATGCGGCTGGCGCGAGCGATATCAGTGATCAAGCGATCAAGCCGCTGTACGTCTTGCGCCACTATGCCAAGCATTTGTGACTGCTGTTCTGGCGTTGTCGCTGCGCGCGCGGAGGCCACAGCGGATTGAATCGATGCAAGCGGATTTTTGATCTCGTGGCTGACATCAGCGGCGAAGCGTTCATTGGCGTCAATACGATCGGCGAGCGCGCCGGTCATGGCCTCCAGTGAATGCGCGAGTGCGCCGATTTCGTCTTTGCGATGCGAGACTTCGGGCAACGCCAGACGCGTGGCGCCAGTGAGGCGGAGCGAGTCCGCGGCCCCGGCCAGCTTGCGTAACGGGCGGGCAATGAAGAGCGCCAATAGCAAGGACGACAGGAAGATCGCGATCGTCGCGCCGATCATGAACGGAATCATACTGGCGCGCTCAGCCACCAGGATGCGCTCGACGTCGGCGCTTTCGGTGGTGACGGTGCCCATCACCTGCTGCACCCGCCGGAGCGGCACAGTGACTGATACTACGCGCTCTCCGCGTTCATTCAGCCTCTCGCCGTTGACGATCTCGCCGCGTATGGCGCGCCGTTGCTCGTCCGCGAGCGAGGTCGTTGGCCGCCACGGCGTCAACCGCAAATACTCAACCTGCCTCGCGGCGCTCTCGATTCTTTCGCCCAAGCTTTGATCGTCGGCGATCGGGGTTTCGCGGATCTCATCATAGATGACATCGCTATCAGCGATCAGCCGCGCATCGGCGTCGAACACACGCACACGCGGCCGGCCAACGCCTGGCCGTGCGCCTTCGGCGATAGGCGGCAGGATGCGATGAAGCACCGTGCGCACGGCGCTTTCGTTGATGTAGGGGTACGGATCACCTTCAACGGTGCCGGTTTCGATCAGCAGATTGGTGATCAGCTCGCCCTGCGTCCGCAGATTGCGGAATTGCGCCTCGGTCAAGCCGGCGCGCATCTCCGTCAGCAACAAGACGCCCAGGATCAGGACGGCGAGCCCGACGAAATTCCAGATGAAGATGATACGGGCGATGCGCGATCTGAGGATCGCGTGAACTAACCCGTCAGGCTTCGTTGTACCTGTAGCCGACGCCATAGAGCGTTTCGATCGCGTCGAACTCGCCGTCGATGTCGCGGAATTTTTTCCGGAGCCGCTTGATGTGGCTGTCGATGGTTCTGTCGTCGACATAGACTTGATCGTCATAAGCTGCGTCCATCAGCTGGTCGCGGCTTTTAACGTAGCCGGGGCGCTGCGCCAGCGCTTGGAGAATGAGGAATTCGGTGACAGTGAGCCGGACTTGCTCGCCCTTCCAGGTACAGGCGTGGCGGTTCGGATCAAGGGTGAGTTCGCCGCGGACGATAGGCTTCTTGTCACTGGCCGCCTCCGCTCCCGGCGCACCGGCACGCGTGCGGCGCAGCAACGCCTTCACCCGCTCGCTCAGCAGGCGTTGGGAGAATGGCTTTTTGATGTAGTCGTCGGCGCCGACGTTAAAGCCGACGACTTCGTCCATCTCATCATCCTTCGAAGTGAGGAAGATAACGGGCAGGTTCGAGCCCTGGCGCAGGCGCCGAAGCACTTCGACACCATCCATGCGCGGCATCTTGATATCAAGGATAGCGATGTCCGGCGGCGTCTCCGCGAGCGCGGCAAGCGCCGTGGCGCCGTCCGTGTAGGTACGCACGGTGTAACCCTCGCCCTCGAACAGGACTTTGAGGGAGGCGAGGATGTTCTCGTCGTCGTCGACAAGGGCGATAGTGGCCATGGGCGCGCGCGGTTCCTGACTTTACCGTAATAATCTGGTATGGGTCTTCTTAGCCGTCAATGAGCGGCGACGCTAGCGCGGGTCTTTCACGGGGTTGTGTCTAATGCGCGCGATCCTCCGGACGCGATAAGCGGCGGAAATTAGGGAGGTGCGGGCGGCGCTAGCCGTCGTCGCGGCCCTTCTGAAACGTCGGCAGCCCGTCGCCGAACTTAATCCAGGCGATGTCGTGGCTAAGCCAGGAATGGTGCGTCGGCGGGAACGCGTCGGGATCGTCGAGCGTGGCGGTGGCGACTTCGACGTAGTCCGGTTCGCCGGCGATTGTGTAGACGATGTGCGTGCCGCATGCGGCGCAGAAGCGGCGGTCGATCTTGGGCGAAGAGGCGTACCGGGCGGGTTCGCCTTTGGTGATCGCGAACGCGTCCGCGGTGACGGTGAGCCACGCGACGACGGGCGCGCCGGTGATGCGCCGGCACGAGCGGCAATGGCAGATCATGCTCGCTTGCGGCGGCGCGGAGAGCGCATAGCGGATCGCGCCGCAATGGCAACCGCCTTCAATGCTCTTGGCCATCAGTGTGCGGCGCCCCAGGTTGCGCCAGCCTTCGCTTCAACAGTTAGCGGCACGCTCAGGATCGCGGCCGGCTCCGGCGCGGCTTCCATCACGTCTTTAGCGAGCTGACAGAGTTTCTCTGCCTCATCCTTCGGCGCTTCGAAGACGAGTTCGTCGTGCACTTGCAGCAGCATGCGTGACTTGAGTTTGGCTCTCGCCAGCGCCGGCGGCAGGCGGACCATGGCGCGGCGGATGATGTCGGCAGCGGCGCCCTGGAGCGGCGCGTTGATAGATTGGCGTTCGCCGAAGGCGCGTTCGCTTGGGTTTTTCGACTGGATGCCTTTGACCCAGATGCGGCGGCCGAAGATGGTTTTCACGTAGCCGTTGGCGCGGGCGAAGGTTTTGGTTTCCTCCATGTAGTCGCGAATGCCGGGGAAGCGTTCGAAGTATTTCTTGATGTAGGCGCCGGCTTCTTCGCGGCCGATGCCAAGATTGCGCGCCAGACCAAAAGCGCTGATTCCGTAAATGATGCCGAAATTGATCGCCTTGGCATTGCTGCGAATATCTTTAGGCATGCCTTCGACCGGTACGCCAAACATTTCCGACGCCGTGCGCGCGTGAATGTCGACACCGTCCGCGAAAGCTTGCTTCAATTGCGGAATGTCTGCGACATGCGCGAGGAGGCGGAGCTCGATCTGCGAGTAATCGGCGCTGACGAGGACGTTGCCCTTCTCCGCTATGAACGCCTCGCGGATGCGCCGTCCCTCCTCCGTGCGGATCGGAATATTCTGCAGGTTTGGATCATTGGACGCGAGCCGGCCCGTCGTGCTCGCGGCGAGCGCGTAAGTGGTGTGAACGCGGCGCGTCTCCGGGTTCACCGCCGCTTGCAGAGCTTCGGTGTAAGTGGAGCGCAGCTTTGAGAGCTGGCGCCACTCCAGGACCTTGGCCGGCAAATCGTGTTGCTCGGCGAGGTCATCGAGGATTGAAGCATCGGTTGACCAGGCGCCGGTTTTGGTTTTTGAGCCGCCCGGCAGTTTCAATTCATCGAACAAAATCGCGCCAAGCTGTTTCGGTGAGCCGAGATTGAACTCCTTGCCTGCAAGGCCATACGCCTCCGCCTCGTACTGCAGCATGCGTTGCGCAAAATCTCCGGAGAGCCGCGACAGCATCTGCGGATCGATCTTCACGCCTTCACGTTCCATCGCCGCGAGCACGCTAGGCAGCGGACGTTCGAGTGTTTCATAGACGGCAATCAAACGGTTCGACGCCAATTCCGGCGAGAGTTTTCTCTGAAGCCGCAGCGCAGCGTCAGCATACTCGCACGAGTACGCGGCTGCAGCTTCGATCGGCACAAGATCGAAGCTCTGCTGAGCTTTGCCTTTGCCAGCGACGCTGGCGTAAGGGGTCAGGCCGTGGCTGATGTGCTTTTCGATCAACGAAATCTTGTCGTGGTCGTCGGCGCCGCCGTAGAGCGTGTACGACGCCAGCATCGGATCATCGTAGGGCGCGAGCGTGATCTTGTGTTTCGCAAAAAGCGCGATCTCCCATTTGATGTTCAGGCCAACTTTTGTGACCGACGCGTCCTCCAAAAGCGGCTGCAGGACCGCGAGCGCGGCGCTCAAACCAATTTGCGCGCCTGTGTCCGCGGCGCCCGCATCTGACGGCGCTTCGGTCGCGAACAATTCGCCGGCGCGGGATTCAGCGCCACGGTGTGCAAGTGGAATGTAGATCGCGTCATTGGGTGCGAGTGAGAGCGACAAGCCCACCAATTGTGCGCGGGCGGCGTCGAAGGAATCCGCCTCGGTGTCAATGCCGATCGCGGGCGCCTGCCTGGCGCGGCGAACGTAATCCTCCAGCGTGAGCAAATCGCGAACGATTTTGTAGGCATCGAGTTTGAACTCACGCACCACCTCTTCGATCACTGGGCCGGTGCGCGAGCCGTCGTCCGCATGCGCGGGCGCCGGCGCCGGCGCCGGCGCGGCGGAAGCATAGCTAGCGACGATCTGGACGCCCTTCTCCTTGGCGTAGTGCTCGCGCACGCGGCGTCCGAGCGTGCGGAATTCCATCGCATCTACGAATTGCAGCAGCATTGCGGGATCAGGTTCGCGCAACGCAAAGCTCTCCCACTTCTCCTCGACCGGCACTTTGTCCTCCAACGTCACGAGTTGGCGCGAGAGACGAATTTGGTCGGCGAAGTTGATCAAGGTTTCGCGGCGCTTTTGTTGTTTGACCTCGTTGGCGCGCTCGAGGATGGAGTCGAGGGAGCCAAATGTGGCGAGGAGTTCTGCCGCTGTCTTTGGGCCAATGCCGGGGGCGCCGGGGACGTTGTCGGTGCTGTCGCCAATCAATGCCTGCGCGTCGATCACTTTGTCGGGGCCGACGCCGAACTTTTCCATCACCGCTTCTGGCCCGAGCAAGCGATTCTTCATCGGGTCGTAGAGCTGGATGACGCCGTCGACGATGAGCTGCATCAGGTCTTTGTCGGACGAGACGATCCGTACGCTCGCGCCCGACGCCGCCGCTTGGCGGGCGTAAGTTGCGATCAAGTCATCGGCTTCGAAACCGCCCATCTCGATGCATGGCAGATTAAACGCGCGCGTGGCGTCACGGATTAGCGGAAATTGCGGGACGAGGTCTTCGGGCGCGGGTGGACGATGCGCTTTGTATTCGGGATAGAGTTTGTTGCGGAACGTCTCTTCGCTCTTGTCAAAGATGACCGCGAGGTGCGTCGGCGCCTCGGGGCCTTTCATCTCTTCGAGGAACTTCCACAGCATGTTGCAGAAGCCGGCGACGGCGCCGACGCTCACGCCATCGCTTGCGCGCGTCAGCGGCGGCAGCGCGTGGTAAGCGCGGAAAATGTAGCCGGAGCCGTCGATGAGGTAGAGGCGCGGAGCGTCTTTTTTTGCCATGCGCCAATCTAGGCGCTCCGCGCGCGCCGGTCAGCCCTTATCCGCCAAACAGCTTGTTGTAATCGGGTGGGCTGCCGCGGCGTTGCCAGAGGACTTCCGAATCGGCGTCGCGGAGGAAGTCTTCGGCGGCTTCGCGAGCGGCGGCCATGGCTGCGTTGAAGAGTGCGGTCGCTGCGCTGACGCGGCGGACGCCAAGTTCGCGCAATTGCGCCGCAGACGGGGCGCCAGGACGCGCCATGACGTTCAGTGGCAGCTTCGTGCCGCTTACGACAGCGCTGAGTTGTGCGGAATCGGCAATGCCTGGAACAAAGAGGCCGCTCGCCCCTGCCCGCTCGATCGCGGCGGCGCGGCGCAACGTCTCTTCGATCGCTTGTTCTGCCGGGACAAGTTGTTTGAGGATCACGTCCGTGCGGGCGTTAATGAAGAGGTTGACGCCCTTCTTCTCCGCAATCGTGCGGACGGCTTCGATCTTTCGCAAGTGCAACTCGTGCGGCTGCTTGCCGTCTTCGAGATTGATGCCCACGGCGCCGACGTCAATCAGGGCGGCGACGTTCTCAGCCGCTTGCTTCGGATCGTCGGAATAGCCGCCTTCGGCGTCGCATGTGATCGGAATATCAACAGCGCGCGCGATCGCCTGTACGGTGGCGATAAGCTTCTCGACTGGGAAGTGATGGCCGTCAGCGTAGCCCTGCGCCCAGGCGACGGCCGCGCTTGATGTAGCGATCGCTTTCGCGCCGGCGTCTTGGGTCACGCGCGCCGAGGCTGCGTCCCACGCGTTCGGCAATATCAACAAATCTTCATGCAGCTTGTGGAATCTTGCGGTGTTTTCTGTGGACATGCGCCTCACTCCTCGATCGTTGCATTATAGCACGATCCACATCGGCGCCCCGCCGTTTTCGGACCTCACCGTTTTCTTTTTCGCGCGCGCTTGTGTGAGCCGCGAAGCACTCCAATCTGAGATGATTAGGAGGCACTAAATGTTCGACCATCTCTCGCTCGGCGTGCGCAATCTTGAATCGGCTGCGCAGTTTTACGATGCGCTGTTCGCGCCGCTCGGCCATTCCAAGACGTGGTCGAAAGAAAACGAACTGGCGTACGGCCGCGATGGCACGCGGCTTTTCTGGCTATATCCCACGGATGGTGATCGCATCGCAGGCCTTGGCGCGCACATCGCGTTTCGTGCGACGTCAGAACAAGAAGTAGATGATGCGTATGTCGCGGCTCTTGAACACGGCGCCACAACCATTCGCGCGGCCGGCCTGCATCCCGACATCGGTTCCGATTATTACGGCGCTATCGTGCTCGATCCCGATGGCAATAAGATCGAGATCGTCGCCGGCGCAATGCACTAAGGCTCAGTGGCGGTCGTCGCCGGCGCCCTGTGCAAGTACGAAGCGGCGATCACAGTAGCCGCATTCGACGAAGTTTTCTTCGCCCATGTCATAATAAACGACAGGATGCCCAAGCGCCCCGCCACCGCCGTCGCACTTCACGCGGTGCGAGGTCACTTCGATCACTTCCGGCGCGGGAATAGCGTCCGGATCGCCTGGGGTTGACGCATCGGTGCGGGGATTGTCGCGCAGTTTCGTCATTTATGGCGAGGCCTGGGTTGAAGCGCTTGAAGCGCGCCCGTACCTAAAGCGCATCGCGCGCCCGCGCAATGCGGGGCTCCCCAGGTATTCCATGCCGACAGCACAAACGCCGCCCGAGTTCGCCATCGAGGCGCGCGGCCTCGACAAAACCTACCGCGCCCAAGGCAAGGGCGCGGCTGTGCATGCGCTGAAGACGATCGATCTCGCGATCCCACGCGGCTCGTTCTTCGGCCTCCTGGGCCCCAACGGCGCCGGGAAATCCACCCTCATTAACATCCTGGGCGGCTTGGTCGTGAAGAGCGGCGGGACGGCTTCGATTTGGGGGCACGACATCGACGCCAATCCGATGAACGCCCGCGGCGCCATCGGCATCGTGCCGCAAGAACTCACCATGGACCCGTTCTTCTCCCCCGCTGAGGCGCTGGAGATACAAGCTGGCTATTATGGCGTTCCAAAATCAGGGCGCCGCACCGAGGAAATTCTGCGGGCTGTGGGGCTCTGGGACAAACGCGATGCGTACGCGCGCACGCTCTCAGGCGGCATGAAGCGGCGTCTGTTGGTGGCGAAAGCCATGGTGCACGGGCCGCCAGTATTGGTGCTGGATGAGCCGACGGCGGGCGTTGATGTGGAGTTGCGGCGCCAACTCTGGGACTATGTGCGCTCACTACACGCGCAGGGCGTGACGATCGTGCTGACAACGCATTATCTCGAAGAGGCGCAAGAGCTTTGCGATACGATCGCCATCATCAATCATGGTAACGTCATCGCTTGCGAGCCGACGTCGAAATTAATTTCGCGGCTCGATCAGAAGACTTTGGTAGTGACGCCTCAAACGCCGGTGACGCCGCCGCTGCGCGGCTTTGAAGACGTGACCTTCGCAATGAAGGCGACGGGCGCGTTTTCGCTGACATATAAAACCAGTCAACACACGGTCGAAGAATTGCTCGATCGCGTGCGCGCGGCCGGTGTTAAGATCAAGGATCTCTCGATCCAGGAACCTGATCTGGAAGATGTGTTCGTGGAGCTGACGGCATGAAATACGTCAATCTCGGCAAAAGCGGCCTCAAAGTTTCGCGCATCTGCCTCGGCACGATGGCATATGCGAACGGCACAGGCGGCGCGCATCCTTGGGCGCTCGACGAAGCGACGGCGCAGCCGTTCTACAAGCGTGCGATAGAGGCGGGCATCAATTTCTTCGACACTGCTAACGTCTATTCGTTCGGCACCAGCGAAGAGTTTCTCGGCCGCGCCATCAAGAAGTACGCCAAGCGCGATGAGATCGTGATCGCCACCAAAGTTCACGGCGAAATGCGGCCCGGCGATCCGAACGGCAAAGGGCTGTCGCGCAAAGCCATCCTCGGCGAAATCGATCTGAGCTTGAAGCGTATGGGCACAGACTACGTCGACCTCTACCAAATCCACCGCCTCGATCCGGAAACACCCATTGAGGAGACGCTTGAGGCGCTCCATGACGTCGTGAAAAGCGGCAAAGCACGCTATATCGGCGCCTCGTCCATGTTTGCGTGGCAGTTCATGCAAGCCTTGGCGCTTCAGAACGCCAACGGCTGGTCGCGCTTCATCTCGATGCAGAACCACATGAATCTGCTCTATCGCGAAGAAGAGCGCGAAATGCTGCCCCTGTGTCGCGACCAAGGCATTGGCGTCATCCCGTGGTCGCCGCTCGCACGTGGCCGCCTCGCACGCAGCGCCGATGAAAAAACCGAGCGCAGCGAAACCGACAAATTCGGTCAATATCTCTACCGCAAGACCATCGAGGCCGACCGCGCGGTAATCGACCGCGTCGGCGAGATTGCCACCGCGCGCGCACTCCCGCAGGCGCAAGTCGCGCTTGCATGGCTGCTGGCCAAACCCGGCGTCACCGCCCCGATCGTAGGCGCGACCAAAATCGAACAGTTGAATGACGCAATCGCAGCGATCGAGGTCGCCTTGTCAGCTGAAGAGATCAAGCGTCTCGAAGAACCCTACATCCCCCACCCCATTGCGGGCTTTGTGTGAGGCGGTCATGCCCTTCGTGAACATCAAGATCACCAAAACTGGCGCTACGGCTGAGCAAAAGGCCGAGCTGATCAAGGGCGCGACAGAACTCCTGCAACGCGTGCTCAACAAGAATCCTGCGACGACGGTTGTCATCATCGAAGAGGTCGAGACGGACAATTGGGGCGTCGGCGGAGAGACCGTGACAGCGCGCAACGCCAAAGCCATGGCCAAGCCACAACAATGAACGCGCCAACGCTCGCCTACTACATCGCGCTATCGACGGTCGGCGGCATTCTCATTCCGATCATGGCGGCGCTCTCGGGTGGGCTTGGACGCACGCTTGATAATCCTTGGGCGGCGGCGGCCATCGTCTCGGGCGGCGGCTTTGCGCTGGTGCTGGCGTTCTCGTTGCTCAACGGCAGCATGAACGTGTCTTGGGATGCGCTGAAGAACGCCACGCCGTGGCAGCTTCTCGCCGGCGCTGGCTTTGCATTCTACTTGCTTTCGATCACCTGGGTCGGCCCGCGTTTTGGCATTGGCAACGCCGTGATGTTCGTCCTGGCGGGGCAGATCGTGTCGTCAGCACTCATCGATCATTTCGGGCTTTTCGGTGCACCGCAAAAACCGATCGATTACATGCGCGCCGCAGGGCTCGTCATCATGGCAATCGGCATCGCAGTCGCGCAGGTTGCTGCGAACAACACTAGGCCGACAGCTTAGACCACGCATCGAAACCCACGAGCGCGAGCGGGATAAGCGCAACGGCATCTACAAGTGCAATCGTACGCAGATTCTTCGGCGCGCCGTGCAAAACGTAAGCGAGCAAAAATCCGATCACGCTGATCGAGGTCACCAACACCGCCGCGGTTCGGGCATCGACGGTGAACGCCGCAAGAGCGCACACACTCGCTACGGCCAAGAAGAGAATGCCGCGGTGGATCAGGATGATGCCGAGCGGGCCGCCGTCATCGACGCCGTACATCTGCTTTCGCAATGGGCGAGAGAACGTCGCAAGCGCTGGAGGCGTGTGCACGAGCGCCAGTGCGAGCCAGGCGGCTGTCGTCCACATGCGCTAGAGCGGACGTTCCGCTAGCACGCTGACTGCGAGGAACCGCGAGCCGTCGCGGGTGCCGCGCTCGTCCACGATCCGCCAGCCTTGCGCTTTCAAGATCGCCGTTGCTTGACCGATGCGTTCCATACCGCGTGCTGCGCCAGCAATATTGCTCGGCGTCTCAAAACTCGAAGCGCGCTGCGTGATGACAAGCCGTCCGCCAGGCGCCAACACGCGAGCAATCTCGCGCAAGGCGCGGGCAGGATCACCCCAGAATTGGAGGCTGTTCACCACGAAGGCGCGATCGAACATCGAATCGCGAAACGGCAGATTTGCGGCTTCAGCACGCATGATCACCGCTTGACCCGAACGCACCGCGGTGTGCGCCGCGTGTGAAGCGCAATGCGAAGCGGTTGCGGACTGATCGACGCCGGCCACGTAGCCGGTTTTGCCGACACGCTTCAGCGCTGCGCGCACGCCCATGCCAGGGCCGCAGCCTAGTTCAATGACGCTATCGCCAACCTTAGGCGCGAGCAGATCGAGCGCCGCCTTGTTTTGCCGGACGTTCCCGGCCGCCATCATGGCGAGCGCGAGCACCCCTGTTAGACCGCGCGGGTCTCCCCATATGCACTGAAGGCCAGAGTAGCATCCGCCAGATTCATCGGCGGTCATTGACGCGCGCATGTCGCTCTCCCAGAATGACAATCTAGCTGTCAAATACGACAAGTGGGTTGTCAAGTGAAAAAGCCGGTAACAGCCTCCGCCGAGGACGTTTTGGATCTTTCGGTAGCGGTGATCGAATTTTACTTCCGGATCGAAGCCGTCAGCGAGGCTATAGCGGGTTTCGCGACCGCGGGCGGCGAATGGGGAACGCTGCGGACGCTAGTGAAAGAAGGTCCGCAAACCGTGCCGGACATGGCGCGCTCCAAACCCGTATCGCGCCAGCACTGCCAGACGATCGTCAATACGTTGGAGGCGCAGGGCTTCGTCGAGTTTATCGACAACCCGAAGCACAAGACCTCAAAACTCGTGCGCGCAACCAAGCGCGGGCGCGCGCGCTTTGACTCCATGCGCAAGCAATTTCTGGAGGCGGCTCGAGCGTACGCGCCGGCCTTCACCGCCGCCGAGGTGACGATTGCGACGGACGTGTGCAAACGTGCGCGTGAATTGATCCAGGTCTAGGTCAGGCAAATCCGTTCGTCAGCGCCGCTCATTACGGGACCCGACGGCGTTTGATGAAAAACCCACCACGTGCCGATGCGATCGTCGCAATTGCTGCCGTTGCGTTCGGGCACGGTGCTCGCACGACGCAGCGGCGTGATGCAGTACTTGACTTCGCCGGTGGTCAAAGCGAACCAATATTCCGCGCCGTCTCGTGGCGGATTTGCTGACGCATCGGCGCGCGCGAGACGACGATAGATTTCGCTGTCGGCTGGCGGGTCGACACGCGCCCAGCGCGGGTTATCGTTAGGGCGAGCCCCACAAAATCCTGAAATGACTTCATCGCGCAGGCTGGCGCAGCCGCCGAGAATGGCGACGCATGCTGACATCATCACAACAAGAACTATCCGCACGCCACTCTCCTCACTCCACTCGTGCTGCATCACTGAGGTTCAGCGAGCGCCGCGTCGAGCATCTCGACCAACGTCATGTCGCCGTCGCCGAAAGCGTGCCGCTTCCAGTCGAAGCCGGCCAGACGATCCACCGCGAACGCAAGCGCGAGCCCCTCCTTTTGCGACCACCAGCGGCCTCGGTGCGCAAAGTTTGCCATAGCAACATCGGAGTTCGCGCCACCACCGCTCGGGTGCACGATCCATTGGTAGGCGACCCATTGGCCGGAACCTTCGAGTGTGAGCCAGGTATCTTCGGCCGCGACGAGATAGGCATCCGCGCCGGCGTACCAGCGCGCCTGGCGCGCGCGCATCAGCTCCCGCGCTTCGCGCGCAAGACGCCGCGCTTCGGTCTCATCACGCGTGTTGACGATTTGGAACAGCAATTCGGTTTCGCGCGCCACCGAGACGGCAAACTCAGCGTTCTCGCCGAAGCGGTGCTGAACCATGTCGTCGTTGATATCGTCATCCGGCAGACGGCTCGCGGAGACGATAGCGGCGATGCGTGCGCCATAAGCATCGAGCTGGGCAACGTGCGATCCTTCGTGGAGCAGCACGCCGATCATCATGGTCTCCATACCGAGAGCGTCGTTGGTGACGCCTGCGGCGCGCCAAACGCTTGGGGCCGACATCACGAAGAAGGCGCGATCGCCTTCGGCGCTGGCGAACGACGTCACGCCTGCGGGCATGGCTTGACCGTCGGGCAGCGTGATTTCGCCGGTGTGGGGCGTGGCGCTCCACGTGACCTCAGCCACGGTCTCGGCGCTTAAGGCATTGGCGCTGGCGAGCACGCAATCGTCTTCGAAAAACACCGCTTCGAACGGGCGCACCACAGCGACGCCGGTGATCTCATTTGCGGTGAAGCGCCAAGCGTCAAGCGCGCCATTGATCCAATCGCGATCTTGAACGGAGATCTCGCAGGCCGGCGCGCTGGATACGCCGGGCGTTGTGCAGGCGGTTAGAACCAGAGCTGCGGCCAGTATCACCAAGCGCATCGCGTCTCCCCTCGCCTGAGGTTGGCACGCTTTCCATGGCTAGCGCAAAACGAAAACGGCCGGCGCTTCGTAGCGCGCCGGCCGTCTCGACAACCCCGGATGGGATCATTGTTACTTTTGCGTCGGTGACGCGTCCGCTGTTAGCGGCCGCCCATCACCTGAGCCTTCATCACTGAAGACTGGCGGAACGCCAACTTCTTCGACGCCTTGATCTTCACCGGCTCACCCGTTTGCGGGTTGCGGCCCATGCGGGCCTTGCGAGCGCGGACCATGATCATGCCGATATCGCCGATCTTCACCTTGGCGCCCTTCAGGACGTAGGCCTTCACAACATCGGTGTAGCCTTCGACCATCGTCTTGGCTTCGGACTTCTTGATGCCCATGTGGTCGGCGATCGCCTGGAGCAGCGCGCTCGCGGTGACGGTCTTGCCGGCAACAGCCGTGACCTTCACGGCCTTCGCCGGCGCCGGAGCGGCCTTCTTGGCGCTCTTACGAACGGCGGACTTCTTCTTGGCCGGAGCCTTCTTCTTTGCAGCCTTTTTGGCCATGTGCGTTTTCCTTCTCAAAGGTTGTCGTGTGTTTACTCAACGAACCGGCGTCAAATCGGGCTCTTTGGAGGCCCTTCTTGCTGCCGGCGTCTGAGTAGATGCCACTCATTTCTTGATGGAGCGTGACCGCGCCTCTCTCGAAATACGTCAAAAAGCCACGTTTTTAGCGGTTTTCGACGCTTACGTGCGAATTCCCTGACATGAGCCGCCCTGAGTCGCAACGCAAAAATGCTGATTTACAGCGGTTTCCACACGCACGAAGGCCGTGTGTGTTGCGAAAATGCACATAAATCAACGATTCTGCGGCGCGTCGCCTCAGCGGAGGCCCATGCGAATGGCGCCGTCGAGACGCACATCCTCGCCGTTGAAGTACGGATTGCGAATCATTTCGAGAGCGAGAGATGCGTATTCTTGCGGGTTTCCGAGCCTCTTCGGGAACGGAACACTCGCAGCCAATGCTTCCTTCACCTTCTCCGGCGCGCCGATCATCAACGGCGTTTCGAAGATGCCCGGCAGAATGGTGTTGATGCGAATGCCTTCGCCGGAGAAATCGCGGGCGATTGGAAGCGTCATGCCGACAACGCCGCCCTTCGATGCTGAATAGGCTGCTTGGCCGATCTGGCCGTCTTCAGCGGCAACCGACGCTGTCATCACCATCGCACCGCGCTCACCGCCGTCTAGCGGTTCCAAAGTGAGGATCCCGGCTGCGGATTTTGCGACGCAGCGAAACGTGCCGATCAAGTTGATTTGGATGGTCAACTCAAAAATATTAAGCGGGAAATGCTTGATCTCGCCTGTCTCCCTTGAGCGGCTAGCTGTCTTCATCGCGGAACCGATGCCAGCGCAGCAGACGAGGATGCGCTCCTGGCCGTTGGCCTTGCGCGCCGACTCAAAGCCAGCGTTGACGCTGTCGTCGCTGGTCACGTCCACCTTGCAAAAAGTTGCGCCGACGTCTTCAGCCGTCGCCTTGCCGCGATCTTCGTCGCGATCGAAAATCGCGACTTTCACGCCCTCCGCTCTCAACTTCTCGACGGTTGCTCTGCCAAGCCCCGATGCGCCGCCTGTCACGACAGCAGCAATATCCGGCGAAAGACGCATCTTGTTCCTCCCTGAGTGCACACGTTGGCGCCACGGCGTTCTAGCCGTCGCGCGCCTCAAGGCAATCTCGCGTTGCGTCAGTTCGGGTCGCGTTCCCGCTGTGTCGTGGCGTCCGTCGGTTGATCGCTGTTTTGTTGATCCTCCAGTGGAGCCGCCGGAGCTGCCGGTGGCGGCTCTTGCTGAGGTGGCGGCGGCGCCTCCGGCGGTGGCGGTGGCGGTGGCGGCGCTTGTATTGGCGCGAGCGGCGACGTCAGCTGCTGTGTGGGCAGATTTTCGACCGGCTGGTCAGACCTACGCGGGCGAGGCGGCGGTGCGGGCGGCGGCGGCGCGGGCGGTGATGTCACCGGGGGTGGCGCAGGCGGCGGATTGCTCTGCGCATCACGCAATTGACGAATGCGCCGTTGCGCACGATCGCGGAATTCGCCGTCGCGCTGCGTTCCTAAGTAGAGGTCGTATGCGTCGATTGAGTCGCGGCGCACTGCGCGATCCCAAGCCATGCGATCGTCGGCGCGCAATTGGTAGACACGCCTCCCTGCGTCATCACGATGATACCCGTCGGGATTGTCACGGAGATAGCGCTCATATTCGCGCACTTCATCCCGGCGGCGCGCGCTGTCCCAAGCGTAGTCGTCCTGACGGCGATAGTCGTCGAGCATGCGGCGTGCATCAGCAGCGTACGGCGAGCGCGGATACGCGCGCAGAAAATCGGCGTACCCGCCAACTGAATCCAGCCGCTGTGCGCGAACCCAAGCGCCTTCGTCGGTATTCCAAAGATAATCCAACCGCGAACGCGCTTCTTCCGCGTTTGCGCCGTTGGGCCAAGCTTGAAGAAAGCCTTCATACGCCTCGATGCGATCGATCTGTGATACTTCGGCCCAAGCTGCGCGTTCTTCGCGCGCTAAACGCGGCGCCGCCAATACGGCGCGCCTCTGATCGGCTTCCTGCGCGTTCGCGCCCCAGCCGAAGGTGCGCAGATATTCGTCGTACGAGTCTTCGGTATTGATCTGACGCGCCCTGCCCCATGCTTGGCGCTCAAGCACCATCAGTTCGGCGATGCGCTGACGGGCGGCCCCAGCGTGCGGGCCGCCATCATAAGCGCCGAGATAGCCCTCATAAGCACCCGGAAAATCTTGCGAGGCCGCCGCCGTCCAGGCTTGCGCCTCAAGCTCTTCCGGCGTCAGTGGCGTGACGCACGCGGTCAACAACGCAACAACCGAAACCGCCGCCAAAATCCTCAAACGCCAAAGCTTGGTCGCCATCGCCACTTCCCCGTCTCTCGCCCCTGGTAGTACCACACTGACCTGAACGGCGGTGGAATCGGAAGGCCAAACGATGGGGACGATAGCAATTGGTCCAGTTTTTTGGGGGCTTATGACCGTGGCGGCGATAGCTGCCGTTGCGTACGGCGCCTACTTTCTGCGACGCCCACCCAGTTTCTTGAAGGCGTCGGTCAAGACCATCTTCATGGGCGCAACGGCCGCCGCATTGATAAGCGCGCATGCTCCGTTTCCGCTTATCATCGCCATCGTCTGCTCGGCGTTAGGTGACTTTTTTCTGGCGTTCAAAGCAAAGTGGACGCTCCCGCTTGGCATTCTCGCCTTCCTGCTCGCACAACTTATCTACGTGCTGATATTCAGCGCGATGTGGTTCTTCTCGGGCGACAACGCGCCGCTGTGGCCGCGTTACGCTGCTATGGCCGTGATCGGCACAGTGCTTCTGGCGTTCCTGATCTGGTTCTGGCGCACTGACGAATTTAAGCGCGCGCCGATTAGCGGCAGCCTCGCGGTCGCAGCGCTCATAACCTTCGGCGCGCTGCTTCCGGTTTTTATCATCAGCGGGTTGATGTATGTAAATGGCGATGCCGATGAACGAGCTCCACTGATTGCATTCGCACCATTGGGAGGCGTCGCACTCGCCGCACTCTCGCTTGCAGGATGGCGGCGAAACCTTGGCGCACTACCACTTGTTGCGATGATCTACGCTGGCGCGATTACCACGATGGCGATCACCGCGATGTGGCTACCGTGGGCCGGTTGGCCCGCCATGATCGGCGCGGCAAGTTTCATGGTCAGCGACCTCGTACTTGCCGCAGAGCTTTTCCGTCTCTCGAGTGAAGCACCAGCCCGGCGTTTGACGGCGCCTCTTGTGTGGTGGACATACGTTGCAGCACAGACACTGATCGTGACGGGTGTAATCTGCGTGATAGTGACAGGGTGATGAGCATGAGAAAGCTTGGCGTGATGATTGCGGCGTGCGTGCTCACTGCCTGCGGTCAATCGACGGCCCCGCCCGAAGCGCCCGCCTCCGCTATCCCAACCGGTTCATTCGACGCGTTTGGCGCTGATCCAGAGTTCGAGTTCATCGCGGACGCCCACAGCAGCGCGATGGAGTTGCGAATGAACTATGAAACCGTCGCGTCCGCGACCTACTCACCGCCGCAGCCCAACAATGCCGGCGCGCAAATCGTCAGCGGCGACCTCACTGTCGATCTTGTCGCTTCAGACTGCACTGTCAACGATGCAACCTATCCGCTGCGTGTCACCGTCCAGGCCAGAGGCCATGAACCCGTCACTGGCTGCGGTATCGAACGCTGGGATGCGCATCTGATGGAATTGATGCCGTACATCGACGCCTGCATTGCCAAGTCGCCAGAGACACGCTTCGTCACCTACGCACGCCGCACCGGCGACAGCGTTACGGTCCGCATGCGAGGAGAAAACATCGAGCAGGATTGCGTGGTGCAATACGACAACCCGCAAAGCGCCGCATCGCAACAACGCAGTGAAAGCTTACGCCAGCCCGGCGAAAGTGTGGCGATCTTTGTGCGCGGCCCCGGCGCGCAACCGGGCGGTCAATGTTACGACGCGCCGGAAATCCGCAGCGCGAGCGGCGAACTCCTCGGTTGGATGGCCGATCCGCTGGGCTGCTAAGCCGCGAACGCGCTCGTTTCGATCAAGGCACGCACGCGCGCCATATCGCCGGCGAGCGATCGATCCTGCTCCAAATGCGCCGACGCCGCCCGCACCATGGCGTGCGCCTTCTGCAGTGGCGGTGACGTCACTAGCGGCGCGCTGAAATCCAACCCCTGCGCCGCCGCCAGCAATTCGATCGCGACGACGTTCGCAGCATTGCGTGCAATGTCGCCAGCCTTGCGGCCCGCGAACGTCGCCATCGAAACGTGGTCTTCCTGGTTGGCGGATGTCGGAATCGTGTCGACGCTGGCGGGGTGCGCGAGCGTTTTGTTCTCCGATACCAACGCCGCCGCCGTGACCTGCAAGATCATGAACCCGGAATTCAGCCCGCCGTCCTGAACCAAGAACGCGGGCAAACCTGAAAGCACCGGATCAATCAGGACTGCCAAACGCCGCTCACTGATCGAGGCGATCTCCGCAGCGGCGATTGAAATCATGTCCGCTGCAAACGCCACAGGCTGCGCATGGAAGTTGCCGCCCGAGAGGATCACGTCGTCCTCCGCAAACACGAGCGGATTGTCCGTCACAGCGTTGGCTTCGATCTCGAGCGTCGCCGCAGCGCTGTTCAAGACTTCGAGGCAGGCGCCCATCACTTGCGGTTGGCAGCGGATGGAATACGGGTCCTGCACGCGATCGTCGCCGGTGCGATGGCTCTCACGAATAGAGCTGCCAGCCATTAAGCCGCGCAAACGCGCCGCGACTTCGATCTGCCCCTTCTGCCCGCGCGCCAGATGGATGCGCTCATCGAACGGCGCATCCGAGCCTTTCATCGCATCGGTCGACATTGCGCCCGCAATCAAAGCGGCATCGAACACATCCTGCGCACGAAAAAGCGCGTCCAACGCCAACGCCGTCGAGACTTGCGTGCCGTTCAGCAACGCCAAGCCTTCCTTGGGCCCGAGCACAACCGGCGTCGCGCCAATGCGCTTCAACGCCTCCCGCGCGCTGATCCGTTCACCGGCCATGTCCACGTCGCCTTCGCCGATAATCGCGCACGACATATGTGCCAATGGCGCAAGGTCGCCTGACGCCCCGACTGACCCCTGCGCCGGAATCGCTGGCAACACATTCGCCGCAAGCAATTTGGCCAACGTATCAACAACAACGCGCCGCACGCCCGACCGGCCGGCCGCGAGCGTGACCACTTTGATCGCCATCGCCAAGCGCACGACGCGCTCCGGCAAGTCAGGGCCGACACCAACCGAGTGAGACAGCACGAGATTGCGCTGCAATTGCGCAAGCTGCGCATCGTCAATGCGCTTCGATGCGAGCTTGCCGAAGCCAGTGTTGATTCCGTAAAGCGCCGCGCCCGTGGCCAGCGCCCTTGTCACTGTCGCGGCGGAGGCGTCAATGCGCTCATAGTCGGCGGCATCGAGAGCAACGGCGCCTTCGCCCGACCAGATCGAGCGCAAATTTTTCGGCGTAAGCTTCATCAGCGGATCTCCAACGATGGAAGATCAAGATGCTGCTCGCGCGCGCACTGGATCGCTTCCTCATAACCAGCATCGGCGTGGCGCATCACACCTGTGCCCGGATCATTCCAGAGCACACGCGCAATCCGTTTCGACGCCGCTTCAGTCCCGTCGCAGACGATGACAACACCGGAGTGCTGCGAATACCCCATGCCGACGCCGCCACCATGGTGCAGTGACACCCACGTTGCGCCACCAGCCGTGTTCAATAGCGCGTTCAACAGCGGCCAATCACTTACAGCGTCGCTGCCGTCGCGCATCTTTTCAGTTTCGCGGTTCGGCGACGCGACCGAGCCAGAGTCCAGATGATCGCGGCCGATGACGAGCGGGCCGATCTCGCCCTTCGCCACCATTTCGTTGAACGCGAGCCCAAGGCGATGGCGTTGGCCCAAGCCGACCCAGCAAATCCGCGCCGGCAGACCTTGGAATGCGATGCGTTCCCTAGCCATGTCGAGCCAGCGATGGAGATGCGCGTCGTTGGGGATCAGCTCTTTTACCTTCGCGTCGGTCTTGGCGATGTCATCGGGATCGCCAGTGAGCGCGGCCCAGCGGAATGGGCCGACGCCGCGGCAGAAGAGCGGACGCACATAGGCCGGCACAAAGCCGGGATACGCGAAGGCGTCATCGACGCCATTGTCCTTCGCGACCTGGCGGATGTTGTTGCCATAGTCGACGGTGGGAATGCCCATCTTGTGAAAATCAAGCATCGCCTTCACGTGCACCGCGATCGAAGCGCACGCAGCTTCGCGTACGGCTTCGGGATTTTGTGCGCGGGTTTTATTCCAACGTTCGACGGTCCAGCCGGCGGGGAGATAACCGTTCACGGTATCATGGGCGGAGGTTTGATCGGTGACGGCGTCAGGGCGCATGCCGCGCTTGACCATCTCCGGCAAAATCTCAGCGGCGTTGCCAAGCAGGCCGACAGAGATCGCTTGTTTGTTCGCGCAAGCTTCGTTGATGAGCGCGAGCGCTTCATCCAGAGTTTCGGCGCGCTTGTCGAGGTAACGGGTTGCGAGGCGCTTATCGATGCGGTCGCTTTGGCATTCGATAGCCAAACAACACGCGCCCGCCATCACAGCCGCCAGCGGTTGCGCGCCGCCCATGCCGCCGAGGCCAGCAGTGAGAATCCACTTGCCAGACCAATCACCGCCGAAATGCTTGCGGCCCATTTCAGCAAACGTTTCGTAGGTGCCCTGCACGATGCCCTGCGTGCCTATATAGATCCACGAACCGGCCGTCATTTGGCCGTACATCATCAGGCCTTTGCGATCGAGTTCGTCGAAATGCTCCCACGTCGCCCAGCGTGGGACGAGGTTTGAGTTTGCGAGCAAAACGCGCGGCGCATCCGCGTGCGTCTTGAACACGCCGACTGGCTTGCCGGATTGGATCAGCAGCGTTTCGTCTTCTTCTAAACGCCGCAGAGTCTCAACAATCTTGTCGTAGCTCGGCCAATCGCGCGCGGCGCGGCCGATGCCGCCATAGACCACAAGCTCCTCCGGATGTTCGGCGACGTCCGGATCGAGATTATTCATCAGCATGCGCAGCGCGGCTTCGGTCAGCCAGCTCTTGCACGTGCGGTCCATGCCTCGCGGCGCGCGGATGACGCGCGACGGATCGCGACGGGGATCCATGTTTCCTCCCGGAATTTTGGCGCGCTTCTAGCCTGGCGCGACGCTTCACACAACGCGGCCAGCGAACACCCGCTCCCGCAAAAGCGGCGCGCCGAGCCAATAGCTGAGTTCTGCGGGAGATTTCACGTCCCACACGGCGAGATCGGCGGCCTTGCCGACTTCGATAGTACCCACTTCATCCAGCAGCCCAAGCGCGCGAGCGCCTTCGCGTGTGAAGCCCGCGAGCGCCTCCTCTGGGGTGAGGCGGAAGAGCGTGCAGGCCATGTTGAGCGCGGCAAGTGGCGAGGTCATCGGCGAGGTGCCCGGGTTGCAATCGCTGGCGACGGCCATGTGAACACCGGCTTTGCGCAACGCTTCGATTGGCGGCAGTTGCTTTTCACGCAGGAAATAGAATGCGCCGGGCAAAAGCACGGCGACCGTGCCGTTCTCAGCCATCGCCGCGATACCGGCGTCATCCAGGTATTCCAGGTGATCGGCGGACAACGCTTTGTAACGCGCGGCGAGAGCGGAGCCATGCTGATTGCTAAGCTGTTCGGCGTGCAACTTGACATCCAAGCCGTTCGCGCGCGCGGCGGAGAAGACGTAGTCCACCTCATCCGTCAAAAAACCGATATTCTCGCAGAATGCGTCGACGGCGTCGGCAGCGCCTGCGGCGGCAATGGCCGGAATCATGACGTCCGCGACGAGTTGCACGTAAGCCGCGCGGTCGTCTTTGAATTCAGCCGGCAGAGCATGAAGGCCGAGGAACGAGCGCTTCACGCGGACATTGCCGCGCGCCGCGAGACCGCCGGCGGCTTCCAGCATCTTCAATTCATTTTCGAGATCGAGGCCGTAGCCAGATTTAATCTCGATCGTGGTCACGCCCTCGCGCGTGAGGCCAGCAAGCCGGCGCGCTGCGCTTTCCGTTAGCTCTTCGCGTGACGCCGCGCGTGTGGCGGCCACGGTGGAGACAATCCCGCCGCCCGCGCGGGCGATTTCTTCGTAGCTCGCGCCCTGCAGGCGCAATTCAAACTCATGCGAGCGGTCGCCGCCAAACACAATGTGCGTATGGCAATCAACGAGGCCGGGCGTGATCCAAGCATTGTTGCAACGACGAACCTCGTGGGCCAGGTCGTCCGGCGCCTTTGGCAGATCGGCAGCGAACCCGACCCAGACGATCCGCCCGTCCTTTGCGGCCACAGCGCCGCGCGGAATCGCGCCGTATGGTGTGCCCGGCGCCATCGTGGCTAGGTTTGCATCGACCCAAAGCGTATCCCACATGGCGGCTCTATAGACTGCGCCGCGTCGCCGCGCCAATGATCCGGCCATGGCTTCAGACTCAGACTGCCGCTCCTGGTTATCGGCCGCCGACTTGCTCACACAGGATGGCTCCGCTGCGGTTGCGCTGATCGGCGCACCGTTGGGCCTCGGTTCGATCACCCCTGGACGGTGTGATCTGGCGCCGGAAACGGTCCGCACCGCGCTGAAGCGAATGAGCGTCTACGATCTGGAAACGGAGACCGACCTTTCGGCGCTGCGCGTGTTTGATGCGGGCGATATCATGCTCGAACGGCTGCAACCGGCGGAGGCGTTCGAGCCAATCGTGGAAGCAATCGAACCACTGACGCGCCAGCATCAACTGACGATCGTTCTTGGCGGCAATAACGCCATCACGCGCCCTTGCGTACACGCGCTCGATCCGACGCTGCAGCGCGTTGGCGTGCTGACGCTCGACGCACACTTCGACCTCCGTGACACTGATTGCGGATTGACCAACGGCAACCCGATCCAAGCGCTGCTCGAAGACGGCCTGCCTGGCGATCACATCGCCCAGATCGGACTCCTACCCTTCGCCAACACCAAGAAGGCGCACGACAAGGCAAAAGCCGCCGAAATCTATGTCGCGCCCGCCGCCGCGTGCAAAGCCCAAGGGCTTGCCGCGATCGCGGCGAATGCGCTGGAACGTTTGGCGTCGCGTTGCGACGTGATCCACGTGGATTTCGACATTGATGTGGTTGAGCGCGGCGCCATGCCAGGGGCGCCGGGGGCGCGGCCTGGCGGCGTTGCCGTGCAGGATTTCTTCGGCGCGACGCGACTCATTTGCGCGCACCCAAAAGTCCGCAGCGTCGATTTGACGGAATTCGATCCTTCACTCGACGTCGCCGCCATCAGTGCTCTGACGGCGGCGCGTTGGGTCTGCGAAGTGCTCGCTGGATTTCAGAAGCGCTAGTCCGCGAGGAACGCATTCACTTCGCTCATAAAGCGATCGAACTGGTCGATCATGATGAAGTGATAGCTCTCGTCGATCTTAATGAGGCGCGCCGCTGGTACGCTTGCGTATGAAGCGCGCATGAAGCCGTCATATTGCTCCGGCGTGATCGGCACTTGCGGCGGGATCACGTAGAGCACCGTGAGCGGCGCGCGAATGTTGGTGAGTTCCGGGCGCAGATCGGTGACGATCAGTTCGTGGAAAGCATTGGCGCTGACGCCAACATTGCTCTGCCGCGCGTGTTCGATGATTTCCGGACGCGCCGCTTCGGTGCGCACCATCGAATTGATGGTCGCGCGCGTCTGATCTGAAACGACGCCTTGCGGCGCCATACGCATGCCGCTGCGGATCTGATCCGCGATCGGGGTCACGCTTTCGGGCGTCGCGGTCGGGCCGCCAAACATGGCGCCCATGAACGGAAACATATCGACGACCATCAACTTACCGACCGCGCCGGGATGGCGTGCTGCGAGCATCATGCCGATCGTGCCGCCCATCGAATGACCGATGACGGCAGGGCTTTGAAGTTGATTTTCGCTGATGTAGCGAGCGATTTCTTCTGCCGCTGGCGCCGCGACCGGGCCGTCGCCATTGCCAGCGACTGGCGCGCCCGCAAAGCCGTTCACGTGCACAAGATGCACACGATAATTGTCATCAAGCGCGTCGGCGGTCGTGTTCCAAACGTCGCGCGACGAACTCAGGCCGGGAATGAGAATAATGTCGCGACCACTGCCCCGGGTGACGACACCAATTCGATCGGAGGTGAATCCGGCTTGCGGCGCGGGTGCTTGCGAAGCGGTTGCGCAGGCCGCGAGCGCTAGCAGCGCGCCGATCAGAATTCCACGCCGTTTCATGCTCTTCTCCATATCAATCTCATCGGCCGGCGCGATGTTTTCGCTCGGTCATCTATCTAACCGCCGCAGACCTTGTCTGCGGATGCACGCGGCGCGATTTTCCACGCAGGCAGCAGTGAACGCCGCCCGGCATTATTCCATCGTCACGACAAGCTTGCCGGTCGCGGTGCGATTCATCAGCGCGCGGATCGCTTTGCCGCCTTCGGCCAACGGATAGCGTGCGGAAATACGCGGCTTAACTTTGCCTTCGGCATAGAGCTTGAACAGATCGCGCACATTGCCCTTATGCAGCTCCGGCTCGCGCGCGACGCTTGCACCCCAGAACACGCCGACAATCGATGAACTCTTTAGAAGCGTCAGATTGAGTGGCGGCGAAGGGATGCCGGCCGGGAAGCCGATCACCAGATAGCGCCCGCCCCAGTTCATCGCCCGCAACGCAGGCTCACAATAGTCGCCGCCGACCGCGTCATAGATCACGTCGGCGCCGCCGCCAGTGACTTGCTTGAAGCTCTCCGAAAGCGCCTTGCTTTGATCCTTTGCAAATGCGCCCGGCGGATAAATCACGGTTGCGTCCGCGCCCGCAGCCGTCGCAAACGCCGCCTTCTCTTCGCTCGACACAGCGCCAATGACGCGCGCGCCCATCGCCTTCGCCAACTCGATCGCCGCAACGCCAACGCCGCCAGCGGCGCCGAGCACGAGCAGCGTCTCGCCAGCCTTCAAAGCGCCTCGATCCTTTAGCGCATAGTACGAAGTGCCGTAGGTCAGAATAAATGCGCTCGCCTCGTCAAACGGCATTGCATCCGGAATCGGCAACACCCGCGCGGCTTGCGTCTTTACCTTCTCGGCCATGCCGCCCCAGCCCAGCGAGCCAATGACGCGCTGGCCAATTTTCACATTGGTCACACCGGCGCCGATGCTCTCAATCACGCCAGCAATCTCGCCACCCGGCGCGAACGGGCGCTCCGGCCTGAACTGGTATTTGTCCTCAATGATCAACGCGTCGGGGAAATTCACGCCCGCAGCCTTCACCGCGGCC
>JANNFK010000079.1:0-26419 GCA_031379735.1 Caulobacteraceae bacterium | reverse complement strand
GGTCAGGGGCTAGCGGAGGGTTGCTGCGGCGGCGCTGCGCAAGCATCTACCGGGCGTGGCGGGAAGACACCGGTCTCGGCAATCCAGCATTCGTCGAACAACGAGCAATAGCACGCGCGCATACGGATGCGCGCGCTCTGACGCGCTTGATCGACTGCATCCCAAAGCGACGCGTTGACCTCAGTTCGGCGCCACGCCCAGGACGTGACCTCGTCGCCCGGCGCGAAGAAGGTGTTGGCAATAGGGCTCGTCAGGTCGTTGTCGATGGCCGCAATCATGTTGCCGTCAGCGGCGGCGAGCGCGGCGTCCAACTCGGGGCGGCAACAGGCGCGTATCACGTTCCCGGCGACATACCCGCGCTGCGGCACGGCCACGCCATCGACGACATACTCGAACGTGTGCACGCGCGCCGGACCGGTCCCGGCGTTGCGTGCGGCAAAGCCCAGCCTTCCAGGTTCGCCTTCATCGGAGGCGTTGCCGCTCTCCAGTTGGATGAACGGCATGGAATTGGCTGCAACCAATCGCTCCATCGAGTTGCTGGAATTGTAGGCGAGGTAGAGTGAGCACATCGAGACGAAAATCGCCGACAGCCCCAGCATCAAATCGAGCCAGTTGCGGCTGGTGCGCTTGACCTCAGGCAGTTCGGGGGACTCTTCCACGATCGCTCTCTCTTTCGGAGGGATGCTCTTGAATGTGCCGCCAGATGCGTGCGAGAGCCACGGAAAAGCGATAATCAGCCTATGCGCGTCGATCTGTTCGATTTTGAACTGCCGGAAGAGCTAATCGCGCTTCGCCCCGCGCGCCCGCGTGACAGTGCGCGTCTGTTGCATGTCACATCGATAGGCGCGTTCGCGGATGCGATCGTGCGGGATGCTCCGGCGCTCTTCCGCGCAGGCGATCTCCTCGTCTTCAATGACACACGCGTCATTCCCGCCGCGCTGAAGGCCATCCGTCCCAGCCGCGATCCGCAGGGGCCGGTGGTGCGCGTGTCGCTCAACCTGATTGAACGCCTTGGTCCCGACGTATGGCGTACACTTGCGAGGCCCGGCAAGCGCCTCAAAGAGGGCGATGGACTTTTCTTTGACGACGGCCTCTTCGCAACGATCGAAGCTAAGAGCGAAGACGGCGACGTCACGTTGCGCTTCGATCGCGCCGGTGCGGCGTTGGACCAAATTATAGCCAAGATTGGTGCACCGCCTCTGCCGCCCTACATCGCGGCCAAGCGCACGCCCGATGAGGAGGATCGCGCCGACTATCAGACCATTTACGCAGCTAAGGACGGCGCAGTCGCTGCGCCGACAGCGGGACTCCACTTCACCAGCGCGCTCATGGCCCAATTCGACGCGATGGGGGTCCAGCGCGCGCACGTCACGCTGCATGTCGGCGCTGGGACATTCTTGCCGGTGAAGACAAACGACACCGCCGCCCACGTGATGCACTCCGAATGGCGCGCAATTTCGCCGGAGACGGCGGATGCAATCAATCGCGCCAAGCGCGAAGGCCGGCGCGTGGTTGCGGTCGGCACCACGGCGCTACGTTCCTTGGAATCCGCTGCAAATGAAGACGGCAGCGTTCGCGCCGAATCCGGTGGCACCGATATCTTCATCACGCCCGGCTATCGCTTCCGCGTGGTGGATGGCCTTTGGACCAACTTCCACCTGCCGCGCTCGACCTTGTTCATGCTTGTCTCCGCCTTCGCAGGACTCGACCGCATGAAGGCCGCCTATGCACACGCTATCGCCAGCGGCTATCGCTTCTATTCCTATGGCGACGCCAGCCTGGTATGGCGAGCCGAATGAGCTTTTCCTTTGAGATCAAGGCGCGCGACGGCAACGCGCGCACCGGTGTCTTGCGCACGCCGCGCGGCGATATTCGCACGCCCGCCTTCATGCCTGTCGGCACCGCCGGCACGGTGAAAGGCCTGACAGTCGATCAGGTCGCCGCAACCGGCGCGGATATTCTTCTCGGCAACACCTATCATCTGATGCTGCGCCCTGGCGGCGAGCGCATGACGCGCCTCGGCGGCCTTCACAAATTCATGCATTGGGACAAGCCGATCCTGACCGACAGCGGCGGCTACCAGGTGATGTCGCTCTCCCAGCTGCGAAAACTCGATTCCGAGGGGGTGACTTTCCGCAGTCACGTCGACGGCAGCCAACACCGTCTGACGCCTGAGATCGCTATGGAAATTCAGGCCGATCAGATCGGCGCGGATATCGTGATGCAGCTGGATGAATGCCCCGCGCTGCCCGCACCACGAGAGGACGTCGAAAAGGCGATGCAGCTTTCACTCGCTTGGGCCAGGCGCTGCAAAGCTGCATTCGGCAAACGCGACGCGCAAAATCTCTTCGCCATCGTGCAAGGCGGCATCGACCCGGCACTGCGTCGCACTTCGGCTGAAGCGCTTGTTAGCGAAGGGTTCGATGGGTACGCGATCGGTGGCTTGGCCGTCGGTGAAGGCCACGAAGCGATGCTGGCGACGCTCGACATCACAACGCCTTTGCTCCCGCAAGATCGCCCGCGCTATTTGATGGGCGTGGGCAAACCGATCGATATTGTCGAAAGCGTCGTGCGCGGCGTTGATATGTTCGATTGCGTGTTGCCGACGCGCTCCGGCAGACATGGCCAAGCCTGGACCGACGACGGGCCGCTCAATATCACCAACGCGCGCTATGCCGAAGACTTAAGTCCGCTCGATCCCCGCATTGCTTGCACAGCCAGTCGCGATTATTCGAAGGCGTACCTCCACCACCTCTTCAAAGCAGGCGAGTTGCTCGGCCAAGTGCTGCTTTCGTGGCACAATGTGGCTTACTACCAATTCCTGATGGCCCGAATGCGCGATGCGATCGCGGAGGGCCGGCTCACGCAATTCGTTGCGGCCTTCAAGACCAAACCCGAAGCAGCTTAACGTTGGCGCAGCGCGGGCGGCGGTGGCGGAATGATGCTCGGGCAAGCCAGCGAGGCGCCGTAGCCACGCAGGAACGTGCGCCGCTGCTGACCATTCGCAACAGCCCGCAACGCATCGCGTTCAGCGCGATTGGCGCCACTAATCCGTCGCACCCACGACCGGAATGGGATTAGATCCGACGCTGTGTCCTCCGCTGCCTGAATCGTTTGATCTTCGACGAAGTCCCCGCCGCGATCCCAAATGTTGCGGTTCGGACCAGGCTGGTAGCTCTCCGGACCTAGCACCGCGTCAAGCTGGCTGATCTCGCGCGCAACAGCGGCGCAATCGCTGAGTGATGCGGTTGCATACGGATATTGCAAATTGCGCAGCAGCAGTGGAATCTCTTGGCGCATCAGGCCAACGTCACGCAGCGGGATGGATGCGGCGCCCGTGACCCCGCGCCGGGTGTCGGCGGTGCGCCCGGTCGAGCACGCCACAACGCTCACGCAGGCGGCGATCACCACCGCGAATTTCCCCAAAGCTCGCACGCGCATTGTCCAACTCCCCGGCTCGAACGCGGCCAGCCTATACCCCCGCCAAGCTGCCGCGCCAATGCGGCGAGACAGGGACATGGGCGTTGGGTTAAGCCCGGCTGATGCTCCCGGTTGAGGATGTCCTTCCCGAACTTATCGCGGCGCTGGAAGCGCGCGGCGAGGCTGTGCTGGTCGCGCCCCCAGGCGCGGGCAAGACGACGCGCGTCGCGCCTGCTTTGCTAGGCGCAGCATGGCTCAAAGGTGGCAAAATTATCCTGCTCTCGCCGCGCCGGATCGCGGCGCGTGCTGCGGCGTCGCGGATGGCGTTCGAGCGCGGCGAGCCTGTGGGCTCAACGATCGGCTATCGCGTGCGGCTCGATTCCAAGATTGGCCGCGACACGCGGGTTGAGGTCGTCACTGAGGGCGTGTTCACGCGGATGATCCTAGACGATCCCGAGTTACGCGGAATTGCTGCCGTCATTTTTGACGAATTTCATGAGCGCAGTCTCGAGGGTGATTTGGGTTTAGCGTTGGCGCGTGACACACAAAGCGCGTTGCGGCCGGATCTGAAACTGGTGGTGATGTCGGCCACGCTCGATGCAGCGCGGGTGTCGTCGCTGCTCGGCGATGCGCCTGTGATTGTCAGTGAGGGCCGGATGTTTCCGGTGCGCTACGTCTATCGCCCGCGCGATCCACGCGCGCGCCTGGAGGAAGAAGTCGCAGCGGTTACGCGCGCTGCATTGGCGGCCGAGTCCGGTTCGGCGCTGGTGTTTCTGCCCGGTGTTCGTGAGATTGAGCGCACCGCCGAACAATTGCGGGCGACCGTGCGCGACCTCAACGTCGATATCCGGCCGCTCTATGGCGCGATGAGCGCAAGCGATCAGGACGCGGCGATTTCGCCCGCGCCAGCGGGCCGCCGCAAAATCGTTCTGGCGACTTCAATCGCTGAGACGAGCTTAACAATCGAGGGCGTGCGCATCGTTGTTGATAGCGGTCTCGCGCGGCGGCCGAAGTTTGAACCAGCGCTCGGGCTCACGCGTCTCGAAACCGTGCGCGCCAGTCAGGCCTCGGTCACGCAGCGAGCGGGCCGCGCAGGCCGTTTGGAGCCGGGCGTCTGCTGGCGGCTCTGGAGCGAAGGCGAAACTCGCGCGCTACCGGCCTTCGACCGGCCCGAGATTATGGACGCTGATCTGAGTGGCTTCGCACTCGACCTTGCAGCCTGGGGCGTCAGTGATCCGGCGACTCTCGGTTGGCTCGATCCGCCACCGGCGCCTGCATGGACTGAAGCGATCGCGTTGCTAAAGCGCATCAACGCCCTCGACGGCGATGGACGGCTCACCGCGCATGGACTGGCAGTGGCTAAGCTGCCGCTGCCGGCGCGTTTGGCGCACATGGTGATGAGCGCGGCGCGTGACGGCGAAGCCTTGCTCGCCGCGCGCATCGCGTTGGTGCTTACCGAACAAGGGTTAGGTGGCCGCAGCGCGGACCTGCGCGACCGCTTGCATCGTTTTGCCACCGAGCGCGGTCAGCGCGCGGACAGCGCGCGTGCTTTGGCGGATCGTATCGCGCGCTTGGCGGGCGGCGCTCGCGGCGAGGCGAACGAAGACCACGCAGGCCGTATCCTTGCGGTCGCTTACCCCGACCGCGTCGCGAAGGCGCGGCAAGGTGCGTTTGCACTCGTCAACGGCCGCGCCGCAATCGTTGATGAAGCCTCATCGCTATTGAAATCCCCGTATGCCGTAATCGCCGACATGGTGGGCGCCGCTGGCCGCGCTCAAGTCATCCTCGGCGCGCCAATCGACATTGCAGACATCGAGGCCATGTTCGGCGCCCAGATCGAAACACGCGCCTCGGCGACCATCGATCCCGCGACGGGGGCCTTACGCGGACGCAAGGTGCGCCGGCTTGGAAAGCTTGTCTTGTCGGAAGCGCCGCTGGAGCGTTTGTCGGGCGCTGAGCTCAAGCAAGCATTGCTGGATGTCGTCGCCGAGCAGGGTCTGGAATACCTGGACTGGAACGAAGCCGCCAGACAGACGCGCGCGCGTGTTCGCTTTATGCGCGGCCTCGAAGGCGAGCTCTGGCCGGATTGGAGCGATGATGCTCTTCGCGCCGAAACCGGTGATTGGCTCGCTCCAGCGCTGGACGGCGTTTCATCGTTGAAGGCCGTGGACGTCTCCCGCGCTCTCATGAACGCGCTCGACTACGAGCAGCGCGGCAGGCTCGACGCTGAGGCGCCAAGCAAATTCGAAACACCCGCCGGTTCCTGGCTCTCCATCGACTACGAAAGCGACGGAGGTCCGGCGCTCGATGTGCGTCTGCAGGAAATGTTCGGCGAAGCCAAGCATCCGGCCCTTGCAGGCGGGCGTGTAGCACTGAGCTTGCGCCTGTTGTCGCCGGCGCACCGTCCGGTGCAGACCACCAAAGATCTGCCAGGCTTCTGGAGTGGCTCGTACGCGGTGGTGCGCGGCGAGATGCGCGGCCGCTACCCGAAGCATCCCTGGCCCGACGATCCGCTGAGTGCGCCGCCGACGCGCCGCGCCAAACCAAGAGGCTCATGATGACCCCGACGATCGAAGACGTGAAAGCCGCCGCCAAGCGCATCGAAGGCATCACTGTAAAGACGCCGTTGATCCGCAACGACGTACTAGATGAAATGACCGGAGCGAAAGTCTGGGTGAAGGCTGAGAACCTTCAGCGCGGCGGCGCCTTCAAGATGCGCGGCGCCACCAACGCCATCGCCGCACTGGCGCCAGAGGTGCGCGCCAAAGGCGTGATCGCGTTTTCGTCCGGTAATCATGCCATCGCGGTGGCGACCGCTTCGAATATTTTCGGCATCAAAGCGACGATCGTGATGCCGGCGGATGCGCCGAAGATCAAACTCGACACCACGCGCAGCCTGGGTGCGACGGTGGTGACCTATGATCGTGTCGGTGAGAGCCGTGAGGAGATTGGCGCACGTCTCGCGGCTGAAGCAGGTCTCTCCTTAATCAAACCTTTCGACGACCCGTTTGTGCTTGCGGGGCAGGGGACGGCCGGCTTGGAGATTGCCGGGCGGATTTCGCCCGGCATTGTCTTCGTGCCCGCGAGCGGTGGCGGTTTGGCGACCGGCACGGCTTTGTCGCTGCCGGAGGCGCGTGTGTTTGCGGTGGAGCCCGAAGGGCACAACGACATCCAGCGTACGCTTGAGAGCGGAAGCATTCAGCGCAACGCCCCCGGGATCCGCTCGATCTGCGACGGCCTTCTCACCGAGCAAATGGGTGAGATCCCCTATGCGATCGCTCGCGAACGCTTCGAGCGCGTGATTGCTGTTTCGGATGACGCAGTGCTGCGCGCGATGAAGTTCGCTTTCCAGCGCCTAAAGCTCGTTCTTGAACCATCGGGCGCTGCATCCCTTGCAGCGCTCCTGGAAGGTGGCGCGGACGTTAGCGGACAAACGGTGGCGATCATCGCCAGCGGCGGCAACGTCGACATCGAGACGTTCGAGCGCGCGCTGGCGGCTTAGCCGCCGCGCTTCAGATCGCGCTCGAGTGTGATCGGGGTCGGCTCTCCTGCCAGGCGATAGCGATAGACCTGCAAGTTCTCGGTCACGCGCTGCACGTAGTTGCGTGTCTCCGAGAACGGGATGAGTTCGATCCAATCCACGACGTCGACTGATGGCGAACGTGGATCTCCCCAATCGTCGATCCATTCTCGCGCCCGATGCGAGCCGGCATTGTAGGACGCGATCGCCAGCACGTACGAGCCATTGAAGCTATCGACGAGGTCTGCCAAGTGCGCGGAGCCCAGAGTCATATTGTACTGTGGATCGCTGGTCAGCGCGTTCCGCTGGAAGGTAATGCCTTCGCGGCGGGCTTGCGCCTGCGCCGTTGACGGGATGAGCTGCATCAGTCCGCGCGCGTTGGCGGTGGAGATAGCGCTGGGGTCGAACTCGCTTTCCTGGCGGATGATGGCGAGCACTAATGCCGGTTCGATCCGGCCCTGCGTACGCACAGCTGGCGGCAGGTCGATCAGCGGGTAAGCTGAGCTGGTCGCCACAACATTGCGGAAGAGCCCTGCCTTGGCGCTGCGCAGCGCAGTGCGGTGATAGGATTGCTCCCGCGCGAGTTGCGAAAGCAATTCCATTTCCGTCGGATCGTCTATCGTGTCGTCCAGATAAAATCCAATCGACTCGAAATCGCGTTGCGCGCCGACTTCGGCCATCAGCCGCAGCGCCCGCACCAATTCCCGGTTGTTGAAGCGGTTGCGGACGGCGTCACTGACTTGCGCCGTTTCCGGCAATGAAAGCAGCGCTGTCCGATCACCACGTGTGGCCGCGAGCTGGCCATAATACGTGAAGTTGAAGCGGGCGGCTTCATTGAAGAGACGTTCCGCCTCGCCGCCATTGCCAAGCGCTCGCTGGGCCTCCGCGCGCCAGTACAGCGCCCGCGACAAGCTCACCGGCGAGGATACGTTTTCGCTCAGGTGTGAAAAGTGCTCGGCGGCGCGCTGTGGTTGGTTGAGGTAGCGCAGGCTGAGCCAGCCAGCGAGCCATTCGGCGTCAGCGAAGGATTCACCACTGGTTAGTCCGTGCGTGGAGACGAGCTGATACGCCAAGCTGTAATTGCCTGCCCGCATAGCACGCGGCACGTAGAGACGACGCTCCTTAAAGATGTCCGAACGCGCCGCCATCGGCGCTTCGCGCGGATCGATGCGCGCGGCCATCTGCATGGCGTCGACCGGCTGATCGGTGCGCCGGCGATACTGGGCGCGATCATAGAGCAGGCCCGGATCGTCATGACGCGAAGACGGCACCGCATCGATCGTGGCTTGGAGGCCGCGACGCTGGCGTGTCTGCACTGCGATGCGTGCTTGCGCCAATGCGCGGTCGGCTGGCGAGATGCGCGAGTAGAGACGCTGCGCCGCCGTGCGCTGGTCGCGCCAGAGCAGGCCGCTGACACGCGCCGCGTGATCGTCCTGTGTGAGAACAGAGCTAAACTCCTGGAGCGCGCGATCCTCGGTGGCGCTGGTCAGCGCGTCTTCGCGCCAAGCGGCGCGGGCGATCTCATTTGCCTCCGAGCGTTGCCCGGAATCCCGTAGTGCAATCGCCAGAGCAATGCGGCCATCGCCTGTGATCGGCCCGCCGTCCTGGCGCAGGAACGCTACGCGCTCTGACGGTGAGAGGCGGCTGTCGAAGATCGCCTGCTCGGCGCGCGTGCGCATCAGCGTGCGGCCTGGCCAACCTTGCAACTCGTCGAGCGCCTGTTTGATGTCCG
The DNA here is from genome assembly GCA_031379735.1 of Caulobacteraceae bacterium. Classification (GTDB taxonomy): domain Bacteria; phylum Pseudomonadota; class Alphaproteobacteria; order Caulobacterales; family Aquidulcibacteraceae; genus Vitreimonas. Next base: position 17,747 of record JANNFK010000079.1, on the reverse strand, counting down.
AAAAATAGAGCGGCGCCTCGGTGGCCGACGCCCAGCGCCATTGCAGCATGCGGCGCACCAGAGGGTCGCTCGAGCTGTCACGCAGTGACGCGAGCCCGCCCCAGTCACGAGACTCCGCCGCGGCCAAGCCATCCCGCAAACGCATGCGTTCAGCGGATGATGGCATCGGCGCCGCCGGTTCATAAGTGGTAGCCTGCGCGCTCGCCGGGCCGGGCGCAGATTCTTGCTGCCCGGCGCTGGACGCGACTAAGAAAGCGCTGGCGGCAGCCGCCATAGCGCATACTCGGACCATTCTGGGTCGGTGCATTCACCCGCCTCGCAACGAAACAACCTGCAGCCCGCAAACAAGGGTCGGCGGGCAGCTATTTAACCTCGCCTGACAGTGTGGCAGGAATCGCGCCAACTCTACCCCAAACGGAAGTAGTTCATGGTTCACGGCTCGATTCCCGCGCTCATAACGCCATTTCGCAACGGAATCGTTGACGAACGGGTATTTCAGACACTGGTGGAGCGCCAGATCGCCGAGGGTACGCATGGGCTGGTTCCCTGTGGGACAACCGGCGAAAGCGTGACCCTGAGCGTCAAAGAGCACGCGCGCGTTGTGGAGATGTGCGTGGAAGCCGCCGCTGGCAGAGTGCCGGTGATCGCGGGCGCCGGATCGAACAATACCGCGCACGCGATCGAGCTTGCCGGGCATGCCAAGCGCGTTGGCGCAGACGCGGTGCTCGTTGTTGCTCCTTACTACAATAAACCCAGCCAGGATGGGATGGTCGCGCACTTTAAGGCGATCAACGACGCTGTCGACATTCCGATCTACATCTACAACGTGCCTGGACGCACAATCGTTGATCTGTCGCCGGAGACGGTCGGCTGCATTGCGCAATTAGCGAACGTCGTGGGCATCAAGGACGCTGCGAACGACCTGTCGCGTGTTGCAAAGCATCGCGCGCTAGCAGGCGAGAAATTCATCCAGCTCTCGGGCGAAGACGGAAGCGCTCTAGGCTTCAACGCACATGGCGGACGCGGTTGTATCTCGGTGACGGCGAACGTCGCGCCCCGGCTCTGCGCGCAAATGCAGGAGGCCACACTGCAGGGTGCGTTCGACGCCGCGCGCCTAATCGATGAAAAATTATCGCCGCTGCATAAGGCGATGTTCTGCGAACCGTCGCCGGCGCCGGCAAAGTATGCGTGCTCGTTGTTGGGTTTGTGCGCGGACGAGGTTCGGTTGCCGATCATCACCTGCAGCGATGCGGCTAAAGCGCAGATTCGCTCGGCAATGACGCATGCAGGGCTTATCTAAGCGCCATGGCCAAGAAAGCAGATCCTAAGCGCAAGCTGATCGCGGAAAACCGTCGCGCCCGCTTCGACTACATGATCGAAGGCACGATGGAAGCCGGCATCCAACTGGTCGGCACCGAAGTGAAGTCGCTGCGCGCGGGCCGCGCCAATATTGCTGAAAGCTATGCAAGCACCGATAAGGGCGAACTCTGGCTGGTGAACGCCACTATTCCCGAATATCCGCCGGCGGGTCAGTTCAATCACGAGCCGCGCCGGCCGCGGAAGCTGCTTGTGCGCGCAAGGGAGCTCAAAAAGCTCGCCAGTGCGGTTGAACGCGAAGGGCGCACGCTTGCCCCGCTTGAACTTTATTTCAACGATCGCGGCATCGCCAAAATTAAGATCGCAGTCGCCACAGGTAAGAAGGCGCATGACAAGCGCGAAGCCACGAAAGACCGTGAGTGGAAGCGCCAACAAGGGCGGCTTATGCGGGATAAGGGATGAGGTCTGCGATCGCCATAGCGTTTGCCGTCGTCCTCGGCGGTTGTCTGCCGCCAGTGAACGCCGACACCGTTGAGATTGCCTGGGAGCGCTGTGACGGGCCGGGTGCATCCGAATATCGCATTGGTCAATGTTCGATCGTGATCGGCTTTGCCGGTACGCCGCCGGAGCGGCGCGCGGCGGCGCTGTTGGTGCGCGGCTCGATCCGTTCGAACGAAGGTCAATACACGCGCGCGCTAGCTGATTTCGGTCGCGTGATGCGCATCGATGCGCGCAACGCCCAGGCTTACCTTGAGCGCGGCATCGTCCACCAGGCTCGCGGCGCCTACGATGTGGCCGTGCGCGACTTTGACCTCGCGCTTTCGTTGCAGCCTGGGTTGCAGCCAGCGTTAGATCGGCGTGCTCAGGTCGTGGAAGAACGCGTTGGGCAATATCGTCAAGAACTTGTTCAGTTGGATGAGTGGTTGCGCGACGCGCCAGCGGATGCAGCGCTTCTGAACGAACGCTGCTGGCTCCGTACCGTGAACAACGACAACCTGGACGCCGCGCTCGCGGATTGCAACGCATCGCTGGCAGCGGGCCCCAACGACGCTAATGTTCACGACAGTCGTGGATTGGTTCTCTACAAACGGGGTGATTTCGCCGCGTCGTTGGCCGATTATGAGGTTGCCGTCGCGCTCGCGCCTGAACGCGGCCACTTCCTCTACGGCCGCGGCTTGGCGCGCGTCGCGCTCGGGATGACCGCCGAAGGCAACGCCGATCTCGCGCGTGCGGAGGAGCTGGAGCCAGGCGTCGCGCGCGCGTACGACGGGTACAATATTTTGCCGCCGAAACCGCCGGTCGATTCCGTGCGGCCCAACTAAGCGAAGGCGATCTCTTTCGCGCGCGCCATTACGGTCTCAAACATTTCTGTTGTCAGCCGCCGCGTCTGCGTGTTGTAGCGCGAGCAATGATAGCTTGAGATAAGCGTCCGCCCGCCCGGAAGCTCAGTTTCGACCGCGTGACCAAATTTGGAGAAGGTCGGCTTCAATTCATGCGCACGCAGCACGCTCTCGTGCGCGATAGAACCCAGCGCTAACAATGCTCGGACCTTTGATGACGCTGCAATGCGCGCCGACAGGAAGGGCCGGCAAGTCGCGATTTCCGCGGGCGTCGGTTTGTTTTCTGGAGGGGCGCAGCGCACTGCGTTGGTGATCATCGCGCCCACGAGTGTGAGCCCGTCCTTCGGATCGGCGCGGTACTCCCCTTCCGCGAGCCCCAGTTTTTTGAGCGTGCCGTAGAGAAGGTTGCCAGCGTAATCACCGGTGAAGGGGCGGCCGGTGCGATTGGCGCCGGCGCGGCCGGGCGCCAATCCAACGATGAGGAGACGCGCCTGCGCGTCGCCGAACGAGGGCGCCGCGCCATTGAACCAAGTGGGCTCGGCAAGCTTGTTTGCCTCGCGATACGCGACGAGCCGGGGACAGAGCGGACAATCCTTCGGCGCTTCGGGCGGAGTTTTGCTCACCGGTTCTCGTCTTCGTCTGCTAGATATCGAAGGAGGTGTCGCGCGTTCGTGAGGGTCAATACCATTGTCGTCTGGTCGCATAAACGGTTGGCCGACGTGACCCGCGCCTTCGTCGCCCTTGGCGCCAACATGTCGTTCGAAGGCGTGCAGGGGCCCGCACTCCTCGCGTGGGCGGTAGCCGCGCTTCAGGAAGCAGGTTTGCCCCCCCTCGCACTCTCTGGCGTTTGGCAAACGGAGGCCTGGCCGCAAGGCAGCGGGCAGCCTGACTATTACAATGCTGTGGCGGAGCTGCATGCTGGCGCCCGGACGCCTCAGCAGCTCTTTGACCAGCTCGCCGCTGTAGAACGCCGATTTGGCCGGGAGCGCCGTGAACGCTGGGCGCCCCGCACGCTCGACCTCGATATCATCGACATGGATGGCCTCGAGGGGGTCTTTGGCGGCATCACATTGCCGCATCCACGCATGCACGAGCGGGCGTTTGTTTTGGCGCCGCTAGCCGAAATCGCCCTTGATTGGCGCCATCCGGGCAGCGGTTTGAGCGCCTCCGAGCTGCTGGCTGGTCTGCCGATGGGCTACCGGTATCAGCGTGTCGGCGCCCTCGCGCAGTCCTGAGGGGCAGCATTTCGCATCTGCGGTCGCCCTTCGCATTGCGAAAAACCGCGGGCCCCACTAGGTTGTGGTTCGTTCCGATCACTTTTGACTCTGAGGAAGCACGCCCTTGGCTCGCGTAACCGTTGAAGATTGCGTTGAAAAGATCCCGAACCGGTTCTCGCTGGTGCTCCTGGCCGCCCATCGGGCGCGCAACATCTCGTCGGGTGCGGAACCCCTGGTCGACCGCGACCGCGATAAAGACCCGGTCGTGTCGCTGCGCGAGATTGGCGACGGCGCAATCACACCTGAAGAGCTGCGTGATAGTTACGTGATGCTTTACCAGGACGTCCAACCGGCCGCCCAAGCCGAGGACGAGCAAGATCGTCTGGCGCTCGCCGCGCCGGTCGAGACCAGCGAAGACGACGTCCTGCGCGCGCTTCAGCAAGAGGCTGAGGCTCAGCGCGACGAGCGGTACTGAGCCCATGTCAGGCGGTGACGGAGTCGCCGCCGCCACCCCGGCCAGCCCACCAGCGGCAGGCGCGGGCGCGTCGCCACGCAAAAGCTATCTGCGCCAGTTCGAGCTGGTTGAGCGTGTGCGCGGGTACGACCCCTCGGTCGATGAGAACCTGATCAACCGTGCGTACGTGTACGCGACGGCCAAGCACGGTGGTCAAAAGCGTCACTCGGGCGACCCGTACTTCGCTCACCCGATCCAGGTCGCGGGCATCCTGACCGAGTACAAGCTGGACGCCGCGACAATTGTCGCGGGGCTTTTGCACGATACGATCGAGGACACTGACGCCACGCGCGAAGAAATTCAGAGGCTCTTCGGCGACCAAGTCGCGGATCTCGTCGAAGGCGTCACCAAGCTCTCGCAGCTCGAAATCCAAAGCGAAGAGAATAAGCAGGCGCAGAACCTGCAGAAGTTCATTCTCGCCATGTCACGCGATGTGCGCGTGCTGATCGTGAAGCTGGCTGACCGGCTGCACAACATGCGTACACTTAGCCATATTCCAAAGCCGGAGAAGCGCCGCCGTATCGCGCTTGAGACGCTCGAAATCTACGGTCCGCTTGCACGCCGCATCGGCATGGAGAAAATGGCGCGCGAACTGGAAGGCCTCGCTTTCCACGAAGCGTTTGGAGAAATGGAAGCGACGATCAACGCTCGCCTCGCGCAATTGCGTGTCGAGAAAGGCGCCAACGTTGCGATCATCGTTCAAACCATCATGGAGGTGTTCGAGTTCGCGGGCATCGACGCACGCGTCTATGGCCGCGAAAAGCAGGCTTACTCGATCTGGCGCAAGCTCCAACGCAAGAGCATCGAATTTTCAGATCTCGCCGACGTTTATGCATTCCGCGTAATCGTCTCCAACCCAGACGATTGCTATCGTGCGCTCGGTCTGATTCACCAAACGTGGCGCTGTGTGCCGGATCAGCTAGAAGACTTCATTTCTAACCCGAAGCCCAACGGCTATCGCTCGATCCACACCACAGTGATCGGGCCCGGCAACGTGCGGGTCGAAATCCAAATCCGCACCGAAGACATGGATCAGATTGCCGAAAACGGCGTCGCGGCGCACTGGCGTTACAAGAACGAATCCTACGGCTTCGATGAGGAAACCGCAGCCAACGCCGGTCTCGACGCACGCGAGGTTACGCGTTCCTTGCTTGAGATTGCCGAACATGGCGGTGAGGCCGGTGAATTTCTCGAGCACGCGAAGCTCGAAATGTATTCCGATCACGTGTTCACCTTCACACCGAAGGGCGCGCTGATCCCGCTACCGCAAGGGGCGACACCGCTCGATTTCGCCTACGCCGTTCACTCAGGCGTTGGCGATCGCTGCACCGGCGCGCGCATCAACGGCGTTGAAAAGCCGCTGCGCACTGTGCTGCACAATGGCGACGTCGTCGAAATTCTGACTGGTGATCGCGTCGCGCCCGTGCCGGGCTACGAGGCGCTGACGAAGACTGGCCGCGCCAAGGCAGCCCAGCGCCGCCTCGATCGCCACGCCAAGCGCGACGAATTCGAACGTCTTGGGCGCGACCTCGTCGCGCACGCACTACATCGCTATGGCCACCATCTGGCCGACACCGCGCTGAAGCAAGCAGCTGAAACGCTGGGCAAGCATGATGAAGAAGAACTTTTCATCGCCGTCGGAGAAGGCCTGATTAAAGCCAGCGCCGTCGCGGTCGCTGCATTCCCGGGCCTCAAAGAAAGGGTCCGCAAAGATGCGGGCCGCCGGCCGATGGAATTGGAAAAAGCCAAGCTCTACGTGCGCGGCAGTGATTTGACAGCAGGCGTGGCGCTGCATTTCGCCGAGTGCTGCACGCCGATCCCGGGCGATCGCATTATCGGCGTCCAGACGCCCGGCAAAGGCATCGTCATTCACACCATCGATTGCGAGACCTTGGCTGCTCTTGAAGAAGGCGGCGGCGAGTGGATCGATCTCGCCTGGACGCCAACCGCACTCAACAAAACCCTCGCTGTCGGCCGCATCGTGGCCACGGTGGAAAACAAGCGTGGCGTGCTGGCCGAGCTGTGCGGAATTATCGCCGAGAACCAGGGCGACATCATCAATCTGCGGCTCGCCACGCGCACCGTTGATTTCTTCGACATGGTCTTCGACATCGAAGTTGCCGACGCTCGCCACCTTGTGAACATCCTAGCCGCCATGCGCGCGAGCAGGTCGGTGAAAGAAGCCGAGCGCGTGAAGGGTTAGTCTTTTCCGCCGCCGTTTTCGGATGCTAAATCGCCGCCATGAATCAAGACCAAGTTCTCGACGAATTCCGCGCCGCCGGCGCTTTGCTGGAAGGGCATTTCATCCTCTCCTCCGGGTTGCATTCGCCGGTCTTTTTTCAAAAGAACGCCGTCTTCATGGACCCTGCGCGCACCGAGCGTCTGTGCAAGGCGCTGGCGGAAAAGGCCGAGGCCGCGTTCGGCAAAATCGATGTTGTCGTCTCGCCCGCGGTCGGCGCAATCATTCCCGGCTACGAAACAGCGCGTCATTTGAAAGCGCGCGCCATGTTCGTAGAGCGCGAGAACGGCGCGTTTCATCTGCGCCGCGGTTTTCAGATCAATGCCGGCGAGCGTGTGCTGATGGTGGAGGACGTCGTGACGACTGGCCTCTCCTCGCGTGAATGTCTCGACTCCATTCGCGGACACGCTGGTGAACTGGTTGGCGCCGCGTGCTTGATCGATCGTTCGGGCGGCAAGGCTGATATCGGCGCAAAGCTCGTCGCGCTCGCCAGCGTCAGCGCACCGGCTTATCCGGCTGATCAGCTTCCGCCCGAACTCGCAGCGCTTCCGGCGATCAAGCCCGGCAGCCGAGGTCTTGCGGCATGAGCAACCGCGTCCGGCTCGGCGTGAACATTGATCACGTGGCTACGATACGAAACGCGCGGGGCGTTTCGTATCCCGATCCCGCGCGCGCCGCAGTCGTCGCTCTGGAAGCAGGCGCCGACGGTATCACCGCACATTTGCGCGAAGATCGCCGCCACATCTCTGACGCCGACATCGAACATCTCGCGGCCATGCTGCGCGAGCGCGGGCGGCCGTTGAATCTCGAGATGGCGGTGACGTCAGAGATGTTGGCGATCGCGCTGCATCATCGTCCACACGCCGTGTGCCTCGTGCCGGAACGCCGCGAGGAACGAACCACAGAAGGCGGCCTCGACGTTGCCGGAGGGCACAACTGGATCGCACCTTTCGTGGAAAAGCTCAGCGCCAACGGCAGCCGCGTTTCGCTCTTCATTGGCGCTGATCCGATGCAGATTGAAGCCGCTAGCCGCACTGGGGCCGCGGTCGTTGAACTCCACACCGGCGCATATTGCGACGCCGCGCGCGAGGGCCAAGCCGGCGAGGCGGCGCATTTGCTGAAAGCGCTGAAAGCAGCAGCAATCCAGGCGGCGTCACTCGGCCTTGAGGTGCATGCCGGTCATGGCATCGACTACGAAACCGTCGCGCCAATCGCCGCCATCCCCGAAGTTGCAGAACTCAACATCGGCCACTTCTTGGTGGGCGAGGCGATTTTCATTGGCCTCGGACCGGCCGTTGTCGAAATGCGCACCCGCATCGACGCGGCGCGCGCCGGCGCCTAGAACCGCTCTCTATGATCATCGGCATCGGTTCGGACATCATCGACATCCGCCGCATCGAGAAGACGCTGGCGCGCTTTGGCGATCGTTTCACCCATCGGATTTACACGGAAAAGGAGCGCGCCCGCGCAGAGCGGCGCCCGGCGCAACGAGCCGCCACCTACGCCAAGCGCTTCGCGGCCAAGGAGGCGACCTCCAAGGCTCTGGGTACCGGACTGAAACAAGGGGTGTTTTGGCGGGATATGGGCGTCGCCAACCTCCCCAGCGGCCAGCCGACCATGAAACTGACAGGCGGGGCTGCGCGACGCTTGGAACAATTGACCCCGCCTGGGCACGTCGCCCACATCCACGTAAGCCTTACGGACGACTATCCGTTGGCTGTCGGTTTCGTCATCATTTCGGCGGAGTTGGCGCCGATTCAGCCCGGAACCGGAGAATGACCCGCTCCGGTGGGGAAATGCATGGCCGCGCCGGGGGCGGCCCAGTCACTACAGCCAGGGCGGCCGAAGGGTCATTAGCGAGAAACGCATGAGCATGACGACGACGAGTTCTTCGACGCCTGCAATGGACGTCTTCTGGGATAATGTGAAGACGATCCTCTATGCGCTCGCGTTGGCGATGGTGCTGCGTTTCACGATTGCTCAGCCCTTCCGCATTCCATCGGGTTCGATGCAGCCAACCTTGGAAGTCGGCGACTACATCGTCGTGACCAAGTGGTCTTACGGCTACGGCCGCTTCTCATTTGCCCCGCTTGAGGGGTTGCTGCCGCACGGGCGCCTGTTCGGCAGCCAGCCGCAGCGCGGCGACGTTGTCGTCTTTCGCCCGCAACCTGAGCCGGATCGCGATTTCATCAAGCGCGTTATCGGTCTCCCGGGCGACCGCATCCAAATCATTGATGGCGTTTTGCACATCAATGGTGACGCTGTTCAGCGCGAATACCTCGGCGATCTGCCGTTTGAAAACGAACACGGCATCGTCGAGCACATCCCCCGCTATCGTGAGACGTTGTCGAATGGCGTGAGCTACATCACCTTCGACAAGGGTGTGACTGAACTCGACAACACGCGCGTCTACGAGGTGCCCGAAGGCCACTTCTTCATGATGGGCGATGATCGCGATAATTCCGCTGACAGCCGCGTGCCGTCCGTCGTTGGCTTCGTGCCATACGACAATCTGGTCGGTCCGGCTCAGTTCGTGGTCGTATCGTTCAACGGCTCGACGTCGCTGTTCCGTCCCTGGACCTTGTTCACCGGCTTTCGCGGCGATCGCTTCTTGAAGTCAGTCAATTGAGGCGCGGCCCATGAAAGGGCCGGCCGCAAACCACGACGCCCAGCTCAGTGAGCTCGAACAGCGTATTGGTTATGTCTTCAAGAACCGCGCGATGCTGCGCGAGGCGCTGACGCATGGCAGCGTGCACGAGGGTCAAAAGCGCCGCGCAGACTATGATCGTCTCGAATTTCTCGGTGATCGGGTACTGGGCTTGTGTGTCGCTGAGCGTTTATTGGCTGAGCATCAATCCGAGCAGGAAGGCGAACTTGCGCCGCGCTTCAATGCGCTGGTTAACCGCCACGCTTGCGCCCGCGCGGCCCGCGCCGCCGGGCTTGGCGACGCTTTGGTGCTCTCCCCGGCCGAAGAGGCCAATGGCGGCCGCCAAAAGGAAGCGATCCTGGGCGACATCTGCGAGTCCGTGATTGCCGCTCTTTATTTGGACAGCGGCCTCGAAACCGCGCGCGCCTTCATCCATCGCTTCTGGGGCGACGCCTTCGAGGACGCCAAGGGCGTCCAGCGCGACGCGAAAACGTCATTGCAAGAATGGGCTGCGGCGAAGAAGAAGCATCTGCGCTATGTTGAGGTTGGCCAATCTGGCCCCGAGCATGCACCGCATTTCATCATAGAGGCACACGTGGAAGGTTTTGAACCAGTACGCGGCGAAGGCAGCTCGAAGCGAGATGCGCAGCGCTCCGCTGCCGAATCCTTCCTGAAAGCACGAGGCGAACGTGGTTGAGCATCGTTGCGCCGTAGTTGCTGTTCTCGGTGCGCCTAACGCTGGCAAATCAACACTGGTGAACACGCTCGTCGGCGCCAAGGTCGCGGCGGTGACGCAGAAGGTCCAGACGACGCGGGCCTTGGTGCGCGGCATCGCCATGCGCGACGAAGTACAGCTTATCCTGATCGACACGCCCGGCGTGTTCGCGCCGAAGCGCCGTCTGGATCGCGCCATGGTCGCGGCGGCCTGGAGCGCGCTCGAGGGCGCAGACGCCATTATTCATGTTGTCGATGCAGCCGCGCATGCTGGCACGGATAAAGCTGGCGCTGATGCGCGCGCGATCGAGGATTCGTCCACGATCGCAGCGAAGCTGAAACAAATGGAGCTCGCGTCAATCCTTGTATTGAATAAGGTCGATGCGGTGCCGCGTCCGGCTTTGCTTGAGATGACGACACAGCTCGTCGAAGCCGGTCTCTATACCGACGTGTTCATGATCGCTGCCAGGAAGGGCGACGGTGTGGATGACATCGCCCGTACGCTCGCCGAACGCGCGCCGGTGGGCCCTTGGCTCTTCCCGGAAGATCAGACGATGGACGCGCCCGCCCGCGTACTCGCCTCGGAGATCACGCGCGAGAAGGCGTTCCTGCGTCTGCACGACGAGATTCCCTACGAACTCACCGTTGAGACCGAGACCTGGGAGGAGCGCAAAGACGGCTCGGCCAAGATCGATCAGACAATTTATGTCGCGCGCGAAAGTCAGCGCAAAATCGCAATCGGCGCTAAAGGCGCAACGATCAAGACGATTGGAGAGCTGGCGCGCAAGGAGATGGAGGAGGCGTTCGATCGCCGCATTCACCTCTTCTTGCATGTGAAAGTCCGCGAAGGCTGGACTGAAGAGCGCGCGCTCTACCAACGTCTCGGCTTAGATTACGAAGCCTGATGGAATGGGTCGGCGACGCTATCGTCCTCGGTGCGCGTCCTTTCGGTGAAGGCAAACTCGTAGCAGAAGTGTTTTCCCGCGAGCACGGGCGTTATGGTGGCGTCGTGCATGCTGGCCGCAAGTCGCAACCGATCCTGCAGGCCGGAAATCTCGTGCATGTCGGCTGGAAAGCGCGGCTCTCTGAGCAATTGGGTTTCTACTCGCCGCTCGAACTGGCCGAACCGCACGCGACGCGGCTTCTCGACGATCCGATCGCGCTTTCCGGCTTGTCGTCGGCAGTATCTTTGATCCGCGCCGCCACGCCAGAGCGCCAAGCGTATCCGCAACTCTATGACGCTGTGATCGTGCTGATCGAAGCGATGCCGCACACCGATATCTGGCCTGCGCTCTATACCCGTTTCGAACTGGGTCTGCTGTCGGCAATGGGCTACGGGCTCGATCTCACGCGCTGCGCGGTGACGGGTGAAACCGAGGGTCTGGCGTGGGTGAGCCCGCGCACAGGACGCGCTGCAACGGCCGAAGCGGGCGCGCCACATGCTGATGTTCTCCTCAAGCTTCCGCCGTTCCTGGTTGATCCGGAGGCGGAACTAAAGTCAGGCGATGTCGCCGATGCGTTCGCCTTGGCTGGATATTTCCTGGATCGCCGCGTTTTCGAGCAGAAGGGCGAAGGCATGCCCGACGCGCGCCGCCGGCTGATTGAGCGTTTAGGATTTGCAGGACGACTCTGATCTAAGCGTGCAAGAAAGCACGCGATCGTTTCGGAGAGCCAAGAATGGCTGACGACATTACCCGTTCGCCGGAAGAAGGCGGGCGCATTGTAGAAGAGCCTATCGGCGAGGCGCTGGCCAAGCGCTATCTCGCCTATGCGCTCTCGACGATCACAAGCCGTGCACTGCCGGATGTGCGCGACGGCTTGAAGCCAGTGCACCGCCGCGTTCTCTACGCGATGAAGCGGTTGAACCTCACCGCTGACGCCGCATTCCGTAAGAGCGCGAAGGTCGTCGGCGACGTGATGGGCGACTATCACCCGCACGGTGATCAATCGATTTACGACGCACTGGTGCGTCTCGCGCAGGACTTTAACGCACGCTATCCGTTGATCGACGGCCAAGGCAATTTCGGCAACATCGACGGTGATAGCCCGGCGGCGATGCGCTATACTGAGAGCCGTCTCACCAAGGCGGCCGAGGCGCTGCTCGAAGGCATCGACGAGGATTCTGTCGACTTTCGTCCGAGTTATGATGGCTCGAAGGAAGAGCCAGTCGTTCTCCCGGCAGCGTTTCCAAATCTTCTCGCCAATGGCTCGTCCGGCATCGCCGTCGGCATGGCGACGAACATTCCGCCGCACAATCTGGCTGAGTTGATCGATGGCTGTTTGCTGCTCATTGAAAACCCAAAGGCGACGACCGACGATCTGCTGAAGCTTATTCCTGGTCCCGACTTTCCAACGGGCGGCATTGTGGTTGAACCGCCGGAAGCGATCCGCGAAGCTTACGAGACAGGCCGTGGCGGTTTTCGTGTGCGCGCGCGGTGGCACACCGAAGATCTTGGCCGCGGCATGTGGCGCATCGTCGTCACAGAAGTTCCGCACTTGGTGCAGAAGTCGAAGCTTGTCGAAGCGCTGGCTGCGGTTATCGAGAACAAAAAGGCGCCGCTCCTCGGGGATGTGCGCGATGAAAGCGCGGAGGATGTGCGGCTCGTGCTTGAGCCGAAATCACGCACCGTTGAGCCGGAGATATTGATGGAGAGCTTGTTCAAGCTCACCGCGCTGGAGAGCCGGATTTCGCTCAACATGAACGTGCTCGACGCCCAAGGCGCGCCGCGCGTGATGAACCTGAAGGAGGTGCTACGCGCCTTCCTCGACCACCGCCGTGACGTGCTGCAGCGACGCGCCGGGTATCGCCTTGAGAAAATCGCAACACGCTTGGACGTGTTGGCGGGATTGTTGATCGTCTATCTCAATCTGGATGAGGTGATCCGGATCATCCGCAATGAGGACGATCCGAAGGAAAAGCTGATTGCGCGCTTCACGTTGAACGAGACGCAAGCGGAGGCCATTCTCAACACGCGTCTGCGGCAGTTGCGCAAACTGGAAGAAATGGAAATCCGCCGCGAGGATGCGGCGTTGCGCGAAGAGCAGGCCGATCTGAAAGGTTTGCTCGATGACACGCGCAAACAATGGCGAAAGATTTCTGGTGAATTGAAGGATACGCGCAAGCTGTTCGGTCCGACTACGACGTTCGGCAAGCGCCGCACTGAGCTTGGTCAAGCCGCGGCTGTTTCCGGCGATGTCGATATCGAGGCTTTCGTGGTGCGCGAGCCGGTCACGGTCATTCTTTCAGAGAAGGGCTGGATTCGCGCGCTCAAGGGCCATGGCGATCTCGATAACCTGACGTTCAAGGAAGGTGACAACGCACAGCACATCGTGCGCTGTGAGACGACCGATAAACTGTTGGCGTTTGCTTCGGACGGCCGGGTGTTCACGCTCGACGCGCACAAGCTGCCGGGCGGGCGTGGTCACGGCGAGCCGATCCGCTTGGCGATCGAGCTGGGCGACATCGACGAGGTGGTGGCGCTTTTCAAATACGAGGACGGCTCGAAACGCCTGGTGGCGAGCCATGAAGGTTATGGCTTTGTGGTCCCCGAAAGCGAAATGCTGGCGACGAAGCGCTCGGGCAAACAGGTGTTAAATGGGCGCGCCATGCAAGCGGCGAAGGTCATTGGCGATCAGGTCGCCGTCATCGGCGAACGCAAGAAGCTCCTCATTTTCCCGCTCTCGGAAATGCCCGAGATGAACCGTGGCAAGGGCGTGAAGCTGCAGAGTTATCACGACCGCGGGTTGGCGGATGTGAAGGTGTTCGACAAGGCCGAAGGCCTTTCCTGGGAGGATAGCGCCGGCCGCAATCGCGCTGTGGCGGAGTGGAAGGAGTTCCGTGGCAAACGCGGCGGCGCCGGCAAGGTTGCCCCGAAGGGCTTCTCGCGCTCTGGCCGCTTCTCCGACGTGATTGGATAGCGTTGCCCACAACGTTCCGCTAAATAGGTCTCGTTCGTCCGGGAAAGGGTCTCAATGACTTTGATCATCATCCTCATCGTCATCGTCGTTTTGGCGGTGCTGCTGATTGGCATTTACAACCGCCTCGTCGCGCTTCGTCAGAACTGCAACCAAGCGTTCGCTGACGTCGATGTGCAGCTGAAGCAACGTCACGACCTCATTCCGAACCTGGTCGAGACCGTGAAGGGCTACGCCGCGCACGAAGCGGGTACGCTCGAAGCTGTAATTCAGGCGCGCAATTCGGCGGTGAGCGCTGAGCGCACGGGCGATCCGAAGGCCATGGGCGCGGCGGAAGGCATTCTGGGCCAAGCGCTCGGACGCCTGATCGCGTTGTCGGAGGCCTATCCGGACTTGAAGGCCAACACCAACTTCCAACAGCTGCAAGCAGAACTCTCGGACATCGAGAACAAACTCGCCGCGGCGCGCCGGTTCTTCAACAATGCGGTTGGCGAGTACAACACGGGGCGTGAGCAATTCCCGGCGGTCATTTTCGTCGGCATGTTCGGCTTTGGTCCGCGCGAATTCTTCGACGTCGGCGACGAAAGCCGCGCCTCGATGGATGCGGCCCCTCCGCAGGTTAAGTTCAACTAGGCCAGACGCGTGAGCGCTTACGGCCTCCAGACACATATCTGGAACAACAACTGGAAGACCGTGCTGCTTATGGCCGGTTTTCCAGTTCTGTTGTTGTTGCTGACGTACGGGCTCTTCCTGCTCTTCGCAGGGCTGACCGGCACGTACTACGGCAACGACCCCATGACCGGCTATTTCATGTGGGCTGGCGATGCACTCGCGAAGGCGTGGCCTTATGCGATTGCTGGCGCAATCCTGTGGTTTGGGATCGCTTACGCTTTCTACCAAAATATCATCGATGCAGCGACGGGCGCGCACAAAGTCGAGCGCATCGCCGAGCCCAAGCTCTACAATCTTCTTGAGAACCTTTGCATCTCGCGCGGCCTCACCATGCCTGCGCTGCGGATCATGGAGACTGACGCGCTCAATGCGTTCGCGACGGGGCTTCATAAGGGCAATTATTCAATCACCGTAACGCGGGGATTGATCAACACGCTCAATGACGAAGAGCTTGAAGCGGTGCTTGCGCACGAACTGACGCACATTCGCAACGCCGACGTCCGCTTGCTGATCATCGCCGTGATCTTCGTCGGCATTTTCTCGTTTGTTGGTGAGATGACCTTCCGCAGTCTGCGGTTCGGTGTGCCGGGCGGCGCAGGCTCTTCGCGGCGATCCGGCAGCAGCCGTGATAGCGGCGGCGGCGCGATCATTGCCATCATCGTGGCCCTTGTGATCATCGCGATTGCGTACGCTTTAGCGATTGTCATTCGGTTCGCGCTCTCCCGGCGGCGGGAATATTTGGCTGATGCCGGCGCAGTGGAGCTGACCAAAAATCCAGACGCCATGATCACGGCGCTGCAAAAGATTTCCGGGAATTCCGTTGTCGCGAGCGCGCCGTCGGAAGTGCGCGAGATGTTCATCGAGAATCCGCACTCCGATTTTGCCAGCTTGTTTGCGACCCACCCGCCGATCGCGAAGCGCATCGAGGCGCTGGCGAAGTTTGCAGGCGGACGTGTGCCGATGCCGCAAGTGGCGCCGGTTGCTGTGCCGGCGCCTTCTGCGCCGGCAGCGACGCCGCCGAAGCGGGGGCCGTGGGGGTGAGGCCGGTGCTGCGACGGTTTTTGGTCGTTGGGGCGGTCATCGCTTCTGTTGCGGTGCTGGGGGTCAGTTGGATCGCGACGGCGTTTCTGTTCAGTCCTTGCCAGTATGAGCTCACGCATGAGCGGGTATCGCCGAGCGCGCGTTACGTCGCCGAGATCTACGGCGCGAATTGCGGGATGGGTGGATCGCGGGACGTGGTGATGCTGCGCGATCGCTCCGCGATTGCGTTGAGGGGTGTGGACGGAATGCCCGCCGGCACTCTTGTCGCCAACGATTTTACACCAGCTCGCAGAGGCGAGGATATCTTTTGGGACGGCGAGACGATGCTGGTGTTGCAGTACGCCGCTGCCGCGCCTGAAATCGTCCGCGCCGAGTGGGGCGGTGTGCGGATCGTGACGCGGCGCGTGTCCTAAAAAACGGGCGCGACCCGAAAGTCGCGCCCAGGCTATGGAGCGTGTGAAGTTCGGATCAGCCTTGGCTGCTCCAGTAAGTAACGAAGTCGCGGATCACGACGTAACCCTGTTCGATGAAGTCGCGGGCTTCGGCCGAGTAAACCCAAGCGAAGGCCCCGACGAGGACGACGATGGCGAGCGTCGCCAGGCCGTCGGTTGCGCCACCTGTGCGCCGCCCGCTCAACGTGGCGTAGGAGGTGCGTTGCAGGGCGCTGAAGGGCGATGAGATCGCCGCATAAGCGATGGCAAGCACGACGAGGACAAGCCAAGTCGGGACATCGCCGGGCGGCGTCCAGCCCAACACAGAACCACTGCTCAGCAGCGAGAAGAACGCGATCAGAAATGCGATCAGCAAAGCGGCGGTAATGATTGAGAAGACGAAGGCAAAGAGCCCGGCGAACATGCGTTCGACATAGCCGACAGGTTGCGCGGGCGCCGCCGCGGCTTGAGCTGCGCCCGCACCCCATCCGGCATCCCAGTGGCGCTCTTGGCGCCGCCATGACCTGCGCCACCGGCGTTCCTCGCGGCGCCAGCTTTGCGCGCTGGTTTCGGCGAAGCGGCTGGCTTCGTGACGCGCACGATCGATGACTTCTTGTGCGTTAAACGGCGCGCCGTGCGCCGCGGCGAGTTCTTCACTCGTCGATGCAACCGGCACTGCGAAGATCATCACCAGATAGATCAAGCAGGTGAAGCCGCCGGTGAAGAGGCCGCTCACGATCCAGAAAATGCGCACCCAGGCAACGTCGAGGCCCGCATAGGCCGCCATGCCGGCGCTGACGCCGGTCCAGGCGCCGTTGTCGTAGATGCGATAGAGGCGGCGCGCAGGGCGATAAGGTTCGTGATTGGGCGCGGCGCCGCCTTGGCTTTGCTGCGCGCCGGGTTCAGCTTCGCCCTCGACCGGGCCCATCTCTTCCAAGATGCGCGTCATCTCGATCGCGGAGACAACAGTTTTGCCGGGCGAGAGACGGCCCGCGCATTTATCGCCGATGGCTTGCTCGAGATCGCGCACGATCTCGGCTTTGTCGGGGTTGGCGCCCAGAGCGGCTTCAGCGCGCGTCATATAGGCGCGCAGGGCATCGTAAGCCGGTTCTTCCAGCTGATACGAGTTGCCGTTGAGATTGATCGTGACGACGCGTTCCATGATCCTCTATCGCCCCAGGGTTTCGAGAGTGGAGGTGAGATGACGCCAGTAAGCGGCAAGTTCGCCGAGCCGCCCTGAGCCTTTGTCGGTGAGTTGGTAGTATTTGCGGGGCGGCCCTTGGCCGCTTTCGACCCACTGGTAATCGACGAATTCTTCGCGGCGCAGTTTCGAGAGGAGCGGGTAGAGGGTGCCTTCTTGGGTCGCGAACGGCGTCGGCGCGAGAGCTTCCAGAATGTCGCCCACATAGGCGCTCGTGCGCCCCGACACGAAAGTCAGGATCGCGAACTCCAGAAGACCTTTCCTTAGGCCGGCAAATTGTTCATCAGCGACCGACATAAAGCTACCTTGTAATAAAAAGGTACAGGCGAATACCAAGGTTGTCAAGGCTGGAAAGGGATTTGTCGGTGACACGGGATATGTCCGGTTTTTGTAGCAGACGATTTGTCCGGTTTTGGCCGGAGGGATCGCAGTGCTGCAGGAGGTTCGGATGGCCAGGATCGTTGAGGCGATCGGTCGGGTTCGTGAGGAGCGTTTAAGC
>JANNFK010000078.1:0-39024 GCA_031379735.1 Caulobacteraceae bacterium | reverse complement strand
GGTGGAAATCCGGTGTCGGCGCGCAACCTCTGTCGTGGTCGTCCCTGGCGCGAAGGTTTCCACCACGATGCCTCGCTTGTCCGCTTCAGACCAGCGCCGCCGCTCCGTGCCAAGGATCACTTCCATGCTGATCGCTCCCGGCGAGCGACCAGTTTAAAACCCCGGTCTTAGACCACTCGCTGCTTGAGGCCATCGGCGTGATCCGAGACGCCTATGCAAGGCGGCGCTCGGCGGGTGCATACGCTGTGACGACGAGCGGCAGCAATGGGCCGAGTGTCAATCGGCGTTGAAAACTGACCCCTGATCGGCGCGCAAAATTGACCCCCTCTGCAGCATTGATTGCGGTGGTGTGAGTGGAGCCCTCGTGGATCAGCTGCGCGTCTTGAAGCGCCAGCTTTCGTTGCCGGTTTCGATGATCTCGCAATGATGCGTGAGACGATCGAGCAGCGCGGTGGTCATCTTGGCGTCACCGAAGACAGTAGGCCACTCGCCAAAGGCCAGATTGGTGGTGACGAGGATCGAGGTCTGCTCGTAGAGGCGGCTGATGAGGTGGAAGAGCAATTGCCCGCCCGATTGCGCAAACAGCAGATAGCCAAGCTCATCGAGGATCAACAGATCGATGCGCGAGAGATGATCGGCAATGCGCCCCTGACGGCCGGCGCGGGTTTCAGCCTCGAGTTTGTTGACGAGATCGACCACGGTGAAGAAACGCCCACGCGCGCCAGCGCGAATGCAAGCACGGCCGATGGCGATAGCTAGGTGCGTTTTGCCTGTGCCCGTCCCGCCGACGAAGACAGCGTTGCGCTGCTCGGCGAGAAAGGCGCCGGTCGCCAGTTCTCGCACCAGCGCGTCATTGATCGGGGCGCCCTCGAAATCGAAGTCTTCGATCTCTTTGGCCAAGGGCATGCGCGCGATGGTGAGCTGATATTTGATCGAGCGGGCGTGCTTTTCAGCGATCTCGGCGTTGAGCAAATCGGCGACGATCTGCTGCACCGGGTGCTGTCGCTTAACGCCGGTGGCGAGAATGTCATCGAAAGCCGCGCGCATGCCGGTGAGCTTCAATTCGCTCATCAGATCCAAAATTTCGTGTCGCTCCATCACACGCTCCTCCGCAAACTGTCGTACCGGGCGCAATCGGCAATCGGCGGAATTGCGAGCTTCAATGCGTCCGGAGTCAAAATGGTGAGGGGCGCTGCCGGCTCGCGCTGGCGCGCCAGGATGTTGAGAATGACGTCGCTGGAATGTACGCCGTGATCGAGCGCTTCAGCACAAGCGGCTTCAACGGCGACAACGCCATCGCTGAGCACGGCGGCGAGGATGTCGACCATCTGGCGATCGCCGTCGTCGCGGCCGGCGAGCTTGGCGCGCACACGACCGAGCGCGCCGGGCAATGCCCAGTCCTTGAACGGCGCGCCATTGCGCAAGGCGCCAGGCTTTCGCGCCAGCACAGGCACGTAATGCCAGGGATCGTAGATGGTCTGGCCGCGGCCGAAACGGCGCGCGTGCTCGCCGACGATGTGGCCATCTTGGCGGATGACGATGCGATCGGCGTAGGCATGTACATCCACGGGGCGGCCAACGGCGCGCGCCATCACCGAATATTTGTTGCTATCGAAGCGCACCAAGCAGGTCTTCGACACTGAAACGGGCGCGGCGTGGAAGCCGTCGAAGCGGCCGCGATAGGCGATGAGATGCATCCGTTCGGCTTCGAACGCTTGCCACACCGTCGCGTCGATCTCGGGATGCTTGTGCGCCTTGGCGTACTTGACGCATTGCTCGGCGAGCCAAGCGTTGAGCTCGTCATAGCTCTTGAATCTGAGCCTGGGCGTGAAGAAGCGCTCACGCACCAGGCCGACTTGATTTTCAACCTGGCCCTTCTCCCAGCCCGAGGCCGGCGTGCACGCGGTCGGCTCAACCAGATAATGCGCACACATCTGCGCGAAGCGGCGATTGAGCCGCTCAACCGGCCACCTCAATTGACGACCGGACATGAAAATTGTCGTTGCACAGCGCCTTCGAGTAGTCTGTGAGCGGTTGTTCGTCGTTTACGGTGTGCTTAAGCTGGTCAATCTCTTCGACGACGCCGTCTTTCACTATCGTGATGTCGTCGAGTTGTTCGACTGCGATCGCTGCGGCGGGATCGCGGCGCAAACGCTCCAGCGCGCGATGGAGAGCGTACCGGAGCTGATAGACGTAACCCGCCGTTGGACCCGCCGCGCTCGGCGTTTGGCTTTTCTTGGCTGCCACCCTGAGCCATCCCCCCGCCTGACAGGACGCCGTGTTCGAGCCCTGCGGCTCGATTCTGTATTACCGCAGCAGAACAGGCTCAGCCCCAAGTTGCAATGTGATCACGGGCACAGTTGCAAGATGGCGACCCCAGCAGGACTTGAACCTGCAACCGCTCGCTTAGAAGGCGAGTGCTCTATCCAGTTGAGCTATGGGGTCAACGAGCCGGTTCGTAACACGGTTCGCGACGCCCACCGAAGTACCCAAGCCTCCGTACCTACACAACTATTCCGATTGCTAGCCTCGGCTTAGAAGGCGGATGCTCTATCCAGTTGAGCTACGGGGTCGTTCCGCAGGCCTCTATCACAACGGCGGCCCCTAGTGTGACCAGGGCTCGCGGCGCTTGAACGCGAAATTATCGCTGTAGGCTCTGATCTGGCGCTTGGCCTCAGGCGCCTCAGCAATCTGGTGCGGGATGCCGTGGGTGCGGGCGAACTCAATCGCGGCTTCCTTGGTGTCGAAGCTCATCAGCACCTGGCCGTTCGGATCGGCGCCGCTGATCCAGCCCATGAGCGCGTCAGGTCTGGGCGCAGTGGCCAGCATAAACTCAAGGCGCCACTTTATCGTGCCCGCTTTGCCGGACTGCATCGCGTTCTTCGCGGGGCGGTAGATTTTCGCCAACATCAGCTTTGACCTCGCGCCCGCTGCTACACGCGCGCGGCACAAATGAAAAGGGCGGCCCCGCAGAGCCGCCCTCTCAGATATCGTCTCAACGGCATTAGATCGCTTCCTTAAGCGCCTTTCCCGGACGGAATTTCGGCCTCTTGCCAGCCGGCACCAAGACCTCTTCGCCCGTTTGAGGATTGCGCGCCTTACGCTCCTTTGTCTGCGAGACGAGGAAAACGCCAAATTGCGGCAACCGTACTTCGTCGCCGCGCTTTAGTGCTGCGGTCAGCGCTTCAAACACCGTGTTGACGATTTCTTCGCCTCGCTGCTTGGACTCGCCGATGCGCTCGGACACGTCTGCAACGAATTCTGCTTTATTCATGAGCTAAAGCCCCTATCCCGCTTGGATTGAAAGCGCGCCGATTCCGGCTGCATCGTGTTCGACGCTAGGGGGATTTCCCCCTAGCGCCAAGCAAAACGCGGCATTGTTGCGTTGCAAAAACGTGTTTCAGGAGCAGCAGGGCCCTTAGTGAGGACGCGCGCCTTCCGTTCCCGCACCGCCACCTTCGCTGCGGCGCGTCTCGGCGAGTTCGTCCTCTTCGCTCCATTCGATTGGCGTAGGCGGACGCACAAGCGCGCGCTGCAGCACGTCATCGACGGTGGCGACGGGAATGATCTCCAAACCAGATTTTACGTTATCCGGGATGTCGGCGAGGTCCTTCTCGTTGTCCTTCGGAATGAGCGCCACCTTCACGCCACCGCGCAGCGCCGCGAGCAGCTTTTCTTTCAGACCGCCAATCGGCAACACACGGCCACGCAGCGTGATCTCGCCAGTCATGGCGATATCCTTGCGCACCGGAATGCCGGTCAGCACCGAGACGATCGCGGTCGCCATCGCAACGCCAGCCGAAGGGCCGTCCTTAGGCGTCGCGCCTTCGGGCACGTGAACGTGGATGTCACGCGTGCGGAACAGAGGTGGCTTTACACCGAAATGCACAGCCCGCGAACGCACGTACGAACTCGCTGCCGAAATCGATTCCTTCATGACGTCGCGCAGGTTGCCCGTAACGGTCATCGCGCCCTTGCCGGGCATCGCCACCGCTTCGATCGTTAGCAATTCTCCGCCGACTTCGGTCCAGGCGAGACCGGTCACAACGCCGACCTGATCTTCGAGATCGGTTTCACCAAAGCGATACTTCCAGACACCGGCGTAGTCTGGAAGATTCTCCGCGGTGATCTCCACCTTGGTGACTTTCTTCTGCTCAAGCTGACGCACTGCCTTACGCGCCAGATTGCCGATCTCTCGTTCCAGCGAACGGACGCCCGCTTCCCGCGTATAACGGCGGATCAGATCGCGCAGTGCGTCTTCCGAAACGCTGAACTCGCTCTTCTTCAGACCGTTGTTCTCGTACTGCTTGTCGAGCAAGTGACGCTTGGCGATCTCGAGCTTTTCATCCTCGGTGTAGCCGGGAATGCGAATGATCTCCATCCGGTCCAGCAACGGCTGCGGCATGTTTAGGCTGTTGGCCGTGGTGATGAACAACACGTCCGAAAGATCATAGTCGACCTCAAGATAGTGATCGTTGAACGTGGAGTTTTGCTCCGGATCCAATACTTCAAGCAAAGCGGCCGACGGATCGCCGCGATAATCGGCGCCTAGCTTGTCGATTTCGTCGAGCAGGAAGAGTGGATTGGCGCTCTTGGCCTTCTTCATCGACTGAATCACGCGGCCCGGCATCGAACCAATGTAGGTGCGGCGGTGACCACGGATTTCCGCTTCATCGCGAACGCCGCCCAGCGACATGCGCACAAAATCACGGCCCGTCGCTTTGGCGATCGACTTGCCCAGCGACGTTTTGCCGACGCCTGGAGGGCCTACGAGGCATAGAATCGGACCACGCAGCTTATTGGTGCGCGCCTGCACTGCGAGATATTCCAGGATGCGGTCTTTGACCTTGTCCAGGCCATAGTGATCCTCGTCGAGCACAAGTTGCGCCGCGTCGATATCCTTCTTGACCTTCTTCTTGTTGCCCCAAGGCAGCGAGAGCAGCCAATCCAGATAGTTGCGGACCACCGTCGATTCCGCCGACATCGGCGACATCTGACGAAGCTTTTTCATCTCGGCTTCGGCCTTTGTCTTGGCTTCCTTCGAGAGCTTCGTGTTCTTGATCCGGTTTTCGAGTTCGGCGATGTCCTCACGGCCTTCGTCGCCGTCGCCCAGCTCGCGCTGGATCGCTTTCATCTGTTCGTTGAGATAATACTCACGCTGCGTCTTCTCCATCTGACGCTTCACGCGATTGCGGATCTTTCGCTCGACTTGAAGCATGCCGACTTCGCCTTCGATCAACGAAAGAATGCGCTCAAGGCGCTGCGGCACGTCCGCGAGTTCGAGCAGAGCCTGCTTGTCCGGAATCTTGATGCTGAGGTGGGCGGCAACGGAATCAGCCAAGCGAGACGGCTCGGCGATCTGACTGATCGCTTGCTGCACCTCAGGCTGCGTCTTCCGCGACAGCTTTGTATAATTGTCCCACTGATCCACGACCGCACGCGCAACCGCACGTGCTTCGGCGCTATCGGCGTTCTCGTCCGGCAACTCTTCGGCTTCCGCCTCGAAGTAGCTGTCGTTCTCATTGAAGTTGGTAATGCGCGCGCGATAGGCGCCCTCAACCAACACACGCACGGTGCCGTCGGGAAGCTTCAAGAGCTGCACCACCGTCGCGACGGTTCCTACCGTGAAAATGCGATCAGCGGTCGGCTCGTCCTCGGACGCATCCATTTGCGCGGCGAGCAAAATTTGCTTGTCTTTGCGCATCACTTCGTCGAGCGCGCGCACCGACTTCTCGCGGCCCACAAACAGCGGCGCCGCCATCTTCGGGTACACGACGATGTCGCGAAGCGGCAGGACTGGGAAAACACGGCTCTCGGCCATTCTGTGCTCCTTTGCCGATCGCCCGCGTCTCAAAGAAGCCCACGGCGATCGGCATTAACAGATGAAAATGTGGAAGCGTTCGGGGGCCGCTTCAAGTGTTGGCCAGACACGTCCATGTGGAACGCGCGTCGTGACTAAGGTTCCGCCACACTCCAGCATGGATTGGAGGCGATTCTTCCTAACGTTCAGTTGGGATCCCGATCTGCAGGCGCCCCACACCCAAGCTTCCACAGCTGTTCCGCGCGCGATACATGGGATCAGCTCGCCTCTGCTTCAATCCTCGCCATGTTGGGGGGATTGACGCGAAGCAAAACAATCCCGGCACGTGCCGGGGTTGTAAATCGTCCAAATTCGATTGACTCAGTTACCCAGCGGCGCCCGCGCCGTCGCGGCGCTCTGAGTAAATCTGCAGCGGCTTTGCACGTCCTTCGACAACGTCCGCCGAGACCACCACTTCCTCTACGCCGCGCATCGACGGAAGTTCAAACATCGTGTCGAGCAGGATGGTTTCGAGGATTGACCGCAGGCCGCGCGCCCCAGTCTTCCGGCCGATCGCCCTGCGGGCGATAGCGCTCAAGGCTTCGGCCGGGAACGAGAGCCTGACGTTCTCCATCTCGAACATGCGCTGATACTGCTTCACCAAGGCGTTCTTTGGCTCGGTCAGGATCGTGATCAGCGCAGGTTCGTCGAGATCTTCGAGCGTCGCCAAAACCGGCAAACGCCCCACGAATTCCGGGATCAGGCCGAACTTCAACAGATCGTCAGGTTCGATTTGACGAAGGATTTCACCGGTGCGGCGATCTTCTTCATCGCGCACGTTCGCGCCGAATCCGATCGAGGTGCCCTTGCCACGTTGGTTGATGATCTTGTCGAGACCAGCAAACGCGCCGCCGCAGATGAACAGGATGTTCGTCGTGTCAACTTGCAGGAATTCTTGCTGCGGATGCTTGCGGCCGCCTTGCGGAGGAACGCTGGCAACCGTGCCTTCCATGATCTTCAGAAGTGCTTGCTGCACGCCCTCACCTGACACGTCGCGCGTGATGCTCGGATTGTCGGATTTGCGTGAAATCTTATCGACTTCGTCGATATAGACGATGCCGCGCTGCGCACGCTCGACATTGTAGTCGGCGGCCTGCAACAGCTTCAAAATGATGTTCTCGACGTCTTCACCGACATAGCCTGCTTCGGTGAGCGTCGTTGCGTCCGCCATTGTGAACGGGACGTCAATAATGCGCGCGAGCGTCTGCGCGAGCAGTGTCTTGCCGCATCCGGTGGGACCGATCAGCAAAATGTTCGACTTCGCCAGCTCAACATCGCCGTTCTTCGCAGCGTGGTTCAGGCGCTTGTAGTGGTTGTGCACTGCAACCGAGAGCACGCGTTTGGCGTGGTCCTGACCGACAACGTAATCGTCGAGGACGCCCTTGATCTCCTTCGGAGACGGCACGCCTTCTTTCGACTTCACCAGCGAAGTTTTGTGCTCCTCACGGATGATGTCCATGCAGAGTTCGACGCATTCATCGCAGATAAAAACCGTTGGGCCCGCGATGAGCTTCCTCACCTCGTGCTGGCTCTTGCCGCAGAACGAGCAATAGAGAGTGTTCTTGGACTCTCCGCTGGTCGTGGCTTTGCTCATACGCGATCCTTCAAGGGGCCGACTGGGACCACATTGTTGCAGGGCGAAAACGGCGGGCTGATGGCCCCCGTGATCTCCCCCATAACAGATGGTTGACCACGATCCCTTTCAAAAACGTTGCACCGCCCGGCCGCCCTGGCCGCGCGATACGACCATAGCAAGGATGAGGCCGCAAGCGGCGGCCATCGCCTCATTAACTGCAAGCAGTCAGTTTAACGCCAAAACCCTTCACAGATACGCATTCCAGGCTGGCTTACTGCCCTCAGATGGATCCGGACCGCAGCTTTATCAACCGGGAGCGACTGCAGCACTTTTGGACGGACGGAGCCCTAGCCGTCGCTATCCACAGGCATTTCACGCTCGCGCGCCAACGCCGCCGTGCAACTCAATTCGAGGTTGAGGCGCCCGAAGGGTCATGTCTGGATGGCTCCCGCGTTGCAAGGGTTGATTTGATGTTTCTGCGAGGTGGTCGGGGTGCAGTCGTGTCTTCGGCCTGTTGATGCAGCCTTAGATCGGCTGCTGGCCCTGATGGGGTCCGATGAGCGAGATCCCAAACGAGACGGAAGATTTTAAATCGAGGTTCTTCTCCGGGTCTTCACTTCCCGGTTTTAGCACCTACGACTCAAATCTAGACCCTCCGACGGGTTGTTCTCGCTCCCGGTCCGACCGGTTTCGCCATCACATCACTTTGCCCTCACAATCTCGATGTCAATCTAAGCGATTGCAGCGGCGGGCGAGTGCGCTGCGCGATACTCTTCACCACGCGTTATCATCGCCCAAACCACGCGCGCTGTCCGATTGGCCAGCGCAATCGCTGCTACGCGAGCAGGCTTGCGAGCCAGAAGATCAAGGGCGCGTGGCACGTAATTTTCCTGCCGGCTCTTGGAGCATTTGAGCGCCGAAAGCGCGCCCAGGAATAGAAGTTTACTCAAGTAGCGATCGCCCATTCTGCTGATACCTCCCAGCTTCTGTTTTCCACCGCTAGAGTTCTGTTTTGGCGTGAGGCCTATCCAAGCTGCGAGCTCGCGTCCGGATTTGAATTGACCAGCGTCGGTGATCGACGCGATCAGAGCCGACGCTCCAATTGGCCCAACGCCTGGTGCGCGCGCTGGGCGATCCGATCCGCCACGTACTGCATCTGCCGCCCAGGCAAGCCGGCGACCAACGGGCAGATCCTACGATCCCAGCGCGCCATCTGCTGTTCGCCACCCGGCGCGACGGCTACCTCGCCCACGAAGCTGCGCACCATTTCCTGGAGGCGCTCGCCGACAACGATGATGTCCTCCTCTTGTTGCGCTTGTTGGGCCAAGACCGGCCCGGCTAACAAGAGCGCCGCGAGCGCCATCGCTGTGAGATTTCTGATCATGCTTGTCTCATTCGTTCTGACTGTCCGACAATCCCTCGCGCATGGTGCGTGAGATCGCCCCCTCCTGCTGGCGCGCGTTCCGTGCGGCCCGCGGGGCGTCATACAAACCATGCAGATAGGCAAGGTCCCACTCTGTCATGGCGGACGTCGTGTCGCCCGCGTTGAAGAGGTTCAGTACCGTCGCATACCGCGCGGTGTTGGCGCCTGGCTCAAGTTGCGCGAGAGCCGCCATCGCCACGTAGTCGGCAAGCGCGCTGAATTGTTTTCCGGCGGCGCGTTGGGCGTCGACGAGGATGATCACGCGGTTGAAATCCTGACGCGTCGCGCCCCGAAGCCGGCCAGCGTCGTTTTGGCGTACAACCTGCGCGCTGCGAAGCCCGCCATCGCGCGACATTTGGGTTTGAGATTCACCAAGCACCTGGCCATTCGCCGAGACTGTTTGGCTAACATGCCACCAGCGCACAGGTTCATCGCTTTCAACAAAACGCGTGAGCGCTTCGTGGCCGGCGGTCACCGCGCCTTCATGGGCGTTGTATCCGATATAAGCGTGATATTGATCGGCGATCACGCGTGCGAGTTCACCGGAATTTTGCGTCACGAAAATCAGCACATTCGCCCGGCACCCGGGCTCCCCTGCTTCCAAGCCAACTTCGAAAGCGCGCTGCGATATCCGGTCGACCATGTATTGGGCCTGCTCGCGATCACGGATGCCAACTAAGCCAGGACATATCCGACGATCCCAACGTGCGATGCGATCTTCAGACTGCGACGTCGCTGAAATATCGCCAACAAACGAACGAACAACCTCCTGCAAGCGGTCAGCGGTGACGACGATGTCCGGGTCAGCGTTAGTTTCCTGTGCAAAGGCAGGCGCCGCCGTCAGCAACGCCAAACCAAGCGCCGTCGCTAGCCATGCCTTCATCGCAAACTCTCCCGCTCTGCGAACAGTCCTACGCACAGCCGCGCGCTACCACTATGTCCAGTCGACAAAGCACGCAATTACATCGCTCAGCGACAGGAATCAGCCGCCCGGAGGCGCCTGCATCCGGCGGCTAATGTCGCGAACCTGCTGCGTCACGCTCGCTGAGTTTCGTTCGCTGCCATAGAGCCCGCTCAAATACGCCTGATCCCAATTTGTCATCACGAACGACACGTTATCCGGATTGCCGGAGAACAAATTCAGGATCGTCGGATAATCGCCCGTTTGCGCTTGGGGATCGATCTGCGCCAACGTCACCATCGCTATGTAGTCCGCAAGGCTCTCTACTGGGATGCCGGCGATCTGAGTGCCATCGACGATAATGACGACGCGGTTGAAGTCTTGGCGTTCAACTGAACGCGTGCGCGAACCTTGTGAGCGTACCGCTTGAACGCCCCGGAAACCGTCTGGCAAAGCTTGCGTCTCTTCAGGGCGTGGGGGCGGCGGCGCGGCGCTGCGGCCGGAATCGCTCCCCAATCGATCACCGTCTGCGCCGCGCGTTTGCACAACGTGCCACCAGCGCACCGGCCGTGTTGTTTGAACGAAAGAAGTGAGCGCCTCCTGCCCCAGCGTCGCGATGTTTTCTTCGTGATAGAAGGCAAAAAGGGACTGGCGCTGCGCTACAAGATCTTGCGCGAATGAGTCGCCGTTCGCCACGAAGAAAACAAACACATTTGCCTGGCATCCCTCGCGGCCCGGCCGCAGCCCAACGGCTTGAGCGCGATAAGACACTTGATCAACGACGATCTGGCCCTGCGAAGCGGGAAGGCCCGCAAGCGTGACGCAGATGTCATCGTCCCAGCGGGCGATCTGATTCACTGAAGGCGGGACCGTTGAGACCTGCTCTACGAACGCTTGGATTTCTTCAGGACGCACGCCAGTCACGACGATGTCGGATTGCGGCGCCGGTTCATTTTCCTGACCGGACGCAGTGGACAATGCAAAGAGCGCGAGCGCGGTGAAAAAACCTGAAGCGGTACGGATCATGTCTCGGTCCCTCCCGGGTCGACCCTATCAGGGCGACGGGCGAAGGCGAGTGAGAAGAGGCAGCTTCACGCCACCGTTACCGCAGTGAGAAACGAAAATGGGCGGACCTTAGCCCGCCCATCGCCCTTTTCGTGCCGATCGCATAACGCTAGCGAAGGTCCTCGTCCATACGCCGGGCGACGTCGCTGATTTGGCGATTACCGCCGGAATCACGTCGCGAGCGATATACGGCTTTCAGATAAGCGTCGTCCCATGCGCTGAATCCCGTCGACGCCGGCTGCGCGGACGAGAACAAGTTCAGCACTGTGTCATAACCCGCGGTTTGCGCATTAGGATCGATCTGTGCAAGCGCCACCAACGACACGTAGTCCATCCAAGCGACGGGAGTGACATTCGCCACGCGCCCGGCGTCCACAACAACCAGCGTGTAGCTCAATTGGTTTCGACGGGCGGTCGCAGACTGCGTTCGCGAGGCGTTGCCGCGCACGGCGTCCATGCCCTCCATATCGCGGCCTGTGTCAGTGGTAACCAACCCGGATACGGCAGCTCGCGCTTGGCTACGACCAGAGGTCTGGCGATCCAATGCAGCGCCCGGGCGATCTTGGATCGCGCCTGAGCCGGCGTCGGACACATACCACCAACGCACTGGACGCGCCGAGTTTGCAAATTCCTCGAGCTCGGCGCGGCCGGCGCTTACCGCGCTTCCATCGGGATAGTAACCCAGCAGATCGCGGCGTTGATCAACGATCTGACGTGTTAGCGTGTCCGAGTCAGGTGCGAAAATCACCATGACATTGGCTCGACAGCCGGGTCTTCCTGGCGTCAAGCCAATCGAACGGGCGCGCAATGAAATCCGGTCGACGAGAAGCTGTGCACCGGCCGGCGAAAGTCCCACCGCACCTATACAAACATCATCTGCCCAGCGGGCTAGCGGCCGGTCGGCCGACGATGACTGAAGCGCAACTTGATCGACAAAATTGCGTGTCCACTCAGATTGGTCCTGAGCGGATGCAGACATGCTGGCGCAAAAAAACGGCGCCTACGGCGGCCGCAAACATGGCTCTACGCATACGAAAAACCCCTAGCTCACGCGAGCAAGGATAACCGGCGCTTCGGATAACACAGACGCATTTTTTCTGCGAATTGGCAGGAGAATTTATGCGGCGCCCGACAAACTACCTTCCGGAAGTTCACGACGCTCGTACACGCGATCGACGATGCCGAAGGCCTGGGCCTCCTCGGCGGTCATGAAGTGATCGCGATCGAGGGTTTTTTCCACGCGCTCATAGGGTTGCCCGGTATGCTTTACGTAAATTTCGTTGAGCCTGCGCTTGGTGGCGATGATGTCCTCGGCGTGGCGCTCGATGTCCGAGGCCTGACCGCGGAACCCGCCCGACGGCTGGTGCACCATTATGCGCGCGTTCGGCAGCGCGATGCGCAGGTTCTTTTCGCCGGACGCTAGCAGCAGCGAGCCCATCGACGCCGCCTGGCCAATGCAAACCGTGGAGATTGGGCTTCGGACATATTGCATTGTGTCGTAGATCGCGAGTCCCGAGGTAACGATGCCGCCGGGACTGTTGATGTACATGGCGATCTCGCGCTTCGGGTTCTCGGATTCCAAGAACAGAAGCTGCGCCGTCACCAGACTGGCGATGCCGTCTTCAATACCGCCCGTGACGAAGATGATCCGCTCCTTCAGCAGGCGCGAGAAAATGTCGAAAGCCCGTTCGCCGCGGCTGGTCTGCTCGACCACCATCGGAACGAGGTTGGCGTAGGTGGCGATGGGATCGAACGACTTCATGGGGACCTTTCGGGAGCGCCCGGAATCAGCGATCCCGGTGCGCTTCATATTTGACGCTTAACCGCGCCCCGCAAGCCCCGCCTACTGCGCTAGGGCTTAACGTTTAGTCTTCGGCCTTCGCGCCCTTGGTTTTCTTAGCTTTCTTAGCAGTGGCCGGGGCCGGAGGTTCGTCGTCAGCGAAGAGTTCGTCGCGGGTGACGGTCTGATTGGAGACGTTAATCAGCTCCATCATGTAATCCACCACCTTCTCTTCATAGAGCGGCGCACGGACCTGGGCGACCAGTTGCGGGTTGCGGCGATAGGCTTCGAAAACTTGCTGTTCTTGGCCCGGGAAATTGCGTGCCTGCGCGGCGATCGCCCGGCCCACTTCTTCGTCGGAAACCTCCAACTTATGGCGACGGCCAATCTCGGCCAGCAACAGGCCAAGGCGGACGCGGCGCTCAGCGATGTCGCGGTACTCCGCCTTTAAGTCTTCGTCAGACTTACCTTCGTCCGCCGGATCCAAGCGCCCCTGAGTTCGGTCCTGCTCGATTTGGCTCCAGATTTGATTGAACTCCGCTTCGACCATGCGCGGCGGAAGTTCGAAATCGTGTGTCTCATCGAGCTGGTCGAACAGCTGACGCTTCGCCTTTGCGCGCGATTGCTGCTTGTGATCAGCTTCGATGCGCTCCTTCAGCGCTTCCTTGATAGCGTTGAGAGTGTCGAAGCCAAGTTGCTTGGCCCAATCATCATCCGGCTCACCTTGCTTTGGGCCGCGCACCGTCTTGATTTTTGTCTCGAACTCAGCGGCTTTGCCCGCGAGCGCTGTAGCCTGGTAGTCTTCCGGGAATGTCACCATCAGCGTTCGCTCGTCACCGGCCTTAGCGCCGAGGAGTTGCTCTTCAAAGCCAGGAATAAAGCGGTTTGCGCCGATCACGACTTCGGCGTCATTCGCTGCACCACCATCGAATGCCTCACCGTCAATACGGCCGAGAAAGTCGATGACCAATTGATCGCCGTCAGCGGCGGCGCCAGTCTTGTCTTCAAAGCCGCGTTGCGCCTTCGCGAGTTCCGCGAGTGCATCGTTGACTTGCTCATCTGTCACAGCAGCCGTCGGGCGCGTGACCTTGATCGTCTTCAGATCAGCAGGTTCGAAGTCCGGCATGATTTCGAGCGAGAGTTCAAACTTCAGGTCTTCACCGCCAGCCATGACCTTGCTCATGTCGCTCTTCACATCGAGCGAAGGCTCAGATGCGGCGCGCACGTTGGCGAGGCCTTCTTTTGTCGACGACTGCACCGCTTCGTTGATGATGTCTTGCATCATCCCCGGGCCGTACACTTTGCGGATATGGCTCACCGGCACCTTGCCGGGACGGAAGCCATTAATGCGCACGCGCGGTTGCACTTCCGCGATTTTGGCGTTGAGTTTTTGCTGCAGTTCCGACGCCGGGACGACGACATCATAAACGCGCAGAAGACCTTCAGAACGGCTCTCGGTGAGCTGCATTAGACGTGCTTTCGACATGCGCGCCGGAGCTGCTATTCCTTTGCCGCGACGCAGAATTCAAGAAAGGCGGGCTTATGGCACTAGGTTTCGCTTGAGTCCACGGTCCGAACGCTACCACGCGTTCCGCGAGAGTAGGATGGTGCGGACGGCGGGACTCGAACCCGCACGCCTTGCGGCGCTGGAACCTAAATCCAGTGCGTCTACCAGTTCCGCCACGTCCGCTGGATGGCGCGTGCTTTAGGGGGTGCGCGCGCGGGCGTCCACCGCCCGCGCGCCTTAATTCCAACCGCTTGAGGACGCCTCGGCTGCGACTTCGTTGGTCGGGCGCGCGATCAGGCCATTTTGGGTGATACGCACCTCATAGCGCGCGCCTTCAGCCATCGGCATATAGGCGCCAGAGCCATAAAGCGTGTCGACCATAGGGGCATAGCGGCTGTACTCGCGAGCGAGCGGCCACAGATCAATCCCCGATTGGCGGGCTGGCCGAATGTCGTAGGCGCTACGTTCGGCGTTCAATTCTTGCTGAGTGTCCGTGTACCGGCCCGAGAAGCGATCCAACCGGTACTGTGAATCCAGCCCCAGCACGTTGGCCCAAGGCTTCCAGCGGAGAACCCGCGCTTCCATGCGCCATTCATCGCCGTGGACTTCGAAAGTACGCGTAATGCCTTCCGGATCTTGTTCGGTCGGCGGCTCAGTGACGATCGCTTCGTAAAGCTGCGGCCCTTTCTGGCTAATCTCGATCGTCGCTACCGGACGCTCAAAGGTTAGCCGGTGATAGCTCTGCACGTTCAGGCCCAGAAGCCCGATGATCGCGCCAATACCGAGGAAAACCGCTCCGCCGACGACGCCGCGCCCGCCCTTTACCGGCCGGCCACGAAACATCCAGCCCAGACCGCTTAGCGCGAACGCCAAACCGATCACCGCCACGAAGCCCGGGATGATCCACCACCACCAAACCATATTCTCTTCCCCCTTCACGGAGCGCGTGTCCCGCGCCAAGGGTTAACGCAAAAACTGGGGCCGAAACAGGCCTGATCAACAAAGCGGCCTGGGCCTCAGCGCGTCGGGCGCCAACGAGTTGAATATACTCGGTAAAATATTCGGCAAATCGTCGGCTGTTAGCCCAGGCCCGAACGCTTCACCGGCCCGGCCGTGGAGCCAGGTACCGGCAGCTGCAGCATCAAAGCTGACCATGCCCTGCGCGATCAGACCAGCAATCAGGCCCGCGAGGACATCGCCGGAGCCAGCGGTCGCCAAAAACGGCGACCCCGTCGTGTTGACCACCGCCCTGCCATCAGGCGCGGCGATCACGGTTGAGGCGCCTTTGAGTAGTACAACACAGCGCGCATAGGCCGCCGCTGCTCGCGCCGCATCAATTGGGTTGCTGGAGTTACTCCAGATACCGGGAAAGGCGCGGCGGAATTCACCGACATGCGGCGTCATAACATCGCGCGCTTCGAGCCCGTGCGTCAGCGGCGCGAGTAACGTGATCGCGTCCGCATCAAGCACGAACGGACACCGCGGCGTCGTCTCCATCGCAGCGAGCAACAATTTATAGTGAGCGTCACTCGTCCCAAACGCGGGCCCAACCACCATCGCCTGGGCAGTGCGCGCGGCTTCTGCAAAGCTCGCCTCACCTTTGGACGCCTTTAGCATGATCGCCGTCAGCTGCGCCGCATTTTCCGCCAACGCATCGCCCGGGCTGAGCACCGTCACCAAACCCGCGCCCGCACGCTGCGCCGACTGCGCCGACAAGCGCGCCGCGCCGGTTCGCGTGTGTCCGCCACTCGCCACGATGACATGGCCGCGCTCGTGCTTATGAGCGTCCGCTTCGGGCCACGGCAGCGACCACAGCGACGGGTCGTTCTCGAACAAGCTCAACTTCTGCGCGGCGATTACGTTCTCTGGCGCGCCGATATCCGCGACCACGACCTCGCCGCACCAACCACGACCCGGCATCAAGACGTGCGCCGGCTTCTTGCGCACAAACGTTACCGTCAGCGCTGCTTCAAAACAGATGTCGCCGATGGGGTTGCCGTCGTCCCCGCCCACACCGCTCGGCACATCGACCGCGACAACACGAGAGGCCGGCAAGACCGCCGCGAGCCGAGCGACTTCGCCTTCAAGTGGCCGCGACAGGCCCGCTCCGAAGAGCGCATCCACGAATAGCTCAGCCTCACGTCCGCTCTTACCAAGCTCGAACGTCTCGCCATTCCAAGCCGCAGCGGCCTCCGCGGCGTCGCCCTTCAGCGCCCCGCGTGACACAAGGGTCTCGATCCAAACCGGCCAGCCCATCTCGCGCAACGCACGCGCCGCAACCCAACCGTCGCCGCCGTTATTGCCAGGGCCACACAACACAGCAATTGGCTGCTGCTGAAAGCGTTGCACGATCGCGATCGCGACGGCGCGCCCAGCATTTTCCATCAGCGTTCGTGTTGACAAGCCCGCGAGCGCGCTCGCCTCATCGATGGCGCGCATTTCTTCGACGGTGATGATTTCGCGGCTCACCGAACTTCGCCCTGCGCCATACTCTCGCCCAGCCTGACGAGTTCCAACGCGCCGTTGCGAATTTCGAAATAGGTGATCGACGCATAGCCAGGGACGCACACGATCGTATCTTCACTATGCGTCGCCACGCTCGCGAGAGCGTTGATCGCAATGAAGTGCGAAAACACCGCCGTATCTTGCTTCAAGCCAAGCACGTACGAGGCAACGCTGTCGCGCCAAGTGCGCAACGCCGGATCCACGTCGCGCCACCGACGGCGCGGGCCACCCTGATCCCAAGGGAAATTCTCGCGCAACCAGCTGCGCCGGTCCGTGACCCCGGGCGGGGCCACCACTTCGCTGATGTGCCGTTCAATCTGCGCGGTACCTCCGACGTGCGCCTCAAAGGGCGCCGCCGTCTCCCGGCATCTCCTCATCGGCGAGGACACAATCGCCAATGGACCAAGCCCGGCCAGGGCGCCGGCCGCTTCCGCCGCTTGCGCGCGCCCCGTCTGCGACAGGCCCGGGTCGTCTACAGAACCACCCCAAGCGGCCTCAGGCTCACCGTGCCGGATCAAGAACAATCTCGTCATTTCATGGACCTTAAGGCGGGTTATTGGCTGTGCCAGCCGTTTGATTGGGCGCCGGCGCCTCTGAAACAGGCGCCGGTGGTTTCGTTCCCAACGGCCACAGCGGGTTAACTTCCAGACTCATCGTCCGAGGTTCATGACGAGCCCGAAACCGCGACGGCGCAGTGTGGATAAAAAGGGGATGCTGAGGTGAAGAAAATCGAAGCCATCATTAAGCCGTTCAAGCTGGATGACGTCAAAGAGGCGCTCCAGGAAATCGGCTTGCAGGGCATGACAGTTGTCGAAGCCAAGGGATTCGGCCGCCAGAAGGGTCACACGGAACTCTATCGTGGCGCAGAATATGTCGTTGATTTTCTGCCGAAGCTGAAAGTCGAAGTCGTGGTTGCCGATGAACAAGTCGAGGCCGCCCTGGAGGCGATCCAGAAAGCCGCGAAAACCGGAAAGATCGGCGACGGCAAGATTTTCGTTCTCGACGTGCTGAATGTCGTGCGGATACGCACTGGCGAAACCGGCGCTGCGGCGGTCTGATCTGCGCTAAGAGCAACTGATTCTTTATTAGGGACGCCGCCGGACCGAGACGCGCGGCGTCCACTCATATCAACAAAAAAGCTCGGGGGAGTTTCCGATGTCAGACGAGATTCTGAAACTGATCAAGGACAAGGAAGTCCAGTACGTTGATCTTCGCTTCAACGACCTTCGCGGCAAGATGCAACATGTCACCTTCGACGTGTCGATGATCGACAAAGATATCTTTACTGAAGGGACGATGTTCGACGGTTCGTCCATCTCAGGTTGGAAGGCGATCAACGAGTCCGACATGGTCATGCGCCCCGACCCAAAAGGCGCCCACATCGATCCGTTCTATCAGCAGACCACGCTTGCGATGTTCTGCGACATTCTCGAGCCGGGCACGCTGCAGCCTTATTCGCGTTGCCCGCGCGGGATCGCCAAGAGGGCCGAAGCCTATGTCAAGTCGTCGGGCGCCGGCGATACCTGCTATTTCGGTCCTGAAGCAGAGTTCTTCGTATTCGACGACGTGCGTTGGTCGACCGATCCGAACAACACCGGCTATTCGTTCGATTCAACCGAACTGCCCTACAACACCGGCAAGGCCTACGAAGGCGGCAACATGGGCCACCGTCCGGGCCCGAAGGGCGGCTACTTCCCCGTTCCTCCGATCGATAGCCTGCAAGACATGCGCGGCGAGATGCTCGAGATCATGGGCCAACTCGGCCTAAATCCGGAAAAGCATCACCATGAAGTCGCGCCCGCCCAGCACGAACTTGGCCTCAAGTTCAACACGCTGACGACAATGGCCGACAACATGAACTTGTATAAGTACATCATCCATCAGGTGGCAGCATCGTACGGCAAGTCAGCGACCTTCATGCCGAAGCCGTACTACAAGGACAACGGCTCGGGCATGCACGTTCACATGTCGATCTGGAAGGGCTCGAACAATTTGTTCGCCGGCGATCGCTACGCAGATCTCTCCGAGCAGTGCCTCTACTACATCGGCGGCGTCATTAAGCACGCGCGTGCAATCAACGCGTTCGCGAACTCGACGACGAATTCCTACAAGCGCCTGGTGCCTGGCTACGAAGCGCCGGTTCTGCTCGCCTATTCGGCGCGCAATCGTTCGGCGTCGTGCCGCATTCCACACGGCACCGGCGCGAAGGCCAAGCGCGTGGAAGTCCGCTTCCCCGATCCAGCCGGCAACATGTATCTCACCTACGTCGCCTTGCTCATGGCCGGCCTCGACGGCATCGAGAAGAAGATCCACCCGGGCGAGCCGCTGGATAAGAACCTTTATGATCTGCCGCCGGAAGAGCTGAAGGACGTGCCCACGGTCGCGTCCAGCCTGCGCCAAGCGCTCAACGCATTGGACGCCGACCGCGACTTCCTCCTGAAGGGCGGCGTCATGACCGACGACCTGATCGACGCCTACATCGAACTGAAGCAGGAAGAACACGAACGCTACGAAACCCACCCGCACCCGGTGGAATTCGACATGTACTACAAGGCGTAATGCCCATTTCCGTTGCGAAATGCCGGCGGGCCAGGGAGCAATCCCCGGCCCGCTTTCGCATGCGCAATCGGCTTGGCGCAGCACGCGACGCACCCTAAAGCGCAAGACATGCACCGCCGTTTTTTCATGCTCGGCGCGACGGCCACGCTCGGCGCCTGCGTCAGCAATGATCCCGTCGACGATCCCGGCGACGCATGCGAAATTTTTGAAACTCAGGACGGATGGTGGCGCTCAGTGAAGCGCGCGCAGCGCCGTTGGGGCGCACCGCCCGCATTGCAACTCGCCATCATGCGCCAAGAAAGTGGTTTCGATCACAACGCGCGACCGCCGCGTGGCCGAATACTCTTCATCTTCCCTGGCCGACGCGCATCGAGCGCCCACGGTTACGCGCAGGCCCTGAGATCCACCTGGGACGAATATGAGAGCGCACGCGGCGACGATAGCCTTGATCGGAACGAGTTCGGCGACGCCGCCGATTTCGTCTCTTGGTACACAAGCATCTCACACAGCGAACTCGACATTCCCTACTCGGACGCGCGCAGCCACTATCTCGCGTACCACGAGGGCCGCGGCGGCTACCGGCGCGGGAGTTATAGTGGAAATTCCACGCTGCTCGCGGCAGCGTCGCGTGTGCAGAATTACTACGATACGTATGCGTCGCAACTCGATCGCTGCGACGGGCGCCTCAACCGCGGTTGGCTTCCGTTCTGAGTCAACAAAAGGGCCGGAGATTTCTCTCCAGCCCTCCAATTTCAAAGCTCACGTCTTAGCGGCGCGCGCGCGCGGGGCGCGCTTCGAAGATGACGATCTGCGCCTGAAACGCGGCAGCGCGCGCTGTGTTGTCAGCCTGGGCGGCGCGGTATTCATCGGCACGCGCCACCGCTTGCAGCCGTAGCGCCTCTGCCTCGACGCGACGGCAATCGAGCGTGGTCTGTTCGGTTACGCGCCAAGCCTCAAATGCTGCGACGGCCGCTTGCATCTGAGCGTTCGTGGCAGTTGCGCCCTCCGGCGGCGCGGGCGATTGAATGATCGCAGCACACGTGGATGGCGGAACAGCAGGGGCGGCTGTTTCTTGGGCCCAGGCGTTGGCAGAAAAAAAGACGGCGGCAGGAAGCGCCAACAAAGCGAGAAATCTCATGAAACCAGCTCCAAACGTCCCTCGCGGCAAAATAGAGGCTCAGACCCGCAACGCAAGCGGGCCAGAGCATAAAGCTCCAGCCCGCCATGCTTCACACTGAACTGAAGCTTAGAAGTTGAAGGCGGCGCCAAGCGAGATCGCATCGCTGTCGAAGTCACCTTCCATACGGGTATAGTCGGCACGGATGCCAATGCCCGGGGTGGCCTG
This sequence comes from Caulobacteraceae bacterium, assembly GCA_031379735.1. Classification (GTDB taxonomy): domain Bacteria; phylum Pseudomonadota; class Alphaproteobacteria; order Caulobacterales; family Aquidulcibacteraceae; genus Vitreimonas. Next base: position 18,503 of record JANNFK010000078.1, on the reverse strand, counting down.
CCAGGAAACGCCGCCGCCGTAAGCGAGGCCGTCATCATCCGCATCGCCAAATGGCGTGTCGATTTGCATTGTCTGATAGCCGACGCGTCCGTGCGCGGAGAAACCAGCGCCGATCGGAATAATGCCGACCGCGTAAGCGCCGGCGGCGTGGTTCAGTTCGACGCCTTCGTCGTCATCCACGCCAACCGTGCCTTCGCCTTCGACGGCGAAGTTTGGATTGAAGCGATAGCCCAACCGACCGGTCGCGCCGCCAACTTCGGCGCCATCGAGATCGTACTGCGTGTACGCCGCGCCTGCGTACCATTCCGCATGCGCAACAGTTGGGATTGCCACCATTGCGGCTGCCGCGAGGGCGGCCATCATTGCAAACTTCTTCATGCTTACTGCTCCTTAGTCCTGGGCGGCCCCCGCAGGCCGTGACGGCGAGCAAACGACGGGCGAGGAAAGAGGTTTCGCGCGGAACTGCCTAATGGCTGTCCGGCGCCTGGGCTCGTGTCCTTCGAGACACTTAATTCCCCGGCGACGCGACGTTTACTCCCCGGATACCGAACACTGATGGGTTCCTGCGCATACCGGAGCATTGCTGGAGGCGCGCAAAGCGCCTTAAGGGTCTGTCATGGCGCAAGCGCAGAAGAAGTCTTCGATGCCCAAAGACGGCGACAGTAACCTCTGGGACGGCAACCTGTTCGGCGAGAGCGATCCGCCGCCCGCGGCTGCACAGGGCGGCTACACTGCCAAAGACATTGAAGTCCTCGAAGGTCTCGAACCGGTTCGGAAAAGGCCGGGGATGTATATCGGCGGTGTCGACGAGCGCGCCCTGCACCACTTGTTCGCTGAAGTGCTCGATAACTCGATGGACGAAGCGGTCGCAGGATTCGCTGATCGCATCGAAGTCGAACTCGAAGCCGACGGCACGTTGCGTGTGACCGATAACGGCCGCGGCATGCCTGTTGATCCGCACCCGAAGTTCCCAAAGAAGTCCGCGCTCGAAATTATCATGACGGTGCTGCACGCGGGTGGAAAATTCTCGGGCAAAGTTTATCACACCTCAGGCGGCCTGCACGGCGTCGGCGTGAGTGTTGTCAACGCGTTGTCGGACAAGGTCGAAGTTGAGGTCGCGCGCGATCGCAAGCTTTACCGCCAGACATTTTCGCGCGGCGCGCCGACATCGAAGCTCATCGAAGTTGGTCCCGCTCACAATCGCCGCGGCACCACCGTGCGCTTCCATCCGGACGCGGAGATTTTCGGCAAGGGCGCCGCCTTCAAGCCTGCGCGCCTTTTTCAAATGGCGCGGTCCAAGGCGTACCTGCAACGCGGCACGCAAATCCGATGGAAGTGCGCGGCCGAACTTCTAACCGACGACACGCCTCAGGAAGCAATTCTTCACTTCCCGAACGGCCTCGCAGACTTTTTGACCGAACTCACAAAGTCGAAGCGCAGCGTGGTCAACGAAGCGTTTTCCGGGCGCACTGAAAAGGATAGCCCGCACGGCCGTGTCGAATGGGCGATCACATGGGTCAGCGACGGATTTGGCGAAGTCGATGGCTTCCTGCGCTCATACTGCAACACGGTCTACACGCCTGACGGCGGCTTTCACGAAGCCGGCTTCCGCGCAGCAATCGCTAAAGGCCTCCGCGCCTACGCCGAATTGCGTAACAACAAGAAGGCAGCGGCGATCACGCAAGAAGACGTGATGAACACTGGTGCGGGATTGGTCTCGGTTTTCATCCGCGATCCGCAATTCGAAGGCCAAACGAAGGGCCGTCTTGTTTCGACGGAAGCAGCGAAGATCGTCGAAAACGCCGTGCGCGATCCGTTCGATCACTGGCTCGCAGCCAACACGCAAGACGCGAACCGCCTGCTCGAATGGTGCATTCAGCAGGCCGAAGACCGCATGCGGCGGCGCAAAGAAAAAGAAGTCTCGCGCCAATCCGCCACGCGCAAGCTTCGCCTACCCGGCAAGCTCGCCGACTGCTCGCGCGCCGGCGACAAGGATACCGAGATCTTCCTCGTCGAAGGCGACAGCGCCGGCGGCAGCGCCAAACAAGCGCGCAATCGCGAAACCCAAGCCATCCTCCCGCTTCGCGGCAAGATCCTGAACGTCGCCAGCGCCGGCGCTGAGAAGATGAGCGCCAACCAGGAACTCGCCGACCTCGCGCTCGCACTTGGCGTTCAGATGGGCGCAAAATTCAAGATCGACGATCTTCGCTACGAACGCATCATCATCATGACCGACGCCGACGTCGACGGCGCCCACATCGCTTCACTGCTAATCACCTACTTCCATAAGCAGATGCCCGCGCTCGTGCGCGCCGGTCGGCTCTATCTCGCCATGCCGCCGCTCTATCGTGTGACGGCCGGCAAAGAGAGCATCTACGCTCGCGACGACGCCCATAAAGAAGCGCTGCTCAACGGCGAGTTCAAGGGCCGCAAGGTCGAGATTTCTCGCTTCAAAGGCTTGGGTGAAATGATGCCCGCCGATTTGAAGGACACGACGATGAACCCCGCCACCCGTACACTCGCGCGCGTGGTGCTGGACGAGGACGGCGCGCCAGATTTTGAGATTCTGATCGAAACTCTGATGGGTAAAAAGGCAGAGCTGCGCTTCAATTACATCCAAGCGAACGCCAAATTCGTGGAGGATGTCGACGTCTAGGCCGCTACACGCGAATTAGGTTCACCGCAAAGCTGCGCCCAAGCGCCTTATCTGTCTTTATATCGAAGCTCAGCCTGTCGCCGCTAGCGAGCCGGGCAAATCCTGCGTGTTCGAGCTCACTGGCGAGCACTGCAATCGCCGGCCCGCCTTCGTCCGGCGCAATCAAGCCTCGGCGTCCGTCGTAGGAGACGACCGCGCCAATCATGCAGCGTTGATCGCCGCGGCAAGCTCGCGCGGCCACAACACTGCGTCGATGCCGTGTACTACGCCATTGCCTGCATCGAGATCCGGCCGGACCAGGTTCGCCGAGTTCACGCGTATGCTGCCTTTGCCGCTGATTATGACATCACCGCCTGCGCGCATCACAGCGCGAATACGCTTGCCCTCAAAGCGCGCTACGGCCACGCGTCCGGCGGCGAAGTGATAGCCCATCACTTGATTCAACAGCTCACGATCCTTCAACAAAGCTTCGAGCGCGAACTCGCCGAACGCCTTGAACGCAGCATCCGTCGGCGCGAACACTGTGAACGGTCCTGGACCTTCCAAACGCTTGAAGTGATCGCTCGCACGCAGTGCAGAGGCAAACGTGTGAAACCCAGTTCGATCAGCAACGCTCACGACGGTCAACACGCTTGGTAGCTCCATTTTCTTTGTCGATTGTGGGCGTCTCATTTGCCCTCGTAGGCGTCGCGCGCCTTCTCATAGGCAGAGTAGAGATCACGCAGCCTTGAACCCGGTTCGCCTCTCGCGCGCCCATCGAAGCGCGCCAGCCCGGCTTCGCGGGCGCCAAATACGTCGGCCACTTCCGCCATCCACGCACGATCAGCACTGGTGGAATCCGCCAACAAACGGAGCCGGCTCATGACGTTTCTTGCAGGCGCTTCAGTTCCGCCCGCAAATCCTTCTCCTCGAAGATGCGTCCTGAGGTGGTGTCCTTGATCCGGATGAGGCGCATACCGCGCCGCTCAAGAGCAACGGCCCAACCAAGCGCGGATTTAGCGTCGTCGAACTGAGCGCTCGGTTCAAAACGGAAGCCTGCGCCCGGCGCTGAATTGACGATGAAAGCCATAGAGACTCCTGCGAGTGCGCCCAGGCGCACTAAGACGCGCCGCGAGTTGAACGATTGCGCGCGAAATCACGCCAGCCTCGCGGCCAACGAACGCAATGGTTCTGGGTGCTGATGTGTCTTCATACCACCATTCACTGGGTTGTGGGATTATTCGGACAGCCCGTGGTGCTTTTGTGCCGCCTACGTGGGCTTCGCCCGTGCATGAGCGTCAAATGGGTCCATAAGCTTGGCAACCGATGAGTCGGCAGGAGCCGCGCATGGCTAAGTTCATCAAATTCGCGTCAGCCGCCGATCCGCGCCTAGAGGTCCACATCAACCCAGAAGAGGTCGCAGCTGTTCGCGACAGCCACGGCAAGACCATCATCCTGTTTCGCGGCATCCAGGCAACGGAGACCGTAGTCGGCAGCGTCGCTACCGTCGTTGCAGCGCTTCAAGCGCAGTAGTCGTGGGCGCCTAACCTTCGTTTGTGATTGATGAGGCGATCGCCCTTGAGGCAATAATTCTGGACAATTCCGGAGGTCGCGCCCGCTCCCGAACATTGACTTTCCACACAAATACCCCCATTTCCGCGCTGTCCGTTGTGCGCGCCGAGAGGGCGTGCTCGCCCCTCGCTTAGCCCCCGTCTCGTCCGGAGACGACGCCGGCAAAGCGCCAACCCAGCGATCCCCGCCCCGCACATTCGCGTACGGCGGTGGTCTCAAGTGAGATTGAATGACCTCTGAAATACCCGCGCTCGACAGCGCAGAAACCACCCCACCTCAAATCACATTCGACGATCTCGGCCTCTCGGAAGCAACGCTCCGGGCGGTGAAGGAGGGCGGCTACAACACGCCAACTCCGATCCAAGCGCAGGCCATCCCCGAAGTGCTGAAGGGCCGCGACATCCTCGGCATCGCCCAGACGGGCACCGGCAAAACCGCCGCGTTCGTTCTGCCTATGATCGACATTCTCGCCGCTGGCCGCGCCCGCGCCCGCATGCCGCGCACGCTGATCCTGGAGCCGACACGCGAACTCGCCGCCCAGGTCGCCGAGAATTTCGACAAATACGGCAAATACCAAAAGCTGACCAAGGCGCTGCTGATCGGCGGCGTGTCGTTCGGTGACCAGGACGCGCTGCTCGCGCGCGGGGTCGACGTGTTGATCGCCACGCCCGGCCGCCTGCTCGATCACTTCGAACGCGGCAAGCTCCTGCTGAACGGCGTGCAAGTGATGGTCGTCGATGAAGCCGACCGCATGCTCGACATGGGTTTCATCCCGGACATCGAGCGCATCTTCAAGATGACGCCGTTCACGCGCCAGACACTCTTCTTCTCGGCCACCATGCCGCCGGAGATCACCCGCCTCACCGAGCAATTCCTCTCAAGCCCAAAGCGCGTCGAAGCCACGCGCCCGGCAACCACCGCCACCACGATCACCCAGCGCGTGATCATGCTGCCTGGCGGCGATCCGCGCACGCGCCGCGCCGCATTGCGGGCCGCGATGACAAGCGAGAACGTCCGCAACGGCATCATCTTCTGCAATCGGAAAACCGACGTCGATGTCGTGGCTCTTTCGCTGAAGCGACACGGCTTCAACGCTTCGCCGATCCACGGCGATCTCGATCAATCCGTGCGGACGAAGACGCTTGACCGTTTCCGCTCCGGCGATCTGCAATTCCTGATCGCGTCCGACGTCGCCGCCCGCGGCCTCGACGTGCCGGACGTGAGCCACGTCTTCAATTACGAGCCGCCGCGCAGCCCGGACGATTACGTCCACCGCATCGGCCGCACGGGCCGCGCCGGCAAGCAAGGCGCGTCCTTCACGCTCGTTGGTCCGAGTGACAAGAAGAGCTTGGATCAGATCGAAAAGCTCATCGGCAAGCCGATCGAAAAAGCGGTTATCGAAGGCGTGCCGGAAGCGGCGCTTGGGGATCCGCGCGACAGCGGCGGCCGGGGCCGCCGCGCCCAAGAGCTGAAGCAAGAACACTCCAAGCGCCTCGGGGAGAAGAAGCAACGCTATCAAAAGCGTGATGAAGATCGTCCCACCGCTTCGACGCAACCAGTAGAGCCCGCTGAGGCGAAGTCAGAACCGCGCCCCGAGAAACAGGACGAACCCTCTCGTCGCGAACCGCGCAATGAAGCGCCTCGTCCGGAAAGACGCCCCGAGCGGTCGCAGCAAGAACGCCGCCCACCGCGCGATGACAGCAATAACGGTCCGTCTGTTACCGGCTTCGGCGACAACGCACCGGCCTTCTTGCGCCCGAAGAAGTAAGGGCGCACGGGCGGCTTGACGGCGCTAAGGCTTTAGTCGCGCGGCCATCTGCTTGCGGAACGCCGCGCCATAAGGCGGACGGAGCACTGCCAGCAATTCGGATGAAATTTGGCGATAAATGGCCTTCTCGTGGCTGAACTCGATGAAGCCGCGATGCCCGTGATAGGCGCCCATCCCTGACGGGCCGACGCCACCAAACGGCAATTCGTCCATGGCGAAATGGAAGATCACGTCATTGATGGTGACACCCCCAGAGTGGGTGCGATTCAGCAGCGCTTCACTCTCAGCATTGTCGTCGCCGAAATAGTAGAGCGCGAGCGGGCGCGGGCGCGCATTGATCTCGCTGACTGTATCTTCAAATGCCGTGTACGTCCGAACCGGGAGCACCGGTCCGAAAATCTCCTCCTGCATCACCTTCATATCGTCGGTGGCGTTCAGAATGATCGTTGGTGGAATCTTGCGGTGCTCTTGCTGGGTGAAATCTTCGTTGGCCGGATTGATGGTGACGATTTCGCCACCCTTCGCCCGTGCATCGTCAATAAGGCCGCAGATGCGCTCATAGTGGCGCTGGTTGATCACGGAGGTGTAGTCGGAGTTGTCCTTCAATGTCGGATACATTTTCGCGACCGCCGCTTTTGACGCCTCAACAAAACCCGCCACGCTTTCCTTCGGCGCCAACACATAATCTGGCGCGAGGCATATCTGCCCAGCGTTCATCGTCTTACCTTGCATCACGCGGGCGGCTGTCTTGGCGAGATCGGCGCTCTTGGAAATCACCACCGGCGATTTGCCGCCAAGCTCAAGCGTCACAGGCACGAGATTGTCCGCCGCAGCGCGCATGATGTGGCGCCCGACACTCGTCGCGCCAGTGAAGATCAAATGATCGAACGCAAGACCCGCGAATGCGGCGCCGACCTCAGGACCGCCCTGAAATACAGCGATTTCGTCTTCGTCGAAATAGAGATCGATTGTTTGCGCCATCAGCGCCGACGTCGCCGGCGCTAGCTCGGACGGCTTCAGCATCACCCGGTTGCCCGCGGCAAACGCGCCAGCGATCGCATCAAACGACAGCGAGAGTGGAAAATTCCACGGCGAGATAACGCCGATCACGCCCTTCGGTTGATAGCGAACCTCGGCGCGCGCGCCAAAAAGCCCGAGCGCGGACGGCGTCACACTACGTTTTTGCGGCGCCATCCATTTTTCGACATTGTCTCGCGCGTGCTTCAACGGTCCTATCGCCCCCGAAATGTCCGTGAACAGCGACATGTCTCGAGAGCGCGCGCCGAAGTCCTCATTGAGCGCGCTCAAGAACTCATCCCTGTGCGCCAGCACCAGATTGACCGCGCGCGTTAGCCTATCCTTGCGCAGCCTAGCGTCCGGCGGCCCCTTGCTCGTTTGGAGGCGCTTTTGAAGCTCCAGCACGGTGCTCATGCGGGCTTTAGTCTCTTCGATGGACGGTTGAACTGGCCGGTTCATTTCGCAACTCCCAGGGCTTTCAGAGTGTCTACCGCTTACCCTGCGCGTAAGCGCAACTACTCATTTTCTTCGGATTGTTCGTAGTATTTACCACTCGTCCATACCCTGCCAGCTACCGTCACTGAGATTGCAGATTCCGGGTTGCGAGTGACTGACCAAGATATCCTGATGCAGGGGCCCGGCGGCGCCAACGTGGCGGTCGAGACTCTCGATTTGATGCGCCTCCACGGGGTGCCGCCCACCAGTGCGAACTATGAGCTCTGGTTGGCCTACCGTCTTGGGCGCAACCAGCCGCTGCGAGATGCCATCGATTCTCGTATTGCCACTGGCGCTTCGTTCACGAGCGAAGACAACACCCAGCTGCACGAGCAATTCTTCACGGGTCTCGGCGCCTCGGCGCAAATCGTCCTTGCTGGCGAGAAGATCGCGCGCGATCTCAGCCACGTGGTCTCGTTCCTGAAAGAAGCCGAGGAAAAGAGCGGCGACTACGGCCGCACCCTCGAAACCGCCGCGACTGATCTGAACCGCGGCGTGGGGGCGGATCAAATCCGCCAGATCGTCTCAAGTTTGGCCGCCGCGACACTCGACATGGCCAACCACAATCAGACGCTCAACGAGCAGCTGAAGAAGTCCACGTCGGAAATCGATACGCTGCGTACCAGCCTCGAAACCGTGCGCATGGAATCGCTGACCGACAGCCTCACGGGCCTCGCCAACCGGCGCATGTTCGACGAGACGCTGCGCATGCGCATCGAAGAAGCAAAGGCGCAGCGCACCGAGCTCTCGCTACTTCTGTGCGACATCGACTTTTTCAAGCGCTTCAACGACACCTGGGGCCATCATACAGGCGACCAGATTCTGCGCTTTCTGGCGAGCGCAATGCAAGCGCACTCGCGCCCTGACTTCCTCGTCGCACGTTATGGCGGCGAGGAGTTCGCCGTGATCATGCCACGCATGAGCGCGCGCGTTGCTCAGCAGACCGCTGAAGCGTTGCGTGAAGCGATCCAGGCTAAGCGCCTGCGCCGCCGTTCAACCAACGAAGATCTGGGCCAAGTCACGGTCTCGATTGGCATTGCGCGGCTGCAGTCAGGCGATACGCCTGCAGGCCTTATCGAACGCGCCGATGCGTGCCTCTACGCATCGAAGCGTAACGGCCGCAATCAGACGACGACGGACTCCACGCCCGTGCTTTACGTTGCGTAGCACTGACGCGCCGGCGCCCGTATCCCATCCCGGTTAAGTTCGGCTAGACTGCTCTCACGTTCATGCGTGGGAGAGAAAATGGCTAAAGCCAAATACGAACTCGAGAACGGCGTAGCCCTCATCACACTGTCCGACCCGGCGACGTTGAACGCGATCTCCGTTGAGATGACGGCGGAATTGAATATCTTCTTTGATCGCGCCGCCAGTGAAGCGCGCTGCATCGTGCTCACGGGCGAGGGTCGCGGCTTCTCCTCCGGCGCCAATCTCGCCGGCGGTACGTCGCCCATCGCAGAAGATGGCCTCCCCGACCTCGGCGACCCCCTCGAAAAGACGTTCAATCCGTTCGTCACCAAGCTTCGCAACCTGCCAATCCCGTACGTTACGGCGGTCAATGGCGCAGCAGCCGGCATCGGCTGCTCTTTCGCGCTGCTTGGCGACCTCATCATTGCCGGAGAAAGCGCCTACTTTCTGCAGGCTTTCCGCCGCCTCGGCCTCGTTCCAGATGGCAGCGCCACCTATCACCTTCCGCGGATGATCGGTCGGGCCCGCGCCATGGAAATGATGCTGATGGGCGAGAAAGTTCCAGCGAAACAAGCCTACGACTGGGGTCTTGTGAACCGCTGCGTACCCGACGCGGAATTGCTGCCGACAGCAAAAGCACTCGCGCTCGAAATCGCCAACGGGCCGACTAAGACGCTCGGCATGATCCGCCGCCTCACCTGGTCTTCGCTCGACAACACGTGGGAAGAACAGATCCAGGCCGAGCGCAACGCGCAAAAAAGCGCCGGTCGCACCGAGGATTTCCGCGAGGGGGTGCAGGCCTTCTTCCAGAAGCGTCCCGCCAATTTCAAAGGCAACTAACGCTTCGTTTTCTTTGCGGCCTTCGCTTTCTTTTTGGCGCTCTTCGGCTTCGCTGCCGCTTTGGCCCTTGCGATGGCTAGCGCCTTGCGTCCCCAAGCCGTCGCCTCGTCTGGATCGTCGAGCGCACTATCGGGCAGTCGCCAGTAGCCGAGGTCGAGTTTCTCGCCAGCGCGCGGTCCATTCTGCGGTGTCCACTCGTAGGCGCCCGAGCCCTCCGCGCGCAACTCCGCCTTGAGCGCGTCATCAACTTTGATGTGAATTGTGTCAGCCGAAAGCAGCAAAAACATCACGCCGTCGGCGTAACCGCCGGCGCCGCCAAACATGCGCTTGATCTGAACTGGACCTAAACCAGCAAACAACTCTTTCACGTAATCGTGGAAGCTGTTGTCCGCCACACCTTACGCCTGGGCTTTGGCCGGTACGATTGTGACGCTCTCGCCACAGCCGCAGGCGTCGGTTTGATTCGGGTTGCGGAAAACGAACTTCGAGGCCAGCTGCGTCGTCTCGTAGTCGATTTCGGAGCCGAGCAGGAAGAGCACCGCATCGGCGGCAACGAGAATCTTCACGTCCTTGTCCTCGACGAGTTCGTCGAACTGCGCAGGCCCTGTCGCGTAATCAAGGGTGTATTCCATGCCGGCGCAGCCGCCGTTGACGACTCCAACGCGCAGATAAGGTTTATCGCCCTTGGCGACGATGTCCTTCACGCGCGTCGCAGCGGCGTCCGTGAGCGTTACGATCTTGGGTCTGGGCCTACGTGTCATCACCTACAACATATTCAGTTCGAGCTTGGCCTCGTCGCTCATCCGCGCCGTCGTCCACGGTGGCTCAAACACCAGATTAGCCTTCGCGCCGGTCACACCGCGCACCTTACGCGCCGCAGCCTCCACCCAGCCCGGCATCTCGCCTGCGACCGGACAACCAGGCGCGGTCAAGGTCATCTCAATGTCGACAAAGCCTTCTTCGTTAATATCGACCTTATAGATGAGGCCGAGTTCATAGATATCAACTGGGATCTCCGGATCGAAAACGGTCTTGAACTGCGTCACCAGATCATCGGTGATGCGGTCAAGCTCAGCCTTCGGCAGAGCGGCGTTCGGGGAAACAGAACCGTCCATGATCCTCTAGCTCAGAAGCTTCCGCGCCTTATGCAAGGCCTCGACTAGCGCATCGACTTCTTCAAGCCGGTTATAACACGCAAAACTCGCCCGCGCCGTTGCGGTAACACCCAGGCGTTGCATCAAAGGTTGCGCACAATGATGACCGGCTCGGATCGCAACGCCCTGACGATCCAGGATTTGCGCCACGTCGTGCGGGTGCGCACCTTCAACAGAGAACGCGACGATCGCGCCTTTGTCGACTGCGGCGCCGTAAAGCTTAATCCAATTGAGCTCTCGCAAGGCGCCCATGGCCCGATCACGTAACGCGGCTTCATGCGCCTCGATGGCGGCGCGATCTTGACTGGTGATCCAGTCAATCGCCGCCTTCAGTCCTACCGCTTCGATAATCGGCGGTGTGCCAGCTTCAAAGCGATGCGGCGGCTCGTTATACGTGACGCGCTCGCGCTCAACGACATCGATCATTTCGCCACCGCCTTCGAAAGGCGCCATGGCGGCGAGCAAGTGGCGCTTGCCGTAGAGGACGCCGATACCGGTCGGGCCGTAGAGCTTATGGCCAGTGAAGGCATAGAAATCGGCGTCGATCGCTTGCACGTCGACGTGACCGTGGACAGTCGCCTGGCACCCATCGAACAGCACGCTGACGCCCTTGGCGTGAGCAAGTTTGGTGATCTCCGCCGCTGGCGTTTTGACGCCCAGCACGTTCGACATGTGTGTAATCGCAACAAGCTTCGTGCGCGGACCAATCAGAGCATCCAGAGCAGCCAGATCGATCCCGCCATCATCGTCGATATCGAGCCACCGCAGCACCGCACCCTTGCGCTCACGCAAAAAGTGCCACGGCACGATGTTCGAGTGATGCTCCATCACTGACAACACAATCTCGTCGCCAGCCTTTATGTCGAGGCCGGCAGCGACAATATTTATCGCCTGCGTGCCGCCCTTGGTGAAGATGATGCTCTCGGGCGTCGGCGCATTGATAAAGCGCGCCACTGTCCGCCGCGATGCCTCGAATGCTTCGGTCGTCTCATTAGCAAGCGTATGCAGACCACGGTGCACGTTGGCGTAAGCGCCGCGCATCTGCGCCGCCATCGCTTCGATCACAGCTTCTGGCTTCTGCGCACTGGCGGCGCTGTCGAGATAAACCAGCGGGCGATCGTTCACTGCACGGCCAAGGATCGCAAATTGCGCGCGTACGGCGTTCACATCGAACGGCGGTCGAATGGGCGCGTTCATGGCTGCATCTCCATCAGCCATGCGCGGATCATGCCGGTGAGTTCGTCACGAAGCGCCTCGGGCAACCCCGCGGGAATTGTCTCAACCAAGAACGCTTCGATCAACAACGAGCGCGCCTGCGCCTCAGGAATGCCGCGCGAGCGCATGTAGAACAGCGCGCCCTCATCCAGGCCCCCGGCAGTGTTTCCGTGCGCGCATTGGACGTCGTCAGCGTGAATCATCAGTTCGGGCTTCGCGAAAATTTCTGCGCCTTCTTCGAGCAACAGGCCCCGGTGATGCTGGCGGGCGTCGGTCTTTTGGGCGCCGCGTTCGACGACGATCTTGCCTTGGAAGACGCCTCGCCCTCCGCGGCGCGCGACGCCCTTGATCAATTGGCGCGTCACCGACCCTGGCGCCCGATGCTCGATAACGGAAGTCAGGTCCGCGTGGCGCCCGGCGCCGGCGAGATAGGCGCCGTTCAGCGTAACTTCAGCGCCTTTGCCCTCAACGCTGACATGCGTTTCGATCCGGGCGAGCCTGCCGCCCAGCGCCAATACGAATTGCGTGAATCGCGATCCTGCTCCGAGCCGAACACGCGCGACCGAGAGCGGCAACTCGGCGCCGGTCTGGATCACGACGCGCGTTAGTGCTGCACCTGGCTCAAGCGTAAAGTCGAACGATCGCGCATCCATGTACCGGTCGTCATCCATGCGTTCGACCAGAATCGGCGCCTGGCCGGCGCGCAAAGTGTGACTCTGTGTGCCGGGCGCCAAGCGCTCAATAATGTCTCGGCCGTCGCGCAACACATGCCGTTGCTCGCCCACTGCTTTACGCAAATCGGAATACTTCCACGCCTCGTTGCGGCGCGTCGGAAGATCGGCGGCTATGCTCACGCGGCCCTCAGATACTTGTCGTACCCCTCGCGCTCAAGTTCGAGCGCCAATTCAGGACCACCACCGGCGACAATGCGGCCCCTGGCCAACACATGCACGCGATCGGGTTTGATGTAGTCAAGCAGCCGCTGATAGTGCGTGATCACAAGCAACCCGCGATCCGGCGCCCGCGCCGCGTTGACGCTGGCGGCGACAATCTTCAGTGCATCGATGTCGAGGCCAGAATCCGTCTCATCGAGAATAGCGAAAGTCGGCGCCAGCACCGCAAGCTGCAACGCCTCGAAACGCTTCTTCTCACCGCCAGAGAAGCCAACGTTCAAGGGACGCTTCAGCATCTCCTGATCAATCTTCAACACGTCTGCCTTCGCCCGCAGCAATTTCAGCAGCTCCGGCGCCGGCATTGGCTCCTGCCCGTGCGCCTTGCGCTGTCCATTGAGCGCCGCCTTAAGAAACGCGATCGCTGACAAGCCGGGGACTTCGACCGGATATTGAAATGAGAGAAAGAGGCCTTGCGAGGCGCGCGCTTCCGGTTCGAGCGACAAGAGGTCGACACCATTCAGCGTCGCCGCGCCCTTGGTCACCTCGTAACCGTCTCGACCCGCGAGCGCATACGCCAACGTCGATTTGCCCGAGCCGTTTGGGCCCATGATCGCGTGAGTTTCGCCAGCCGGCACGCTCAGCGTCAGGCCCTTGATAATTTCTGCGCCACCGACATCGACGTGGAGGTCTCTAACGTCAAACACTCTGCTGTTTATCCTTCCGATAATCCGCAACGGTGCGGACTGGATCGCCGTTCGCCTTGGCCGTCATCGTGAACCAAACACCCGATACGAGCGCCGTGATCGCAAACACGAGAAGGCCCTCAAACAAATCACCTTGAGCGCCGAACCAGGCGAAGGCCAAGCCGCCGCCCGTCAACACGGAGACAAAAGCCAGCGACACCGCATAGCCCTTCCAGTTTACAGGCGCGTATGCTTGGCGCGGATCGCCCAATGGGAAACGTCGCGCGAACCAGTATTCGCGTTCGCTCATGGGCAAAGCCCCGCAGTCCATTGGCCGGCTTCGCCGCCGCGCGCGCATTGGGTGCGGCGATAGGCGTTGGTCGGATACCAGCCGTCTGCTTCGTGACGGAACTCGATACGGACGTGACCACCGGAAACTGAATCATCTTGCAAACCCGTGCGGACGATGTCGGCGATCGCATCGGCGCCGTTCTCGCGCACAGTCAAAGTCACGTCCGAGCCCTCCACCACCTCCGGACCAAGCAATGGCTCAAGCGCCTCCATCACCGCCGGCGCTGGGAACACGCCGACTTCGCTTGGCTCGATCGCCGTGAATGCATCGTTCGGCGCACCCAGCAGCGAGGGGTCAACCGGCGGCAATTCTGCACGCGCGGGCTCGGTGATTTCCGGCGTGTCGACCGACGGCGCCGAGCCTTCGGCTTCGGGCTGATCTTGCTGTTGATTGCAGGCCGCAAGCGCGACGACACAGGCAGCCAAAGCGTAGCGCCACGTGCTCATCCGACACTCCCTTCAAGACTGACCTCGAGAAGCTTCTGCGCTTCCACTGCAAACTCCATCGGGAGCTTCTGCAAAACTTCACGGACAAAGCCGTTCACCAGCAACGCGACCGCCGCTTCTTCGGGAATGCCGCGAGAGCGGAGATAGAAAAGCTGGTCGTCGGACAGCTTCGTCGTCGTCGCTTCGTGCTCAAACTGCGCATCGGGAGTACGTGTTTCCACGTATGGCACCGTGTGTGCGGAGCACTGATTGCCGATCAGGAGCGAATCGCATTGCGTGAAGTTGCGCGCGCCTTTCGCCTTCGCGTGCGCCGAGACCAGCCCACGATAAGCGTTGGATGAGCGCCCGGCCGAAATGCCCTTCGAGATAATCCGCGAGCGTGTGTTCTTGCCCAGATGGATCATCTTCGTGCCGGTGTCGGCTTGCTGCCGGCCGTTTGTGACAGCGATCGAATAGAACTCGCCCGAACTATCGTCGCCGCGCAACACGCAGCTTGGATACTTCCACGTGATCGCTGAGCCCGTCTCAACTTGCGTCCAGCTGATCTTGGAACGTGCACCTCGGCAATCGCCGCGCTTGGTCACGAAATTATAGATGCCGCCCCTACCTTCGGCGTCACCTGGCCACCAATTTTGCACGGTAGAATATTTGATCTCGGCATCATCGAGCGCGATCAGCTCCACCACCGCCGCATGCAGTTGGTTCTCGTCGCGCATCGGTGCGGTGCAGCCTTCGAGATACGAAACATATGCACCCTTATCGACAATGATGAGCGTCCGCTCGAACTGACCGGTGCCTTCTGCGTTCATTCTGAAGTATGTACTAAGCTCCATCGGGCAGCGTACGCCCGGCGGCACGTAGACGAAGGAGCCATCAGAGAAGACGGCGCTGTTCAGCGTCGCAAAGAAATTGTCCGACGACGGTACGACCGAGCCGAGATACCTTTTCACCAGTTCGGGGTGCTCGCGCACCGCTTCGCTCATCGAGCAGAAGATGACGCCGGCTTTGGCTAGCTCTGCCTTAAACGTTGTAACGACGCTAACACTATCGAACACAGCGTCGACGGCGACGCGAGGCGCGCCTTCGACACCGAGCAGCACTTCAGCTTCTCTCAACGGGATGCCGAGCTTCTTGTAAGTCTCAAGGATTTCTGGATCGACGTCCTCCAGGCTCTTATATTTCGCGCCAGCCTTTGGCGCCGCGTAGTAGCGCGAGGCCTGATAGTCGATGGGAGGATAGTGAACCAACGCCCAGGTCGGCTCCTCTAGAGTCAACCAACGTTGAAACGCGTCAAGCCGCCAGGCGAGCATCCATTCCGGCTCCTCCTTCTTGGCCGAAATGTAGCGGACAATATCTTCATTCAACCCAGGTGGTGCGAACTCTTGCTCGAGGTCGGTGATGAAGCCGTGCTTGTACTTCTCGGATTCCAGCGCACGCGCGGCGTCAACCGTGCCCTTGTCGATGCTCTCTTTCACCGCGCTCATGCCGCTGCTCCTTGCGCACGGCGGGCAGTGATCTTGGTGAGCGCATTAAGCGCCTCGTCGACATCGGACTCCTTCGACTCGTGGCCGAAGCTCACCCGCAGGGCAGCTCCCGCCAAATCAGACGCAACGCCCATCGACGCCAACACGCGGCTCGAACGCACCTTACCGGATGAGCACGCGGCGCCTGAACTGATGGCGACACCTTCGAGATCCATGGCGATGACCGCGGTTTCAGCGGTAAGGCCAGGCAGCGCAAAGTTCGACGTATTTGGCAGACGCGCCGCGCCCGCGCCAAAGACGACGGCATCGTTCGGCAGCGACGCTTCGAAGCGATCACGCATCGCGGCGACGCGCGCGGCTTCTGTGTCGCGATCCTTGAGCGCCCATTCTACGGCCACGGCGAAGCCCACAATTGCTGCGCCATTTTCTGTGCCAGGCCTGCGACCGCGTTCTTGCCTGCCGCCGAAGCGCGTCGTCATGAAGGGTGCGCCTGGGGCAAGCACGAGCGCGCCAGCGCCTGGCGGACCGCCAAGCTTATGGCTGGAGACGACCAGATAAGTTGCGTCGAGATCGGCGATGCTCACCGGGATACGGCAAAATGCTTGTGCGGCATCCACCAGCAACGGCGCACCATGCTCGCGGCAGATAGCTGCAATTTTCGCAATCGGCTGAATGACGCCCGTTTCGTTGTTGGCGAGTTGCACGGCGACTAGTGTCGGCTTCGGCGCTTCAGTGAGCATCACCGCAAGGGCGTCAAGATCGATGAGACCATCAAAATTTACTGGCGTAACCCGGGCGGCCTGTGACGCGCGACCCGCATTTTCAAAAACAGCATCGTGCTCAACTGCAGAAACGATCAACGAGACGACGCCGGTGCTGGCGAGCACCAGATGCAGCGCTTCTGTTGCGCCGGACGTGAACACCACATTCTCCGCGCTTGCATCGAGCGCGCCAGCGATGCGCTCGCGCGCGTCCTCGATCATGGCGCGCATACGGCGACCCAAGGCGTGCACAGAGGACGCGTTTCCGCCGGCTGCAAGCGCGCGCGACATCGCCACCGCCGCTTCCGCGCGGATCGGCGCGCCAGCGTTGTAGTCGCAATAGACCGGCGGCTTCGTCGTCATCAACCTATTCCGCAGCCACGCGTACGCCGCCGTCGAACCGTTGTTCGAGAACGTCAGCGAGCGAAACCGACCCAAGAAAAATCTGAATGCGGTCGCCCATTTCCTGCCAGAGACCGTGCGCGATGCAGCGGCCATTGCGGCCAATGCAGGATTTGCTGGAAGCGGTGTCGCAGCGGGTGGCCTTGATTGGTTCGTTCACGGCCTCGATGATCTCAGCCACCGTCACCACATCAGCGCCTCGCGCCAAGCGATAGCCGCCACCAGGACCTCGCACGCCTGAAACGAGGCCAGCGCGGCGCATCTTGGCGAATAGCTGTTCAAGGTAGGAGAGCGAAATCTCCTGACGGCGCGCCACCTCCTGCAGTGGCACGGCCCGTTCGGCGCCGCCGTGCAGCGCCAGATCGGCCATCGCCATCACCGCATAGAGGCCTTTCGACGTTAAACGCATGCCTGTCCCTTCCCGCGCCCTCGCCCGCCCCCAAATTGAGTGCTAGAAGCCGCCCCCTTTGGGACCGGGCCTCTTACGCTTCAGCTAAGATACCCGAGTGTTTTGGTCAAGAATTAAGCCGCTCGCATATCAGGGCAGCTGGGGTCGAGAACGAATGCCGGAAGTGATTTTCCCGGGTGCAGCCGGGCGTGTTGAAGGTCGGTATCAGGAGCCGCCGAAGGAAGGGGCGCCGATCGCTCTCATTCTTCACGGCCACCCGCGTGCGGGTGGCTCGATGCAGGACCGGGTTACCGTTCAGCTCTATAAGCTCTTTGCCGACAAGGGCTTCGGCGTTTTGCGCTTCAACTTTCGCGGCATTGGCCGGTCGCAGGGTATCTTCGACAATGGCATGGGCGAGCTTTCAGACGCCGCATCGGCGCTCGACTATCTGCAAGCGATGAACCCAAACGCGGAACAATGTTGGGTCGGCGGTTACTCGTTCGGCGCGTGGATCGGTCTGCAGCTCCTAATGCGCCGCCCTGAGATCGATGGCTTCATCGCGGTGGCTCCGCCGGCGAACCACTACGACCTCTCATTCCTCGCGCCGTGCCCGGCATCTGGCGTCATCATCTACGGTACGCGTGACAGCGTGACGACCGCGCAGGATATGGAGCGCGTGATCGGACGCATCCGGACGCAGAAGAACATAAAGGTCGATGGCGCCCCGATCGAAGGCGCCGATCACTTCTTCCGTGGCCGCGATCCGGGCGAAGACCACCTCGCCGAAGTGGAAGTGCACGCGCGCACGTATTTGGAGCGGCGCCTTGCAGCGCCGCCCCGTCCGCCGACTTCCAAGCGCTAATTACTCGCCGTTACCGCCGCGAAGGAAAGCTGGCTTTGGACCGTCCGAAAAGCCTTCGCGGCCACCGGAATCGCGATCTTCGCGTGGTTGCCGCTCACGGCGCGGTTCGCGTGCTTCACCTTCGACGCGCTCGCGGCGTGGCGGACGCGGTTCGCCACTTTCGGTGCGTTCTCGGCGCGGTTCACCGCTGTCGGTGCGTTCACGACGTGGTTCACCGCCCTCAGTGCGTTCCCCGCGCGGTTCGCCGCCTTCACGATGCGGTTCACGGGGTTCGCGTGGCTCACGCGCTTCACGCGGTTCGCCGCCTTCGCTGCGCTGTTCGCGATTGTCGCCGTCACGCGCCTCTTG
>JANNFK010000054.1:0-4588 GCA_031379735.1 Caulobacteraceae bacterium | reverse complement strand
AGCGGAAGTCAGCGTCGCTGGCAGCCGTGATGAAGCGTCGAACGCTGGGTTTCGGTTGCTTGCCGGCTACATTTTCGGCGGCAACACGCGTCGCCAGAGCATCGCAATGACTGCGCCAGTCGTACAAGAACGCGCGACCAGCGAAACCATAGCGATGACCGCGCCGGTCACTCAATCGGGCGGCGACGGCGCGTGGGTGGTCCGCTTCGTTATGCCAAGCAGTTACACGCTGGAGACTTTGCCGACGCCAAATGACGCGCGGGTGCGTCTTGTTCCCGTTCCGCCTCAGCGTTTCGCCGTTGTGCGTTTTTCAGGATTGGCGCAGCTGGCCGACGTTGAACGTAGAACCGCAAGTCTTCGTACCTTCTTGGAGCGACGCCAACTTAGCATCTCTGGTCCGGCCTCTCTCGCGCGATACGATCCGCCTTGGACGCCTTGGTTCATGCGCCGCAACGAGGTCTGGATTCCGATCGAACAATAGCGCGCGTTAAAGAGGAGGGTTTCGGCGATTTCGATCCGCTTCGCGTCGGATGTGATCTACGGCACGAATTGAACGCGTCGGTCATTCGAGAAAGATGTCGGGTCGGTGGGCGGTGGCCCATGCGCGCCGCTCACAACTGTGGCGGCGTAGCTAAGCGGGGTCGGCGGGGTTGGCGCACTCAGAGGCTGGATCGCCGCCAATCCGTTTGCGTTCAGCCTTTGCGCTCAGGCAGCGGCTCGCCGCGATCGACGTAGCGCCGCTCCGCCAGCCCCGCGAGCACGAAGCCGCCCACGACAGGCACAAGCCACGGCCAGATCGTGATCACCGTGGCGTCGATGTCGGGAAAGAGCTGACGCAATCCGACGCTCGCAAACGCCACATGCGTCGCAATGCCGGCTCCAGCCATGCCGCCGATGTGCTCCTTCAGCCAGAAGCGCGGATGCTCCGGCGGCTTGCGCCACATGCCGATCGCGCCGAAGCCGATCAGGAAGCCGATGATCGATACGCCGGCGATGAAATACTGCTCGGCAATCAGCCCCACACCCACCGCGCCCGCCGCCGCGATGATGTTCACTACGCCCACAGCCAACAACGGTCCGCGCGTATAGCCGTGCGTATCGCCTTTGAAACGCAGGGTGCGCTTGCCCATCCAGAGCGGCGTCGCCGTAATCGTCAGCAGATAGAAGAGGAAAACGGCGCCGATCCATTGGCCGCGTGTTAGCGTCGTCAGCGTCAGCACCGCCGCCGTCGTCAGCACGATCACCATCGTCCAGATGTAAACGCGCCCAGCCGCGCGATGCAGTTTGCCGCCCTTGCGCGTGAACGCCGCCGTCCATAGCGACGTAAACGCCAGCGTACCGACGCCAATATGAGACCAGCGTGCAATCTCATGCAACGTTTCCACGGCGTCCCTCCGATCCAAACTCGGCTTCGTGTTGATCGATCAGTGCGTTCACAAACGCTTGCGTCGCCTTGGCGCGCGCGAGCCCAAGGCCCAGCGACGCGCGATTGAAGAACGCGACGCGCCGGCCTTCATCCGTCTGCGGCCCATCATCGTCCGGCGCCTGCTCCAATGCCGCGACCAGTCCGTCCGCCTGCGTTTTCATCGCCACCAGGAACTGCGCCGCATCCAAATCCGGCACGCGCGCGAGAAAGATGAGCTGCGCAAAAACCGCCGTGCGCTGCACCGGCGAAACCGGTCCATCCTTCAGCCAGCGTTTCAGTTCCGCTTTGCCCTTCGCGGTCGTCCGATAGACGCGCTTATCCGGCCCGATCGGCGAGGGCGCCTCCTTGCCCGTCACCAGCCCTTGATCGGCCAGCCGGTTGATCGTGCGATAGATCTGGCGCTGAAGCGCCGACGGGCGGCTATGGTTCGCCCCGGCCCGGCCCACGCAAGCGAACGCGCGCCGCATTCTCGGGACGCTCCGGGGCGTAGGCCATGACGTCTCCGCGTGTCATGGCCGTTGCACAGACCGCGACCGGAATCTCGTTTGAGCCCCAGCGCGTCTGCAGCAGGCCGCTGCTCTGGTTATCGCCAACTTGCTGGACGGCGCCGTTGAGATTGCGCCCGGCCTGGATGAGGCACGCGGTGTTGCCGGAGCCGGCCTGTGTGATCGCGCCAGTGTTGTCGCGCCCGAACTGGCGGATGCCGGCAGTGTTGCCGGCGCCCGACTGCACGACGCTCGCGGCGTTGCCGCGTCCTTCCTGGATCGTAGAGGAAGCGTTGGCGTTGTTGGCCTGACCGTTTTGAGCGATGCCCGCGCTGTTGGCTTGGCCGACTTGTGTCGTCGTCGCCGCGTTCTGAGGCGCGCGCCGCCAGCGTTGAGCGCTGGCGGGTTCGGCGAGGGCAGCGCTCATGCAGAGCGCGGCGAGCGCGATGCGTGAGAAAGAGGCAAGCTTAGTCATGTGCGTATCTTTCAAAGCCGGAAGGTGCGCTGGCAGAGTTCGCCGTGTGCGTCGCTGATGGTGAGATAAGCACGCAGACGTGAACCGCGTTCGAAGCTCATCTCGTTTTCGCCGAGAACGGCAGAGCTGCCGGCGTCAAGCGAGAAATCGCCAGATTGGCTGACTTCAGATGAGTTGCCGCCGCCGGATTTAACGATGCGCAGATCGTACGATGCATCTATGTCACGATCGGCGAAGGCGCGCGCTTGGATGAGCACGCCGTTCGATGTGCGTCGCGAGCGGACTTCGCAGGTGAGCGGCGCCTCGTCATAGCTGGCGGGGGTGAATGCCGCTGCTTGCGCAGGCGCTGGTTCAACGATTGCGACGGGCGCGAGCGGAGCTTGCGACGCGATGTTGCTGGTGGCTGCGGCTGCAGAGCAGGCCGTGGTGAGGAGCGCTGTGAGCGCGATAAGAGAAACTGATCTTTTCAACATTGGAGTGCTCCCACTCGAAAGAGGAGGCGGGGCGGGAAGGCGGAGCGCGCCTTCCCGCTGTTGCGCTTAGTTGTAGCCGCTTTGGACGACGACCGAGATGTTGCCTTCGCCGCGTTGGCGGACTTCGACGTCTTGGCCGTTGCCGATCTGGATAATGCCAGAGGTGTTGTTGCGGCCGTCTTGGTCGGTCACAGCGCGGCTGTTGTTGCCGATCTGCGCAACGCCGGCGACGTTGCCGCGTCCGGTTTGGATGACGTTCGAGCTGAGGTTGCGACCCTCTTGGCCGGTGGCGGCGAAGTTGTCGGTGCCGACCTGCGTCGTGGTGGCGTGGTTGCGCGTGCCGTATTGGTCCATGCGCAGGAAGTTGTTATAACCTTCTTGAACGCCACGTGCGTAGTTGCGGTTGCCGCGTTGGTTGGTGACGGCGCCGTTGCGGTTGCCGCTTTGCACGGCGCCGGCGGCGTTTGAATAACCCGATTGATTCACGACGGTGCGGTTCTGCGCGTATGCGCTGGTTGCGCCCATGCTGGCGAAGAGGGCGACAGCGGCAACGGCGGTGAGAAGACGTTTCATAACTTTGTGCTCCCGGTCCAAGTGACAGCGGTCCCTCGCCAGCGCTTGAACAGGTGTGACAATGGCGTGCGTCACCTGAGCGGTGTTTGAACGGCGGCCTCAGGCAGCAGAATCTGAGGCAGCCGCTCTACCTATGCCCAAGGCGTCCACGGTCGCACGCGCCGTTCTCACGGGCAGAGGGCAATCGGCTGGATTGAATATGCCCGCCAGTCGCAGGACCAGTCGCAGGGATTGCAATTGGCCTTGTAGGCGTGATCGTGGCGATCGCTTAGTTGGCAGCGGCGACTTTCGGCGACGGCTCGCCGCACGCGCCTCGAAGCTTGAGTGACGCGATCAGGGAGCGCTTGCCGTTAGAGCGTGGCCGGTTATGGCTTGCAGCAGTGCTGAAACTTGAATGGCGAAGGGCATGAAACTTATCTCAACTACCCTGTTCGTCGTACTGTTGGCCATTGCCGCGCTACACGCCTATTGGGGGGTGGGCGGCTTGTGGCCGGCGGCGACCGAGCGAGAACTCATCGACACCGTCGTAGGCTCCCCGGGTTTCGTGCGCATGCCACCGGCGTGGATGACATTCACAGTGGTGGGGCTCCTCCTTATCGCCGGCGCTCTCGCACTCTCGGCCAGCGGCGTGCTGCCGCTTGGCTGGGAATGGCTGGCGCGCATAGGCGCCGGCGGCGTTGCGCTAGTGTTTCTGGCGCGCGGCGTATCCGGGTATTTGCTGCCGATGCGACCCGGGATCGAGCTGACCGAGCCGTTCGCGACGCTCGACGTGACTCTCTATTCGCCGCTCTGCTTGGCGCTCGGATTAGGCTTCGCGGTCGTCGCCGCGGCCGGGCGCCGCTGAGACCCCGTTGGCGACAATGGTCGTGTTCACGCTGCCGCTGTGGCTCACATGGCAATTGCACAAGCGTGTGCCGGCAGGCGTTGGCCTATCATCTTGACGTCGGAAATGTCTCATTTCGGCGGATACTGTTGAAAAACTCGCTTGTGGCTTTGCGCATGAATTTCGTCGAAGTGAATTTGCAAGGGAGCGATCTCATTAGAAGCCGGCGCGAACGCGCTGCGAGGCTCCTGGGCGAGATTTTCGGCGTCTGCCGCGATCCCTTCGTGTCAATGATGCGGAATGCGGTTCAGCGGGCAAGCAAAATTTCGCCTT
>JANNFK010000073.1:0-11007 GCA_031379735.1 Caulobacteraceae bacterium | reverse complement strand
GGGGCAGGCGCTACGCAGGTCCACTAGAGCTTGGTGCCCATCGGAGAAGGCGTTGCAACGCAAGGCCGAAGCAGGTCTCAGCTCGGATTGGGAGGCGGCGGCCGCCTCGGTCAATCTGGGTGGGCCTATCGCTCAGCACCGACCAAAGTCCAAGATCGTCAAGGACATTCACGTCCTGGTGGAGCGGCTGATCGCCCAGCCCGCCCGCCGCGACGCTGCGGTCGCGGCCGCTTGATGGGCCGCTTCAGCCTTACACCGAGACTGGCCCGATCTTTCTCCACCAAAAAACATGCGCGCGTTACGACGGCGACGCGCTGCCCGCTTGGTTTGCATTCCTCGACCCCGCAGCCATTCGCGGATACGGAGCCGACGATTGGATGCGGTACGAGACAGGCCAAATCGTGCGTGGAAGCGACCTTAAGGCCTCATGCGAGGGCATCCTGCACGATCAAGACATCGCCTACGTCCACATCCGATCAAAGTATGGTTGCTTCCAGTGTCGCGTCGATCGCGCCTGACCGCTGAGTCGATTCAACCGTGTCGTTAGAAGGTCGCGGTGCGCTAGGGCGCGATGTCGCCGAAGATCGTCGTTCGTAGATCATGGCGTCTCGGCTCATTCGGGGATAGACGCCAATGAGGGTCGTCGCGGACGCCCATCTAGGCGAGAGCCCAAGTTCCGCTCTGCCTTCCTCGTAAGAGGAGGTGGAGCGCTCGTGCAATTCTCTCCTGCCCGCATCATTCTCATCGCAAAGGGACTTCGCAGCTTTGGCGACGGTTTTGTCGCACTGCGACTTCCTCTCTATTTGACGCAACTGAATTTCAGCTCACTGCAAATCGGTTTCTTGACCACCGCCACGTTGTTCGGTTCAGCCGCAATCACCTTGGGCGTCGGCGCCATGGCCCATCGCATTGACCAACGCCGCATATTGCTCGGTGCATGCCTGCTCATGTTCGCAACCGACTCAGCTTTGGCCTGCTTCAAGATTTCTGGCCGCTCGTGCTGGTGGAAGGACAGCTCCAGTACGGTCGTCGGCGGTTGCGCGCATGGAGCGGCGCGCCGTCGGCGTTGGCGGCTGTTCGTACTTGGCGGCGACCGAACGGCTCGATGGGTTCAAGGGGACTGCTCAGAAATGCGTGCTGCGGTGCGACGTGATCTCGCCGGACTGCAGTCAAACACGCGGCCTAGGTTTCAACGCCCGGCGATATTCGCTTCCGGCACGTCGTCCAATTGCGTTACCAACGCTATGGCGCCTTAATCAGTTGGCGGGGAAGCGCCGGTTCGAATCCGGCTGGTTCCACAAGTTGCTGGGGAACCATAGTTCAACGGAAGAACGTCCCGCTCATAACGTGCGGAAGTGCGCGGACCGCGCCTGCGCTGCGGCCGCTCTAATCGTGCCATCGATCACGTTTACTGCGCTACGGCGTTCAGGAGATGGGCCCAGCGCTCGCGCACAATTATTAGAACCAATGCGAACACTCAATTCCTAGCGCTCGATCTTAACCTGCGCATCGCCTAGCCCGATGACGTACACCTGAAGAAACGCCATCGCACTGGCAAGAGCTCGGCGGCGCTGGCGATGTCGACGCCTGCGCGTGCGAGCGCGCATTTTCTTTGCGAACATTCGCGCGAACCACTCAAAGGCCAATCTCGTCAATGTGATTCTTTGCACAGACGCGCGTGCATGATCGACGGGCGGCTTTGCCTCCGAACGAGGTTCCTTAAAAGTCCGCGAGAACTCGGATTGCCTCAGTTCTTCGCGGTTTTTCTGGGATTTTCTTATGGAGACCAAAATGAAGACCGCCGACTTAAAAGCGCGCGCCGGCTACGTCGCTGATATCGCCGCCGAACTCGCAAACCTGATGGCCGATCACCAGAGCATCGCCCAGACCTTGCGCTTTGTGGCCCTCGAGTCAGCTTTGATCGCGCTGCGATCGGGCGAATTTGGAGACGACGCCGGCTGACAGCCTAAGGTGGTGCGGCTGATCCCATCGGGTCAGCCGCCTGTTCGCGTAAGGAGCGATAATCGAGCGGCTTTGGGGTTCGCTCCGTTAGTGGCAGCCCTACCAAAAATTCGACTTGGCGCCAGGCAGGGACACATCGCCGACCGCCGGTGCGCACGCCGGCGCACCACACCTGCCGAACCAAATACGATTTGTTGACCGCCGCGCGGGCAGAGGCCAAGAGCGGGTGAAGCAAAAGGCCAGTTTTTCGAATGACACGACCGAAGAAGAAGTCCTCCCGGTCTGCGGGATCGGTTGACTATGACATTGGCGACCGCATCCGCGCGGCGCGCCACGCGCGCGGCGTAACGCAGCAAGACCTGGCCGCGATGCTGGGCGTCACGTTTCAGCAAATTCAAAAATACGAAAGCGGCGCCAACCGGGTGGCGGCGAGCCGTCTCATCAACATCGCCAAGGCGCTGGACCTTGCCGTCACCGAATTCTTGCCCGCTGCAGGCGCTCATAGCGAGATGAACCTCAACACACCGGAATTGGCAAAGCTCATCGGGCTCTATCTGCGCCTCAGCGCGAGCGATCAGCGGCGTATGCTCGACTATGGCGCGCGCCTAGCTGACGGCAAGTAGCGTCAGCCATCGGCGTCATTGTCCGTTCCCTCAAAGGCGCGTAACGCATCTAAGAGGTGATCCAGCACGGCAGGCGGCGCCTCGGCTTCGGTCGCTGCAATGAGTGCGGCGCGTGTCAAGAGAACGGCTACCGCCATGCCCTCCACTTCGTCGTCGTCATCGCCGACCGAGATGCTCACAACGGGCATTATAATTTCTCGCGATGGCGCAAAGAAACGAAGTTGACGACGGCGCGGTCGTCATCGAACAGCACCGAACTCTGCACCGGCCAGATGACGGGCGGCGCCATTTTCGGACGCACCCAAGGCGCTTCCGCGCTCGCCAGCACAGCGTCGTCGACGAATGCAATGGCGCAGCCGAGATCGGCAGCGGCCAGGGCGGTTGCGAGCCCGGCGCGGGAGAACACGGAGCCGGCCAGATAGACCGTCCGGCCACGAAGGGTGCTCTCATCTACGCCGCCGAACGCGTTCTGCCGGGTAAGCGCGATTAGGGGTTCGCCGGCATGGGGTTCCAAACCCTTTATCGCACCCCTTTTTTGCGCAGTTGGGTTGGGATGATGGGCGTGCAACACCTCCCACCCGCGCACGCGGGCGCGGTCGAGCACGCGCCTCAGCACTTCAATCGCGTCGGCTGCCCCGTGTTCGCAGAGAAGCCATTCAAGGCGCACGTTTAAGAGAAGCAGGACTTGATCTCGCGCCATCATCGCACCGCACGTCGCGCCGAGTGATCCAGAACACCAGGTTCGCGCCATCGGCCTTCAGGTCGGACCAACACCATCGGCGCCGACTCCAACGTCAAGGCGTCCGCCGGGCGCTGAAGCGCTCCCAGCACCTCGACGTAGCGGCGATCGGAAAAGTGAAAGGATGCCCGGCCCTGGCGGGGCGCAAAGCCTTGCCGTCGCCAATAGGCAAGAAGACTTGGCTCGATATGCGCGAGCATGCGCTCATAGCCTTTAGCGGCGGCCATCGCCTTTGCAGCAGCGATGAGGTCATGGGCGACGCTGCAGCTTCTAAAGGCCGTAAGCACCGCCACGCGCTCGATCTTGGCAAAGCCGGCAAACCACCGCAGGCGGCATGTCCCGGCAAGCGCGCCTTTGTGGCGCGCAAGCAAGTGTGTAGCGCCGGCGAAATCGTTGCCGTCGAACTCCTCACCAGCCGGGCAGTTTTGTTCACCTACATAAACAACAGAGCGCACAACCAAAGCTTGCGCGAGATCATCGGCGGATCGCGCCACATCGACGATTGTGGTCGCGGGCGCTGCGCGCGTTTGCGCCGTCGCCGTGCTCACGCCGCGGTCCGGAACTGAAAGCCCGCCAGGGGCGCATCGCGCCCGTCATAGCGGGCGAGCGTCGGATCACCTGGCACGGGTTCAAAGCCCAATGAGCCGAAGATCAGCCTCGCGCCGTCATTGGTTGCAGCGCGTGTGTAGCCTGGCAACGCCCAAAAGAGCGCTTCACGCACAGCCAGTGAGGCCTTCACCACCCTGCCCGCGGCGCGATCGGTGACGCCGACAAAGCCCCAAGCATATCCGCCAGCAGGTTCCTCATAGGGACGGCACACATGATCGAGGTTGACGTTCAGCGTATCGAACGCCCCGCGCTCGAAGGCTTCCATGCCCGCCGCGCGCAACAGGAAGAAGGCCGTCCAGCCGGTGACGGCGCCGTTTTCACGGCAGACAAAAACGCTTGAACCGGTGATGTTCTGCACGGCCTGGAAGGTCTCAACCGTGACGACTGCGTCAGATATTTCCCGTGCCGCCAAAGACCGCGCCTCGGCAATCTCAACGTCGCTGGCCAGCGAGACGCCGCAATAAGCGGCCACCGCATTGATCATTCGTGGATTGGAGCATCGCCCCTCAGGGTCAACGAAACGTGCAAGCGCAGAAAGGTCCATGGCCGCCCCCTTGTGGATCACCAGGACTCCACTAGGGTTTCGCGCGCTGATTGACTTATGCGAACTGGGAAACGGGGCGTTGTCAAAACCGACAAAGGACGAGCGTCCGCGAGCGCGGCTGCACTGGGACGATCTGCGTATATTCGCAGCCGTCGCTGAGGCGCAGAGCATCACTAAAGCGGCCCTCGTATTGAAAGCCACCGCAGGAATGGTGAGCCGTCGGCTCGACGAATTGGAAAGCCGGCTTGAAACGCGCCTGCTCAACCGCACCGCCACTGGCGTGTCGCTAACGCCTGCAGGCGAAGACATCTTCAACGACGCGCTGTCGATGCGGCGCTTTGCAGACTCGATTGAAGTCTCGGCGCGCAAACGCGACCGGCGCGCGGAAGGCATGGTCACGATCTCTGCGCCGGATGGCCTTGCGTCCTATTGGATCGCGCCGCGGCTTGCCGGCTTCTTGAACCAGCATCCGGATATTCAGATCACTTTGGATTGCGGGTTGTGGCCGAAGATCGCTCCCCAAGAGCAGCCCGATCTCACGATCGCGGTTGATAAGACAACCGCCCGCATGGGCGATACGTGGTCGCCTCTTGCTGTGCTCCATTACGTGTTCGTGGTTGGCGGGTCTTATGTCGAAAACTATGGCATGCCGCGTTCAATCGCGAGCGCCGCGGGCGATCATCGCACCTTGAAACATGTCGCCCAGACCTATCAGCGCGAGACCTGGAGCCGGCGCGCTTCAGCGGTCGAGGCGCTCTCCAATTTCAGCTTGGAAACCAATTCCACCGCCGCATTGGTTGAAAGTGTGCGTTCGGGCGCGGGCGTTGCGACCCTGCCCAGCTATTTCGCGCATCTCTTTCCTGAACTCCAAATCGTGGGCCAAGAAAAGAGCACGCCGATTCAACTCTGGCTTTGCAGCCACCAGGAAAGCCAGGCCGCAGCGCGCGTGCAGACCGTGGCCTCGTGGCTGAATGAGATGTTCGACACCCGGATCAACCCCTGGTTTCGCGACGAATATTGGCATCCATCGGAGTTTGCGACCGCGCTGGACGCCAAGAGCGCGCCGGACAAGCCTGCGGGCGCGCACTCGAAGCGGTCTGGTTGACACGAATTTCTGAGTCGAAGCCCGATTTGCCCTCGTGCATTTCAACGCGTTGGGATGAATGGTCCGGTCGCGCACCTCATCATCCCGAGGCTGTGAAAACGCATGATCTGCGAAAATGGATAGAACATTGTTCGAGTCCGGCGCGCATCGCACGAACGTTCTTGCGCCATATCATCCGACACGTCGGTGAACAGGATGAATTTTGCTCGGGTGCAGAGCGCGAAGTGAGTTTTCACACAGCCACTCCCAACAACGGCTCTACCCACTGATACGCTGAACCGTTCGACTCCGCGACGGACGATGACTGGTAGCTATCGACACAACATCGCCCGCCTCACGCGTACTCGTCAGAGACACTTCGCTAGCGCACGCGCTGAAGCACCATCTCGGGTCCGATCCCCAAGAAAGCGGCCGGCGCCTCGTGATTGAGAACGGTGAGCGTTGTCGCCGTACAGACAAAGGAGGCGCTTCCGTCCTCGGGCGGCGTCGACTGATCGATCGGACTGCTTGTGGTCAGTCCGTTTGCGTTGATCGTGGTCATTCCCGTCATGGTCGAGGCAGCCTCACAAAATGTTACCTCGCCGTCCTCGGTTGACCAGTTCGCATTGCCCACCACATCTTGCTGTGTGCGCATCGTCATTTCGGAGTTCAATTGCACAAATATGCTTTGGCCCGAAGCGCGCGCGACTGCCGTTCCGTCCGCCGAAAACGTGACATCGCTCGTGCCGGGAATGCATTCCAACACTCTCGCACCACTCTCAGCTACGCGCGCGGCAAAGTTTGCGCAGAAGTTCTGATGCCCCGCAAAATGCCAGGTGCCGACTAGGCAGGAATTGCGTTGCCTGCGCTCACGCGCCGCGGCGCCGCACGCGACGCACGTGCGTTCTTGGACGTTGTTCGGCGTGACCTCGATATCGACACCCGCATCAAGCGTTGAGAAGGCTGCAAAGACGTAACTCGTCTCCGCGTTGCATTCGATGTTCAGGTCCCCCGGCAGCGCGGCCCACGTGCGCGGTTCGCGTGCTGCCTGGTAGCGCCCCTCCCGCACGTCGACGCGATTTTCATAACGGCCCGCCTCATAGTTGATTTGCCCACGCACGACCACGAATGGATCACCAGCCAGGTGCAAAGGACGATCGGCCTCTTGTGTCGGTATGCGTGGAGAGGATTGCATGGCGCGCCCGTGCGGCAATGCGATTGCGCTATCCAAATAGTCCTGCGCGAACGCCAAAAGATTGTCGCGACCGAAGGCACGCTCGGCGGCGTCGGCCACTGCGCCGCTCGTGCGCGCTTCGGCAAGGATATCGAGTGTGTGTTTTACGCCGGAGGGATTGGCGCGCCCGCCCACCCAGGAAAACAGAACCACGTTTTCATATGACATCGAAAGCAGCGATTGGTCCGAAGAGCGCTCGTCGAAATGCTCAATGCTGTCGCGGGGTCCGTCAGCCTCGGGGATCGTCAATGCAGCGAAATATTCGGCCGACCCTTCCGCCCACCAATATGCACCAGCGGTGGCGGGGCCGTAGTCCCAGGTCTTGAACTGGATGCAGTGGAAAATCTCGTGGGCGATGTAGAACTCGAACTGTTCGGCGCCCTCGTCAAAATCGCCTAAGAACATCGGGATCAGGCATTGCCCGGAATAGGCCGGATTGGGCCATATTGCCATGGCCATAGCGTCCGCGCCGTCGCTAGGACGCGAGAACCCTGTCATGAGAATCGAGACGTCGTCGAGCTCGAGGCCGCCCATGGCGTTCATAGACTCGCCGGTGCGGCCGGCGACATCGCGGAGCCAGCCGATCAACGCGTTGGTCCGCGCGTCCATCACCACATCGGGCGTACGCAAAACGCGCATAACGGCTCTGCCGCCGCGGAACGGAATGGGGATGCGGGCAACTTCCTCGCAGGCGCCGCCGCCAAGACGCGCGTCGAATGCCTGAACGTAGCTCGCGTCGGAGCAATCATTCACCGCGAGCGCGGGTTGCGCGACAAGCGTGACACTCAGGCACACGATCACTACGACGACGTTGAGCCAAGCGAACACGCTAATGCGCATGGATCTCACGGGCGCCCCTCCTCCGCCTTTAAACTACGCGGGAGAACGCGCGAAGGAAAGCGGGTTGAGTTGGAGCGGATCGCCCGATGACATGTCACTCGGTCGCAAACCGATCAGCGCTGCCGCCCTATCTGTTGCAACGGCGCGCCATCGCCGGCAGCGGTCCCTACTTTCAAACCGGGTCTGAGCCGTTCTGCGCTTGGCTGGCGACCTTCCGTAGACGCCAGAAAAGCGTTGCAATCGCGCCAGCGAAGAAGATCTGGCAAATCAGGCTGCCCTCTGGTCCTTCCGTGCCGCCGGTGACGATGTCGGCCCCGTGCGGAACGAGCTTCACCAGGAGCGCCGACACGCCAGCATCAATTCCGGTGACCGGCAGCTCGAAGCCCGTCGCCAGCAACCAATTCCACCCCGCGTGCCACCCCATGACACCCCAGATGTTGCGCGCTTTGAGCGCCCAGCAGCACGCAAAGGCTGAAAATAGGAACGAAGCGGCCATGACCAGCAATTGTTGGTTTGGCCCGTAATGCAGCAGGGTAAATACAACACACGTCAGCGTGACGGCGATTGCGACATTGAATTTGCGCGCGAGCACGGAAAGCAGCCAACCGCGAAATATGATCTCCTCGACGCTGGCTTGAACCACAAAGCATAGCAACAGGATGCCGATGCTCATCAATTCGCGCGGCGCGGCGAATGCTTTCGCGAAGCCGTCCGCTTGATATCCGCCTGCCGCCCAGATGGCGGCGACAACAGTCGCGATGGTCGCGCCGCCGATGGCGAGTCCGCGCAAAAACGCTGCTGCTCCAACATTTGGCGTGAGGCCGATGGTTCTGAGCGGACGGCGTTCGATAAAGAGCACCCATGCGAGAACCAACGCGCCGGTCATCGCAAACGGAATCAATAGGAATACGTAGAGGCCGTACGGGCCAATCGGATCGCCTCTATCCGTTATGAGGCCCCAACGCTCGAACGGATCGTCGGTCAAGATCACCGGCGCGGCCACAAACAGGATCAAGAGGAACGGCGCCAGCGCCCCCCAGGGAAGCCAACCCTTCGCGGGTTCCGGTGAGAATAGCGATGTTGGTTTCATCGCGCCTTAGTGCGCCAGCGAACTAGATCGTTCTAGAATGATCGTGCGGGCGTTGCACCGCCCTAAGCCAAGCCTTTGGTGTCAACCCATACGCCTGCTTGAACATGCGCCCGAAATGGCTCTGATCCGAAAAACCGCAATCTTGGGCAACGTCGGCGATTGCGCCGCCGACGCGCATCATGCGTCGCGCTTGGCCTAGTCGTCGCAGGGTCAGATATCTGTACGGACTGGTGCCGAACATGGCTCGAAAATCTCGCGACAATTGCCAGCGGCAATGGCCCGTCACGCGTTCCAACTCTTCAAGTGAGAACCCGCTCGTGAGATTGGCCTCTATATAGTCGCGCGCGCAGGCGGCGGCTTCACAATTGGCGCGCTTGATGGCGACAACGGAGCCAGCCGCTTCCTGCAACGCAAGCGCCAAGTCGTAGAGCGCGTCTTGGTACTCAAGCATCGTAAGCGGTCGCTCGTAGTCCTGTAGTAAAGCCGCGACTGCGCGATGCAGGCGGGCGTCAATCGAAACACCGCCTTCAACGAACGGTAGCGCATGTCCGTTCAGCACGCCTTGAATGTCGCCGGGCGCGATGTAGGCCGCACGATAGCGCAAGGATCCATCGTCGCCGGCGCGGCCATCATGTTGTTCGTCGGGGTGCAGGATCACCATCTGACCCGGATAGGAGGACCTTTCCGCGCCGCGATAAGTGAAACTTTGAATCCCGCTCAACGTTACGCCGATAGTATACGTGTCGTGGCGGTGAGGAGCGAACGCCACGCCGGTGAGGCAAGCTTCTATGCGGTCAATGTCGCCGGGGGCTTCGACGAGCCAGTTTTCGTCACGGTCAGCCAATTCGAACTCGCCACCATCTCTGTATTGAACCGAGCCGTCACGCCTCATCTGTGGGGGCAGTGAGCAAACGCCTGACAATGATGCGCCCGCTCGGGGAGTTGGATGCGGACGGCGGCTTTGGGCCGAGGCTGTGTAAAAACGCATCCTTTGCGAAAACGGATAGAAGCTTGATCTACACAACGACAACTGGTGCGAAGACTTGATCTCGTTGAGCCGTCATCGCGTTGTTTTGCGCATGAACATTGCTCACCGACCCGCCGTCGATGAGTTTTCACACATGGGGTAATCGCGGAGCGGTCACCTGGGCCGGGCGCAAAAATAGCCAGGCCCGAAGGACGGGCGGTTGTTCCCCGATAAGATGGAAGAACGGGCTCTCGACTGGACGCCGGGCCCAATCATCGAATGGAGAACAACCATGGCTGAGTATATTGGACTTGACGTGTCATTGAAAGAGACTGCGATCTCAATTCGGCGCGATGGCAAGCGGGTCTGGCGCGGCAAGTGTCGATCCGATCCTAAGTTGATCGCCGAAGTGATCCGCGAACGCGCGCCTGACGCCGAGAGAGTCGTGTTCGAGACCGGCCCTTTGTCAGTGTGGTTCTACCATGGCCTGACCGCGGAAGGGGCGCCGGCGATCTGCATCGACGCACGACACGCGAAGGCCGCGCTCGACATGGCGCCGAACAAAACCGACGCGAACGATGCCGATGGCCTGGCGCATCTCGCCGAGGTCGGCTTTTTCCGCGAGGTGCGGGTGAAGGGCTTCGACAGCATGTTGACACGCACGCTGATCGCGGCACGCGCCAAGCTGGTTAGGATCACCACTGAGCTGTCGAACCAGATTCGTGGGCTGATGAAGACGTTTGGGTTGGTGGTTCCCCGCAGCGCGGGAGGAAAGTTCGAAGAGCATGTGAAACGTCTACTCGCTGGCCACGACGATCTGGGGCAAATCATATTGCCCATGCTCGACGCATGGCGGAGCATGCGCACTCGCGCCGCCGAACTCGGGCGCCAGCTCATCTCCAACGCTCGGCGCAGCGAGACATGCCGGCTCCTCATGTCGATCCCGGGGGTCGGCGCGGTCACGGCGACGTCGTTCGCAACTGCTATCGAGGATCCCGCGAATTTCAAGAAATCCCGTTCGGTCGGCGCATGGCTCGGCTTGACCACGCGCCGTTACCAGTCCGGCGAGATTGATTATGATGGGCACATCTCTCGCCGGGGCGATGCTCATTTGAGGGGGCTTTTATACGAGGCTGCAACCGTGATCATGACCCGCGTCCGCGCCGAAAGCGACCTGCGCGCCTGGGGTCTCAGGCTACGGGAAAAGATCGGGTTCAAGCGCGCAGCCGTCGCTGTCGCCCGTAAGCTCGCCGTCATCATGCACGCGATGCTGAAGTCGGGCGAGGCGTTCAACCGGACGACCGCCATCGCTTGA
>JANNFK010000017.1:0-45253 GCA_031379735.1 Caulobacteraceae bacterium | reverse complement strand
CACCGAAGTGCTGGTCGAAGAAAGCATCATCGGCTGGAAGGAATACGAGATGGAAGTCGTCCGCGACAACGCGGACAATTGCATCATCATCTGCTCGATCGAGAACATCGATCCGATGGGCGTGCACACCGGCGATTCGATCACGGTCGCGCCGGCACTGACGCTGACCGACAAGGAATACCAGATCATGCGCAACGCCTCGATCGCGGTGCTGCGCGAGATCGGCGTCGAGACCGGCGGGTCGAATGTGCAGTTCGCGGTCAACCCTGCGGATGGCCGGCTCGTGGTGATCGAGATGAACCCGCGCGTGTCCCGCTCGTCGGCGCTGGCATCGAAAGCCACCGGCTTCCCGATCGCCAAGGTCGCGGCCAAATGCGCAATTGGCTACACGCTGGACGAAATCGCCAACGACATCACTGGCGGCGCGATGCCCGCGAGCTTCGAACCGACGATCGACTACGTCGTCACCAAAATTCCACGCTTTGCATTTGAGCGCTTCCAAGGTTCGGACACGACGCTGACGACCTCGATGAAGTCGGTCGGCGAAGCGATGGCTATTGGGCGAACGTTCCAGGAATCACTACAAAAGGCGCTGCGATCGCTGGATACGGGTCTGACTGGTTTTGACGAAATCCAAATCGAAGGCGCTTCGGACGAAGATCAGGGCCGCGCCGCTGTGCGTGCGCGGTTGGTGACGCCGAAGGCCGACCGGTTGCTGGTGTGCGCGGAAGCGTTGCGGCGAGGATTGAGTGTCGAAGAGATTTGCGCGGCGTCGCACTACGATCCTTGGTTCGTGCGGCAGATCGCTGAAATCATCACAAAAGAAGCCGAAATTCGCGCCGACGGACTGCCGAAGGATGCGGTGACGTTCCGCGCTTTGAAGGCGCAAGGCTTCTCCGACGCACGCTTGGCGAAGCTCACTGGACACGGCGAACGCGAAGTGCGCGCGGCGCGGCGCAAACTTGGCGTGCGCCCACAATTCAAACGCATCGATAGCTGCGCCGCAGAATTCCGCGCGACGACGCCATACATGTATTCAACCTACGAATTTCCGCAGTACGGCCAAGAGCAAGCGGAATGCGAAGCTGATCCCTCCGATCGCAACAAGATCATCATTCTCGGCGGCGGCCCGAACCGGATCGGCCAAGGCATTGAGTTCGACTATTGCTGCTGCCACGCCGCATTCGCGTGCGCGGAGATCGGCGTCGAGTCGATCATGGTCAATTGCAACCCGGAAACAGTGTCGACGGATTACGACACCTCCGACCGCCTGTACTTCGAACCGCTGACGACAGAAGACGTGCTCGAGATCGTTGAGACGGAAAAGTCGCGTGGGACAGTACAAGGGCTGATCGTACAGTTCGGCGGCCAAACGCCGTTGAAGCTGGCCCAGCCGCTGGCGGACGAGGGTGCGCCGATCCTTGGCACCAGCGTCGATGCGATCGACTTGGCGGAAGATCGTGACCGCTTCCAAGCGCTCCTGCGCAAGATTGGTCTGAAACAGCCGGACAACACCATTGCCCCGTCGCTCGATGCGGCGCGCGCTGGCGCCGCCAAGATTGGCTATCCGGTGATGTTGCGGCCGTCTTATGTGCTCGGCGGCCTCGCCATGCAGATCGTGCACAGCGAAGGCGAGTTGGAAGAATACGTGACGCGCATTACCCGCGCGCTGGGCGGCCCGTCGGAGCTCGCAGTTTCCGACAAGAAGCCGCTGTTGGTCGACCGGTATTTACGCGATGCGATTGAAGTCGATGTCGATGCGATCTGCGACGGTGAAGACGTGTTCGTCGCCGGCGTCATGGAGCACATCGAGGAAGCGGGCGTACACTCGGGCGACAGCGCCTGCGCGCTTCCGCCCTACTCACTATCGAAGAAGATCGTCGACGAGATCGAAGCGCAAACCAAGAAGCTGGCGCTGGCGCTCGACGTGCGCGGCCTCATCAACATTCAGTTCGCGGTGAAGGACGACGAAATCTTCATCCTCGAAGCCAACCCACGCGCCTCACGCACGGCGCCGTTCGTAGCGAAAGCGATCAATCGCCCGATTGCCGCCGCCGCGGCGAAGGTCATGGCCGGGGTGAAGCTGAAAGACCTAAAGCTCGATCGCCCATCGAAAAAGCACGTCGCGGTGAAGGAAGCTGTGTTCCCGTTCGCGCGCTTCCCGGGCGTCGATCCGGTGCTTGGTCCGGAAATGCGTTCGACCGGCGAGGTCATGGGGCTGGATGAGAACTTCGTCGCGGCCTTCGCGAAGAGCCAAATCGCCTCGGGCATCGATCTGCCGGTCGAAGGCTGCTGCTTCATCTCGGTCAAGAACGCCGACAAGCCGTCGATGGCGCCCGCAGCAAAGGATTTGATCGAGTTGGGTTTCAAAGTGATGGCGACTGGCGGCACCGCCGACTACCTCATCAAGCAGGGCCTGGCCATTCAGAAGGTCAACAAGGTGGCCGAGGGCCGGCCCCACGTTGTCGACGCCATGAAGAATGGCGAGGTGCAGCTGGTGTTCAACACCACCGAAGGCGCCCAATCCTATCGGGACAGCTATTCGATCCGTCGCACTGCACTGGTGCAAAACATTCCCTATTATACGACTGTGTCCGGCGCCCGGGCGGCCATCCAGGCCATTCGTTTGCTCAAATCGGGGGCGCCACTAGGCGTTCGGGCCCTTCAAGCCTATGCTTGACGCCGGGCCGGATCGGACACAGATTTTCATTTCCTAGACGGACTTTTACACATCCCCATGGAAAAAATACCAATGACCGCCGAGGGTTACACCGCCCTCGACGCAGAGCTAAAGCGTCTCAAGTCAATCGAACGCCCAGCGGTAATCCAGGCGATCGCGGAGGCGCGCGCCCACGGCGACCTCTCAGAGAACGCGGAATACCACGCGGCGAAGGAGCGCCAGTCCTTCATCGAAGGCCGCGTGGCCGAAATTGAGGACAAGATTGCCCGGGCTCAAATCATCGATATCTCGAAGCTTTCGGGCAAACAGGTGAAATTCGGCGCGACCGTAAACCTCCTCGACGAGGATTCCGGCACGAAAGCCAAATACAAGATCGTCGGCGAAGACGAGTCCGACGTGAAGGGCGGCAAGATCTCCATCACCTCCCCGATCGCGCGCGCGCTGATCGGCAAGGAAGAAGGCGACGTCGTCGAGGTCATGGCGCCGGGCGGTCCGAAGTCATACGAAATCGTCAAAGTGAAATACCTCTGACAACCGAGGCGGACGGGGGCTGAATGCGCAGCGCCGGCTATCAGCCCGCCGAGCCTCTGAACGTCTGGATTGTGACGGACGGGCGCGCCGGCGTCGAAGCGCAAGCGCTTGGGCTGGCCGAAGCAATTGCGCGGCGCGCACCTATCTCGCTGACCACCAAGCGCGTGCAATTGCGTACGCCGTGGAGCTGGCTGCCGCCTGGGTTCGTACCTGCCGCCACGCAATCGATGACGATCGAGTCCGATCCGATCGCAGCGCCATGGCCGGACATCTTCATCGGCTGCGGACGCGCTTCCATCCCGTTTGCACTTGGCATGCGAGCTTGGTCGAACGCCAAGACGTTCGTGGTGCAGCTGCAAGACCCACGCGTGAACCCGCGCGAGTTCGATGTTGTCATCCCGCCGCTGCATGATGGCCTTGAAGGCCAAAACGTGCTGCCGATCGTCGGCGCGTGCAATCGCATCACACCGGAACGGTTGGATGATGCGGTTTTGCAGTATCAATCGGCCAATTTGGAAGATTTGCCGTCACCGCGCTTCGCCGTTCTCATTGGCGGTAAATCCAAGCGGCAGAACATCTCAGCGCAGCGCGCCAGGGAAATTTCGGATTCGCTCACCGCCGTGCAGCGTGAAACTGGCGGCTCGTTAATGGTGACACTCTCGCGCCGCACCGGACGAGCCGCGCGCACGCAGTTCCGCACCTGGCTCGCGCCACATTGCGCGGTTTTCTACGAAGACGAAGGCGCGAACCCGTACCCCGCGATCCTCGGCGCCGCCGACCACATCTTTGTCACCGCCGACAGCGTGAACATGGCGACGGAAGCCGCCGCCACAGGCAAGCCAGTGCACATTCTCGACGTTGACGGCAGCGCGGGCAAATTGACGAAATTCCATCAGAGCCTGGCGCGCCGCGGATGTGCGCGGCCGTTCAAAGGCAGGCTTGAGATGTGGTCCTATCCACCGTTGTTGGAAACAGATCGCGCGGCCGCAGCCGTGCTTACGGCGTGGGCGGCGCGGGTGCGGTAGAGCCACGAACACGCGAATGTTGCGAGCGCTGCGCCAATAAACTGCGCGACAATGAAGCCTGGAGCGTCCTGCGGACGAATGCCGGCAAACGTGTCAGTCAAGCTCCGAGCAATGGTTATGGCCGGATTGGCGAAAGACGTCGACGCCGTCCACCAATAGCCAGCCGCGATGGTGAACGCGACAGCGAGCGCCACGGACTCCGCCTTGAAGCGCGACACCAGCAGAATGGCGGCCACCAGCGCAAACGTCGCCCCCCCTTCCGAGAGCCACTGCGACACGCCCGCGCGATCGTTCGTGCCGATCTGTGCGAGCGGCAGTTCAAACATAGCGTGCGCCAGCAACGCGCCCGCGACGCAGCCTGCGATTTGCAGGCATGCATAGAGCGCGGCATCACCAAACGTTATCGTGCGGCGCAAAACGGCGGAGAATGTCACCGCTGGATTGAAGTGCGCGCCGGATATCGGTCCAAGCGCGGTGACGAGCACGTAAAGCATCGCGGCCGTCGCCAGCGTGTTGCCAAGCAAAGCGATCGCTGCATTGCCGTCAGCGAGTCTTTCGCCCATTACGCCTGAGCCGATCACGGTTGCCGCCAGCACGGCAGAGCCGGCAAATTCCGCAGCTCCGCGCCGCGCGAGATCGAAACTCATTTGTCGCGAGCCGGTCCGTCCGGGGTTTTGGCGATAGCGTTCAACCGCTTCTGCAACGACAGGCGATCAAGCCCTTCGAACGGCAGCGACACGAAGACTGAGATTCGGTTGTTGAGGCGCCCGTAGGCCTCCGCAAAGGCGCGAGCAATGTCCACGGCAGAACCTTCGACGGCAGCCGGATCAGGCACGCCCCAGTGCGCTGTCATCGGCTGGCCGGGCCAGATCGGGCAGACTTCACCTGCCGCGTTGTCGCAAACAGTGAAGACAAAATCCAAAGCTGGCGCACCGGCCTGCGCGAACTCATCCCAACTCTTGGAGCGGAAATCATCCGTTTTGAAGTTCAGGCGCGTCAACAGCGCCAAAGCTTCGGGATGCACGTTCCCCTTAGG
Organism: Caulobacteraceae bacterium; assembly: GCA_031379735.1. Lineage (GTDB taxonomy): Bacteria > Pseudomonadota > Alphaproteobacteria > Caulobacterales > Aquidulcibacteraceae > Vitreimonas. The sequence goes on along the minus strand of JANNFK010000017.1, from coordinate 39,981 downwards.
CTGCGAGCCTGCGGAATACGCAACGAACTTTCCTGTTCCCCAGCGCGAGAGAATGGCCTCCGCCATGATCGAGCGTGCGGAATTGCCGGTGCAGAGGAAGAGCACATTGTAAGGGCGATGCGTGACCTGGCCGTTCATACCGCGCGCTCCATCTCGCGGGAGCCACAGCAAGGCGCCGGCTTAGTCGCGGCGTGCGATTCAGGGGCAGCGCCTTCAACGCCGCCGCCATAGGTCGTGCTTTCACCGGTGGTGAGGAACGTCTCCCAAGCAATGCCTTGCGGATCGTTGATCCAAGTCTTTTCGGATTTTGCGTAGCAGCATGTGGTCGCGCCCTCTTCGAGCGTCGGCCCGTCGGCCTTCTCCAGGCGCGCATAGACTTCTTGCAGCTCATCAGCGTTTTCGACTTGAATGCCGAGGTGGCGCACGCCGCCGGCTTCTGGACGCGTCGAAATCGCGAAGTTCACACGCGGATCATCAAGCATCCATTTCGCGTAGTCGCTTTTCCGCACCGTCGGTTCGGCGGCGAACAGCGCCGCGTAGAATCCAATCGATTGTTCGAGATCGTTCACCCCAACATGGACATGCAAACGCTTCATGATGCGCTCCTTTGCTTCGCAGGCGTTGCTGGCGCAGCGCACGAAGCGCCGCCGCAACAGTTTTCAGTCAGGAAGCCGACGAGGCCATTCATGGCGGCGAAGTCGGCAGAGTAGATGAGCGAACGGCTCTCGCGCCGTTGCTCGATCAAGCCGGCGCGGGTGAGATGAGCCAAATGAAACGAGAGCGATGACCCCGGCAGGCCAACTGCGTCGGCGATGGCGCCTGCAGGTTTGCCTTCCGGCCCAGCCTGAACAAGCAACCGAAACACCGCGAGCCGGTGTTGGTTGGCGAGTGCGCCGAGTGCTGCGACAGCTTTAGGGTTCTTCATTTCGATATTTCCAGTATCATCGAAATATAAAACCCGCAAGCAAGTCCGTCGCAGCTCGCAAAGGCCTTTTAGGAGAACAGTCGGTCGAGGCCGGCCTTGAGTTCGGCGTCGCTCACCGGCTTTGTCATCACCGGAGCGCCGGCCAGTTCGGGCGGCGCATCCTTTACGCGGTCATAGCCGGTGCAGAAGGCCACGCGAACACCCTTGGCGTGGAGCGTCATGCCGAGGGGCACGCTCGACACGCCACCGCCGAGGCTCGCATCAAGCAGCGCGCCGTCTGGCGTTTCGCCCGCAAGAAGGGCCTCCGCCTCCGCGAGGGAGTGCGCAGGGCCAAGCACGGCATAGCCCATGTCGCTAAGCCGCTCGCCAAGTTCCATGGCGATCAGCGCGTCATCCTCGACGACCAAAATTTTCCGCAAAACTCAGTGAGCCCCGGCTACCTGTCCAAACCTATCCCCGGCGGGCACCATACCTGTGGAGAATAGCGCGGCGCAATTCTGGTGTTCAGCAGCACAGTTTGGCGCCGGGCTCTCATGCGCTTGCGGCGCTTCCAGAGGCACGGCGCCATCGCCATATTGGGGAACATCGAATCTCTGCATGAGCCCGACATGACCTCAAACCCCGCCCGCCACGCTCCCATCGTCATCATCGGCTCCGGCCCTGCCGGTTACACGGCCGCCATCTACGCGGCGCGAGCGCTGCGCAAACCGATGCTCATTGCGGGCCTGCAACCAGGCGGTCAGCTGACGATCACAACCGACGTCGAAAACGACCCGGGCTTCGCCGACACCATCCAGGGCCCGTGGCTCATGGAGCAGATGCGCGCACAAGCAAAGCACGTCGGCGCCGATCTCGTGGACGACATCATCGTCAAAGCAGAGCTTGATCAGCGGCCATTCAAGCTCACCGGCGATAGCGGGCAAATCTATCTTGCCGACGCACTGATCATCGCCACCGGCGCGCAGGCGAAGTGGTTAGGGCTCGAGACCGAGCACAAATTCCAAGGCTTCGGCGTCAGCGCCTGCGCGACGTGCGACGGTTTCTTCTATCGCGGCAAGGAAGTCGCGGTGATTGGCGGCGGCAATAGCGCTGTTGAAGAAGCGCTCTATCTCGCGCACCTGGCCAGCAAGGTAACGCTCATACACCGCCGTGACTCGCTGAAAGCCGAGAAGGTGCTGCAAGAGCGCCTGTTCAATCATCCGAGTATCGAAGTGGTCTGGGATAGCGCGCTCGAAGAGATCGAAGGCACGGAAGATCCAAAGGGCGTCACCGGCATCGTGATCAAAAACGTGAAGACCGGCGCGCGCGAGGAGCGGAAACTCGACGGCGTGTTCGTCGCCATCGGTCACTCGCCTGCGACGGAGCTCTTCAAGGGCCAAGTCGAGATGAAGGACAACGGCTACATCGTCGTAAAACCGGGCACGACCGAGACCAACATTCCGGGCGTGTACGCGGCGGGCGACGTGGCCGACGACACCTATCGCCAGGCTGTGACTGCGGCGGGACTTGGTTGCATGGCGGCGCTTGAGGCCGAAAAGTACCTCTCGAACCTCGAACTCGATCACGCACGCGCGAAGGCTGGCGCTGCGGCTTAGTTAGCCATCGCAGGAATGATCACACCGCCAACGAATTGATCGCGCCAGCGTGTCCAGATTCCGCCTTGCATGTAGTTCGCGCCGGTAAAGACGACGACGAGATCGTATTCAGGGACGACGATCAGAAATTGGCCGCCATTGCCGTTGGCTTCGAACTCCTCGACGACGCGATCGCCGACATGGACGCCGTAGCGATGCCACGCATAGCCATCGACGCCCAGCGAATAGAAGTTTTGAAACTCCTCCTCGCTCAAGCCAGTCGTCGCCGGCGAAATTTCGATGCGCGGCGATGTTGAGCGCTCGACCCATTCGCTGCTGACGATGCGGCGGCCGCGCCAGACGCCGCCGTCGAGATAGGTTTGGCCAACCTTCAACAAATCGCGAGGGCGAATGTAAGCGCCGCCGCCGAGATAGCCCTCTCCATTCGGCATCACGTTCCAATAATACGGCCCGAATTGCAGCGGTCGCGCGATGGTGCGATCGAAGAGCTCAGGCAAGGACTCGTGCGTGGCCGCATTGAGCGCGCCGCCGACGAGATTGAGATTGGCGGAGCAATAAGCGTAGCGCTCGCCCGGTTCATATCCCTGCGGCAGGTTCAGCGTGTATTGCCAAAAATTTGGATTGCTTTGCGACCAGAGGCGGCCTTCGTTGCCGGGCGAGTTTTCGTCGTTGTCGTTGCACGCGAGGCCCGCCGTATGCGTCAGCAAATGCGCCATGGTGATGCTGGCTTTGCGGGGATCAGGATTTTCAAAGGGTCCAAGGCCCGCCATTAGCTCATAGACGTTCGTCTCCGGCGTGATTGGTGCTCCGCTTTCCATTGCGGCGCCGAGCATGATCGAGGCGAAGGTCTTGCCCGCCGAGCGAATGTCGTGCGGCGTCTCGCGGGTGTAGCCGTGGAAATATTCTTCGAGCACGAGACGGCCGCGATGGGCGACCAACGCGGAGTGGATGAGGTTCGGCCGTCGCGCTGCCGGATCGGCGTCGATCATGCTCTGCACCATCGTTATCAGCGCCGCTTCATCAATGCCGACGCTTTGCGCGCGTGCGGTGCGCCAGCCGTCACGCAGCTGTTCCGGGCGGCGATAGACGTATGGTGGCTCACCCGCTGGGCGCGGCGTGTAGAGGCGCGCCTCCCGATCGTTGGCGCGATGGAGATCGAGATCACTGCCGACGTCGGGCCAGAAGACGCGGATGCGATCTGGATCGCGCAGGCGCGTGGCGGTGTGGCGAATTTCTTGGCCGTTATCCTGGCGCACGAGGAACGTCAGTGCGTCACCTTCTTCGCTAAGTTGAAATTGCGAAGCGCCGCCGCGCGAGTTGATTTCGTGATTGCGGAACGCAGCGATGAGTTTGCCTTCGGAGTCACGAAATATGCGGAGATAGAGTGTGAAGCGACCGTCGAGCGGACGCACAGTCGCGCGCCAGGCATTGTGGCCATTGCGTTGAAGCGTGAGCGGCGCGGCAAACGATTGTGAAGTAGCGGTGTTGTCATCGCGATCTTCGGCATCGCTGTTCGGCTGGATCCAGACGCCGCTGAGGGCGCCAGAGCGCGTAAGCGCGCCTCGGAATGAGCCATGGTTAGCGAAGCTGAGGCGCACGACTCCAGCTTCGGCGCGTGCTTCTGTGTGCTGGCCGCCAATGTCGGCGGTCCACAGATAGCCATTGCGGCGGATGCTGAGGTCACCGCGCAGAGTCGGCATATAGGGCCGCTCGATGACCCAGAGGCCCTCAAGCCCGGCGTCCGCCACCTGCGCGGCGGCAGGTTGGACCAGTAGCGCTAAGCTCAGCGCCGCCACTTGCATCCACTTCACGATTAGGTCTCCTTTCGCGCGACGCGCTGCTTCAGCCACGTCACGATCGGCTCGCGGCCGCTTTGCATGTTTTGTTTGAGCGCAGCGCAGGCCTTCCTGAGATCGCCCGCTTTCAGAGCCGCCATGATCCGCTCATGGTCTTGCGTGGCGACGCCAACATTCGTTTGCTCGCGCATCAGCGCCAATTCATACCGCCGCGTGCGGACGATCATGTTCTCAATCAGATCGATCAGAACTTTGTTCGGGCAGTCGGCGATCAATTCCAGATGCCAAGCGTCATCGATCTCGATGGCGCGCAATCCCTTGGCGCTCGCAAGATCAGCATTGAGCTTTTCCAAGCGGGCGATGCGCTTGGCGCCTGGAACGCCGGCGAGGCGCAGCGCTTCCGGATCCAGCAGCGGGCGAATGTCGTAGATTTGCTCGAACTCTTCGAGCGTCAGCGGCCGCACGAAATAGCCCAAACGCGGCCGCGCGATCAGTGCGCCTTCAGCGACCAAACCACTCAACGCTTCGCGCAATGGCGTGCGGCTAACACCGAGTTGCTGCGCCAGATGCACTTCGTTGATGCGGTCGCCCGCGCTCAAGCGGCCATCGACGATCATGGCGCGGACAGCATCCGCCGCGGCTTCACTGATATTGCCTCGTTCGACTTCGAGTAACTGCATACTGTATACAGTAAGACGAAAGCCGATGACGCGGCAAGGCCTTATTGTTTGGGCCTGAAGGGTTGCCGAAAATCCTTCGCGTTCAGCCCCTTGCCTATCGACCGCCTTGCGGAGCTATGCAATATTGCAAGCCAAGAAGCCGCCAGCCGGGAGGCTTCGGCGGGGCCTTCATGGACTGGGACAAGCTCAAAACCTTCCACTTCGCGGCCGAGACCGGCAGCCTCACCGCGGCCGCCGAAAAGCTCGGCGTCAGCCAGTCTTCCGTCAGCCGTCAAATCGCAGCGCTCGAAAGCGACATGGGCGTGCCCCTGTTCCAGCGCCACGCGCGCGGACTGTTGCTGACTGGTCCGGGCATGGCGCTGCGCGAGTTCACGCGCGAAATGGCGGGCGCTGCGGTCATTGCCGAATCGACGCTGAAAGATGCGCGCGAAAAGGTCATCGGCGATCTCAAGGTCACCGCGCCTGTTGCGTTTGGCTCGACTTGGCTTGCGCCGCGTTTGGGTGCGTTCGCTGACACCTATCCTGAGACACGGCTGCAGATCCTGCTCGATGACCGCGAGTACGACTTGCTCAAGCTCGAAGCCGAATGCGCGATCCGGCTTTGGGCGGCGACGCACGCCGATCTCATCCAGCGCAAACTCTTGGACGTGCGCGTGAGCCTTTATGCATCGGCGGGATATCTGCAGCGCCACGGCACGCCGAAGAAGGTCGAGGACCTCGATGAGCACCGCATCATCGCTTACCAGGCGGGCGTGCCGACGCCGATGCGCGAGCTCGATTGGGCGCAGCGCGCCGGCCGTGAAGATGCAAAGCCGCGCCCGCCACTTTTAGAGATCAACAACGTGTACGGCATGTTGCGCGCGGTTGAATCGGGCTTCGGGATTGCGAGCGTGCCGGATTATATGGCGCGCGAAAATCCGAACCTCGTGAAGGTTTTGCCCGAGCTGAAAGGCCCGAGCTTCGAGGTCTATTTCATCTATCCGAGCGACTTAAAACGCTCGAAGCGCATCGCTGCGTTCCGCCAATTCCTGATCGATCAGGCGGCCGATTGGGAGCCATAACTAGTAGAGCTCCCGCTTCACTGCGGCGCCGGAATGCGCGTCGATCTCGACCTCGGTCTCACGCCCGTTTTCGGTGCGGCCTTCGATTTTCCAATTGCCGTCATCGAGTTCAATTTCGCGCACCTTGAGCGCGTGCAATCTCTAGCGCACGCTCCGGGCTGATCATGGCGTGATGTGCGCTGCCGTGACTTTCGTGCTCGGCGGTGTGAGGCGCAAACGCCGGCGCGGCGACGGCGCTCGCCGCCGCCAACGCCGCTATAGTGAGAACGCGCCTCATAGCTGGCCCGCCGGCACGTTGAACGTGTCGCACTGGCGTGCGTCGCCGCTGTCGAAGCCACGGCGGAACCAAGTCATGCGCTGAGCGCTGGAGCCGTGCGTGAACTGGCTCTCGTTACTTTGGCCTAGCGTGTCATCGCCGATGGCATGAGCGGCGTTAAGCGCTTCGCGGAGATCAGCGTCATCGATCGCGAGCGTCGCGCGCGCGGTATGGCCCCAGACGCCGGCAAAGCAATCCGCCTGCAGCTCGACGCGCACCGACGTTTGGTTTTGCGACTCGCCTTGCACCTGTACTTGCGTGGCGCCGATGAGGTTCTGCACGTGGTGACCGACTTCGTGGGCGATGACGTAGGCTTGGGCGAAATCGCCCGGCGCCCGCAGGCGGCTTTGCATCACGTCGAAGAAGCTTGGATCAACGTAGAGTTTGCGGTCACCCGGGCAGTAGAACGGGCCAACGTCGGAGCTGGCGCTGCCGCAACCTTCGGTCGCGACGCCGCCTGAATAGACGACGAGAGTTGGGTCCTGATACGCGCCTACCTGCTGATTGTTATATCGAGGCAAGCGCCCCTGCTCGAACTGGCCCCTCCAAACATCTTCTGTCGAGCCCAGTATCTCACGCGAAAAACTGCACGCCCGCGTCGCATCTGCAGAGCTTTCGCATACGCTGCCTTCGCCTTGGGTGACTGCGCCGCCGCCACCGATACCGAGCAATTGCAGGATCGGCGCCCGAAATTGCGGAAAGCCGAACCAAACGATGGCGCCCACGACAGCAGCTATCAGAATGCCGCGGAAGCCGATGCGCCGGAGGATCGCAAACAGCACGCCGCCCGGCAGACCGCCGCCGCCCATGCCGCCGCCGCCACTGCCGCGGCCGCGATCTTCGAAATTGTCGGAACGGCGTTGGCCTTCTGTGCGCATAGTACGTCTCCTGCCCCTGGAGGTGTCTTAGACTGCGGGCGGACGTCGCGCTACTCCGAGGCGAAGAGGTCCGCTTGGCCATCCAGGTCCAGCGGACGTCGGAATTGCGTGTGGTCGAGCGGCAACCTTGGCCTATCCAACCCAAAGCGCCGGCACGCAGCCGCGAACCGATCACCGATAAGCTTGGCGTACGGCCCCTCGCCTTTTTGCCGCTTGCCCCATTCGGGATCATAGTCGCGGCCATTCCGCATCTGGCGCACGAGCGCCATCACCCGCGTCGCGCGGTCCGGAAAGTGCGCGTAGAGCCATTCCTGGAAGAGGTCTTTGATCTCGAGCGGCAGCCGCAGCACGACGTAGCCGGCAGCGCTTGCGCCTGCCTTCGCGCACGCCTCGAGTATGGCTTCGATCTCGCTGTCATTGATGGCGGGCACGATCGGCGCGACCATTACTGTCACCGGCACGCCGGCATCTGCCAGCATGCGGATTGCTTCGACGCGACGATGCGGAGCGGCGGCACGCGGTTCCATCGTGCGTGCGATGCGGCGCTCTAGGGATGTGACGGAGATGGCTGCCTTGGCGAGGCCGCGCTCGGCGAGGCGCGCGAGAATGTCGATATCGCGCACAACCAGCTGCGATTTTGTGATCAGCGCAACAGGGTGGCGCCAGCGTTCCATCGTTTCCAAAAGGCGGCGCGTTATGCCGTAACCGCGCTCAATCGGTTGATAAATATCGGTGACGCCGCCGAGCATGATTGTTTTTGGTTTGTAGCTCGGTTTCGCGAATTCACGCTCCAGCAATTCAACCGCGTTGGCTTTGACAAAGAGCTTGGTCTCGAAGTCGATACCAGGCGAAAGACCAACGTAGGCGTGGTTTGGGCGCGCGTAACAATAGATGCAGCCGTGCTCGCAGCCCCGGTACGGATTGATCGACTGATCGAATGAAATGTCCGGGCTTTGATTGGTGGAGATGATGGTCTTGGCAAGTTCAGGTGTGACGATCGTCTCGAACGGCTTTGCGCCCTCCTCGCCGACCCAGCCATCGTCAAAGGCCTCGCGGGCAAAACGCTCGTAGCGGCCGCTCGCGTTCGTGCGAGCGCCCCGGCCATGCAGAGGATCGGATTTCATGCATGGGACTATAGTCCTACAAATAGAACATATCAAGAACACAACATGGGTAGCGTTCTAGATGCCAAGCACTTCCGCGACGAAGCAGCGGCTTACAAGTGGGTTGAAGCCCGCGGATGCGGACAACAGACCGACCCGCCCAGTGGTCCCATCCAAAATTTGGAACGATGGCTTAGATGGCCTATGCAGCTTCGCGCTCAAGTGCCTTGCTTAGAGTGCGCTCGCCCCATTCGTTCAAACTTACACCTGCAAGATCAGCCGCAATCACCGCCTTGGCATGAAGGTCGGGTGAAACGCGAAACATCATTTTACCGGAGTAAGCTCGTTCAGGCGTCTTGCCTGCTTCTTTGCATGCATCGAGGTAATCATCGACCGCCTCAACAAATGCGGTCTTTAGTCCCTCTACCGTGTCAGCGTGAAAACTAACCACGTCACGGATGCCGACGAGACGGCCAACGAACACCTCATCATCCGCATCAAAATCAAACCTAGCGTAGAAGTCCTTGTACTTAGCCGCTTTCATAACACCCACTCCGTTCTAACTTTCACTCACTCCTAGGCGTCCTTCGAAACTCCAATTCGGCTCAAAAAGTCCCGCACATGCCGTATCTGGTAGTGCTTCGCTTCTTTGCCTGGGTGCGGTCTGTGAAAGGCGCCGATGACGCCGCCCTTAGCAAACCGCACTCGCGATCCTTTGCCTTCCCTCACCGAGCAGCCGAGGGCCGCCAGCAGACTTTCTACGTCCGCCCAAACGATCGTCCCTGAAACAGGGTCCTTGAAGATCCCCTCTAAGGTGGCCTTCTGCTTGCTGTTCACGCTAGCAATATATGCTAGCAGTTAAGACTTTGCAAGCATATATTGCTAGCGAATTAACCCTTAGCTCGCGTTGGCGTTCCTCCTGGCGCTAAAGCTCGGCGCAAGGATTCCGCCTAACTGCAAGTTCAGGGAACGCTGGGCGCGCGCTCCACGTTGATGGGCGCGCGCCTTTCAAGCCCCACAGCCTGGCGCGCAGGACTACAGAAAGCGGCCCTCCGCCCAGGGCCGCTTTCGCGTATCTGAGGTTTAGGTGCTGCTCTCAGCGTCCTCGCGGATGGAGCGACGAAACAGCCAGTTTCTCAGCGCTGCAAGCAGCACGAACTGGAGCGCGCCGCCCGCAGTCCAAAACAACCACAAGCCGACAAGTTCGAGCGTGAACGGCACGCGCCGAAGCCGTTCGAGATGCCAGCCGCGACAGTTCGTGTCTGTAAGTAGCTTCCTGGTGCAGCCACAAGTGCGGGAGGTCATCGCCTCGCCCGCTGGTGTGGGTCTGTTTCGCGAAGATCAAACCTCGAGGAGCTGCCCGATATTTTTATCGAATAAGGAACGCTAGCGCGCCTTCCACGTTGATTGGTGCGCGCCTTTCAGCCCCCCCGCCGCTGGCGCGCATGACTACAGGAAGCGGCCCCCCAGGGCCGCTTTCGTTTATTTGGGCAGCGGATCGTGCGGCCCTTCAGTCGTGTGATGGAAGCTCTGGCTCTCGTGCGAGGTGTCAAAGACCTGACCGCAGGTGGCGCACGATTGGAAGCGCTCACCGGTGGCGTCCACGCCCGCAGGGTCGCGTATCACGTCGGATATGGGCTGAAGCTTTTTCTTCATGAGGCATGCACGCTCCGCTCGGCGGGCGCACACTCACTCTCAGTCGCTGGCGGCCATAGGACCCAGCGATGGAACCACCCTAACAGCGTCCCAGGAAATAGACGGTGCGCCACCGTACGAAACCGGAACGAGTGATGTTCATTTCCGTTGGGTAATCATGTCCGGGAAGCAGGCGCTCATTTACGCAGCAGCAGCCGTTTTAACGGTGCTGCTGGTGTCTCTCGGAGCGGCTTGGGTGATGCTATCCTGAGACTAGCGTCCCAGTTTTATTCCGACCTAGGACCGGGGTGCGGGGAGACCAGGTTGGCCCTTTGTTGCCCGCAGAGCCGTGTCAATCAGATCCAGTGCAAGCGCCGACTGGTCCTGTCGCCTCCCGTCCACGACATACGGGCGGGCGGCCTCCAGGGCCTGAACGCACAAGGCCATGAGGCGCTCCTGCTCAGTCATCACTAGAATTCAATGTAGTCCCGGCGCCGGGGAATTTTAGGCTTTGTCCGCTTGCGTACTAAGAGCTCGAGGGTGCGTGAAGTATAATAACGCCTACGATCTAAGCTGCCGCGCAGTGTGCCTGCAGCACGGCGAAGCCAACCGCCCAGGCAAGCAAAACGAGCGAGCCGAGCGTGCGCCATCCATCAAACGGTTCTGGGATGTTGGAATTTGGCATGATTGCTCCCGGCGGCGGGAGCGCGCGCTGCTCTCAGTCGCTGGAGGCCCGTAAGACCCAGGGATAACGGAACTTTAGCATGGCTGACGGCCAATCGGTACGAAATCGTACCGATAAATTAAGGGCGCGAATAGCGCATGAAAAAGGGCGCTGGTCGAACCAGCGCCCCTAAATTCCTGGGCTTGTCATGTTGGCACTGCCTGGTTTCTTGCGCCGTTTCCGGCCTGGGATTTTCAGGTCAGGACCTGATCACGCAACCATTTGAGCGGCTTGGTTCATGGTCACGAACGCGAACGGCGCGAAAACTGCCAAGGCGGCGATGAGGGTGTAAAACTTGGTCATTTGCTGGCTCCACTTCCTTTCGAACCGTCCATCGATCCGATGAGTGGAAGGTAATAGGCCCTTAGCCATATCGATGTGACGCGTGTCACGATGCGAAGAATGCAAAGTCCCGATCGCGCGGAAGAAAGCGCTGACCCGCGTCCACATAGATCACTTGTCCGGTGACAGCTGGCGCATTCAGCAAATAGAGCACCGCCTCGGCGACATCGTTGGGTGTCACGCCGTAGCCCAGCGGCGTTTGCGCGTGCTGGTCCTCAAACAAGTCCTGCGACTGACCAGGTGACGGCAACGCATAGGCAGGCGCCACGGCGTTGACGCGCATGCCCGGCGCCATGGCGCGCGCAAACATCTCCGTTGCGCCTGCCAGTGCGTATTTCGAGATCGTGTAGGCGAAGTGATCTTGGTATGGCGCTGCCAATTTGTAGTCGAGCAGGTTCACGACCGCTCGTTGCTCGCCACCGGCTTGGGCTGCGAGCGCCTGCGTCAATAACATTGGCGCGACCGCATTGACTGCAAAATGACGCAACAGAGAGTCCGATGTGAACGTCGCCGCCACATCATGCTCAAAAATCGCAGCGCAGTTTACGAGCCCAACAATCGGCGCGCCCGCGAGATCAACGCATCTCGCGACGAGCGCCGACGCGGCTTCGGCGTCCGAAAAATCCGCCTGAATGGTCTTCGCCTCACCTCCGCGTGCAACAATTCCGCTCGCGACACGCTCAGCCTCCGCGCCTGAACTGCTATGGTGCAAGATTACGCGCCAGCCCCGTTCGGCCGCCGCCATCGCGATCTCGGCGCCGAGCCGCTTTGCACCGGTGATGAGCAGCCAGCGGCTCATTCCCGTTCTCTGCGAATAGTGACAGCGACCAAGCCATCGCCTGAGAGCACACTCGGTTTCTTCACCGTCACCTCAACCCACGCCGCGCGCGACGACAACGACAGGCAGTGGCCGGCCACACGATCGGCAAGCGTCTCGATGAGATGCGCCGGCTCGCCGAGATCACCACGTATGAATTGAATGATCTGGTCGTAGTCGACAGTGGCGCCGATGCGATCTTGGGCGGGAAACGCGGGCGGGTCGGCCATCGCTAACGCCACACAGATGCGCACTTCCTGCGGCGACGCGCGTTCGGGATCGGGCACGCCAACACGCACCAGCGCTTTGGCGTCATCAATGCGAATGATCTGGAGATCGGCCATCGGTGCGACTTTACTCAGGCGAACGCAATCAAGCCAGCGCCGAGCGCGACGATCGAGGCGCCGAGCCAGCGCCGCGCGCCCAGACGTTCGTGCAGGAAGAGAAACGCGATCAAAGCGCCCCAGACGACCGAGGTTTCGCGCAGCGCCGTCACCTGCGCGATCGGCGCAAAGGTTTGCGCCCAGAGCACCAAGCCGTAACCGGCAAAGCTGATGATCCCGATGCCAATGCCGCGCCAAGGTGCGACAGCTGCGTCCTTCAGCAAGCGCTTCACGCCGCGCCGCCAGAACGCGAACGCCGCCATCGGCGCCGACATCAGCACCATCGACCACCCGAGAAAGACAATGGCGTTGCCGGCCGCGCGTGAACCGAGCGCGTCCACCAACGAATAGGACGCGATACAAAGCCCGATCGCGCCTGCCCAAAGCGTGGCGCGCAGCGGCGCATTTGGGCTGGCGCCGACAGTAAACACGCCAAGCGAGACGAACGCGATGCCAAGCATTTTCAGAGGCGGCGGCACTTCATGGGCTGTAAGCGCTGCGCCGAACCCTACGAGCATCGGCGCCATGCCGCGCGACAGCGTATAGACATGGCTCATGTCGCCGGCGTCGTAGCCTTTGAAGAGGCAAAACCAATAGGCGAGATGGATGAGGACGGTGAGCGCAACGTAAGGCCACGCCGCCTCGGGCAACGCGCCGAGAAACAAGATGATCAGTAGGCCCGCGCCAAGACCGCCCACAGCGATCAAGAAGGAGTCGGTGACCCGATCCACGCCGCCCTTTAGCGCAGCATTCCAGCTCGCGTGAATCACGGCCGAAGTGATGGCGGCGGCGATGGCGAGCGGCGGCATGAGTCGCGCACACTAGAGCACGACGCGCGATGATCGCGAACGGCAAACGATGGGCGCCTCCCCTGCCGCGCAGCAACGTGGTACGGGGAGCCTGAAGCGGAGACGGGCCATGAGCGCACAGGAATTCGACGTCGTTGTTTACGGCGCAACGGGCTTCACCGGCAAACTGGTGGCCGAGCACCTGATGCGCGTTTACGGCGCGGAAGGCGAGTTGCGCTGGGCGATCGCCGGACGCGACGAGGAAAAGCTCAAGACTGTCCGCAACGACATTGGCGCATCGTACAAGCTTCCGATCATCGTAGCGGGCGCGGCCGACTCCAACGCACTCGATGCGCTGGCGCATCGCGCGCGCGTGGTGATCACCACTGTCGGACCCTACCAACGCTACGGCGAGGGCGTGCTCGCCGCGTGTGCGAAGGCAGGGACCGACTATGTCGATCTCTGCGGCGAGCCGAACTGGATGGCGGCGATGATCGCGAAATACGAGAAGACCGCAAAGGAGAGCGGCGCGCGTATTGTATTCTCGTGTGGTTTTGACTCGATCCCGTTCGATTGCGGCGTCTGGTTCTTGCAACGCGAAGCGCAAGCGCGCTTTGGTCAACCACTGCGCGACGTGCGTGGCCGCGTGCGCAAGATGAAGGGCACGTTCTCCGGCGGCACCATGGCCTCGATGTTGGCGACTTTGGACGCGGTAAAGCGCGATCCGTCGCTCGCGGCGCGCATGACGGACCCTTTCCTGCTCTCCCCCGAACGCCTAGCGCCGCAACCGGATGGCGACGTCGTCACCGAAGACGCGGACATCAATTCCTGGGCCGCGCCATTTGTGATGGCGTCGATCAATACCAAGAATGTCCACCGCACCAACGCACTGGCAAAGTATCCGTACGGCCGCGATTTCACCTACAGCGAAATGATGGCGACCGGCGGCGGACCAAAAGGCCGCCAGCGCGCGAAGTCCGCACAGGGCGCATCGAACATGCAACGCGCGCTGCTTGGATTTGCGCCGACCCGCACGCTGTTGACGCAATTCGCACTGCCGAAACCAGGCGAGGGTCCAAACAAAGAAGCGCGCGAAACCGGCATGTACGATGTGCTTTACGCCGGCACGGCCGCCGATGGCCGCTCGCTCCGCGCCAGCGTCTATGGCGACAAGGATCCAGGCTACGGCTCAACTTCGAAGATGATCTCCGAAGCGGCCATCACGCTGAACGACACCAGCCGCCAAACCACGCCCGGCGGCATCTGGACGCCAGCCGCCGCCATGGGCGACGCGCTCATCGCACGACTACAAGAGAAAGCCGGGCTGACGTTCAAGTTGGAGAACTAGCGCACCGAAAAGCGCGCGAGCTCAGTTCGCGGCGAACCCCAAGTCGGCGCGAGGTCGGCGGCGCGCTGGTAATCGGCGTATGCAGAACTGGCGTTGCCGATCTCTTCCTGCGCCGCGCCGCGATAATAGTAGGCGCGAGCCGCGCCATCTGGATTCATCGCCAGCGCCGAAGTCAGCGTTTCAATTGCCTCAGGATAGCGCTCAAGCTGAACCAATGCGATGCCGCGCATAACATGCGCCTCCGCCTGAGACGGCGCGAGCGAAACGGCGCTGTCAAAATCATGAAGCGCGCGCGCGTCCTGACCACGGCGCAGATAGAGCGTGCCCCTGTTGATCAAGGTCGCGGCACGATCTTCCCGCTTCAGAAAGTCGTGGTTGAGGGCAAGACCGCATAGCGCGATAGATTCCCTATCCGCACGGTCGTTGATGGCGGCGACGTAGCAATCCTGAGCCGGACCGCGGCCATAGACCACGATAGGCCCGCTGCGGCCGACGTCGCCGGCCATGGCGTTGGCAGTTGGGAAAATGCTGGCGGCGATAACGGCGCCAGCAAGCAATGCATGCTTCATGAACGTTCCTCCTCGCACGCACGAGGGAAGGCCCGTTCCAGAAGCGCCGCAATTCACATTCCCGGGAGCCGCCGGTTGCTCATCGCAAATCGGTCAGGTCAGGCTTGCGCAAAAGCGCTGAATGCGCGCGCAGGCGTCCTCCAGGCACTGGTTCGATGTCGCGTATGAGATACGGAAGTTCGGCGAGAGCCCGAACGCACCGCCATGCACCACCGCTACAGCTTCTGCTTCCAAAAGCTCGACCGCGAAGGCTTCGTCGTTGTCGATGACTTTGCCGCCAGGCGTCTTCTTACCAATCAGCGCTGCGCAGGACGGATAGACGTAGAACGCACCCTCCGGCGTCGGGCACTTCAGGCCATGCGCCTGGTTCAACATCGAGACAACAAGGTCGCGGCGCTCTTGGAAGAGCTGCTTATTCTTTGGAATGAAATCCTGCGTGCCGTTCAACGCTTCGACCGCCGCCCATTGCGAAATCGAGCATGGGTTCGACGTCGTCTGCCCCATGACGTTCGACATCGCCCTGATCAGCCATTGCGGGCCGCCAGCGTAGCCGATGCGCCAACCCGTCATCGAATAGGCTTTCGACACGCCATTCATGGTCAGCGTGCGTTCGTAGAGACGCGGCTCTACTTGCGCGATCGTCGTGAATTCGAAATCGCCGTAGGTCAGGTGCTCGTACATGTCATCGGTGAGGATGAGCACGTGCGGGTAGTCGACCAGCACCGCCGCAATCGCCTTCAACTCTTCGCGCGTGTAGGCGGCGCCCGACGGGTTCGACGGCGAGTTCAGCAGCAGCCACTTCGTGTGCGGCGTGATCGCCTTCGCCAGTGCATCCGGCTGGATCTTGAAGCCGCTCTCGATGGTCGTATCGATGAAAACAGGCGTGCCACCGCACATGATCGCCATGTCAGGATAGCTCACCCAATACGGCGCGGGGATGATCACCTCGTCGCCCGGATTGATCGTCGCCATCCAGGCGTTGAAAATCACCGGCTTGCCGCCCGGCGATACGTTGATCTGCGCGCGCGTGTAGTCGAGCCCGTTCTCGCGCTTGAACTTGCTGCAAATCGCATCTTTCAGTTCGGGAATGCCGTCGACATCGGTGTATTTGGTCTTGCCTTCGCGCATCGCGCGGATGGCGGCTTCCTTGATGTTCTCAGGCGTGTCGAAATCGGGCTCGCCTTGCGAAAGCGCAATGCAATCGCGGCCCGCGGCCTTCAGCGCGCGCGCTTTTGCGCTCATCGCCATGGTGGCGGACGGTTTCACGCGCTTCAGCGCTTCAGAGACTTGATTTGTCATTGTTCCCGCACGATTCGCACGCGCAGCACCTTAGGGCAATTCAACTTGAGTTGCGAAAATCGGTCGCGGGCTATGCAGGTTTGCCGCCCTCGCCTGCGTACCTATATCGCCCGGAGTGTTAGGAGGACCCATGCCGCTTTTGATGTGCCCGAACTGCAGCGCCTCGATGTCAGAGGTAAAACGGAACGACGTCGCGTTCGACATGTGCCCAAGCTGCCGGGGCGTTTGGCTGGATCGCGGAGAACTTGAAAAGATCATTGCCGGTGCGAAAGACGAACGCGTCGCGTTCGAGCAAGATCGCTCGCAATTTTATCAGGATCCGGACGCGTACCGGCGTTCGCACCCGCCACAGCAGCAGCCGCCGCAGCAATATCAGCCTCAGCAGCAACGCCCGCAGCAGGGCTATGGCGAGCACGGTGAATACGGTGAGCGTGGAGAATCCGGAGAACGCGGCGGTTATGACCAAAGCACCGGACAACCCCGCCGCCGCCGTGGCGGGTTCGATCTCATGGATATTTTCGGCGACTGATCGCTATCCGAGCGACGCTCGTGACGCGAATGTGTCTCATATGCAACTTGTCATCCGCCGCGCGTTGCAGGCGGTTGGTGGCCGTCCGATTGCTCGCGCTAGCAAATTCCGTCAATGCGCGGGCATGGTTTTGTCCAAGCGCCAATCATGGCTGTTGACGGCGTCGCTCGCGATGCTTTCTGCAAACGGCGTCGCGCACGCACAGCAAGCGTCAACGCCGGCGCCTGCTGCGGGATCGCAATCCGCTGACGACGGCGACGACATCATCGTCCTCGCCGAACCTGGCGATCAGGTCCGCATCGACCGGCGCACATACACTTTGCGCGACGACCCAGTCGCGCAAAGCACTAACATGTTCGACGTTTTGGGCCGCATTCCCTCGGTCAGCGTGGCGCCGTCCGGAGAGATCACGTTGCTCGGCGCTGACGGCGTCCAAATACAAATCAACGGCCGGCCCGTGCCGAGCAACAATCTTGAACAAGTGTTGCGCGGCATTCCCGGCGGCAGCGTCGAACGCATCGAGGTCATCACTAACCCCTCGGCGCAGTACGCCGCCGATGCTTCAGGCGGCATCATCAACATCATCACACGCAGACGCTTCGACGCCGGCTTCAACGGCTCCATCCAGACAAGCGCGGATTCACTCGGCGGTTATCACTTTGGCGTCTCGCCAAGCTATTCGTCTGGGGCGTGGTCATTCAGCGGCCAGACTGGAATGTACGGTGGTAAAGGCGACAACGATCTCCTGCGCGAGCGCCAGACGCCGCCGAGCGGCGCACTCACAACGGAAGAAGGTCTGCGCCATTTCGAATATGAAGGCTGGTATCTCAGCCAATTGGGGGCAGCCTACAGCCCAACAGAACGCAGGCGCTACAGCCTTTCGCTCGACGGCGGCGAGCACAATTTCAGCCTGCGGCAATTGTCGCATTTATCCGATGCGTTGGGTCCGGTCTCGGCAAGTCAATCGATGTCGGACAATACATTTAACAACGCGCAGCTCACGTTCGACTTCCAGCAACGTGGCGAGGCGCCGCGTGAGTTGATCAAATTCAATGCCGCCTTGGGCCAATTCCTTGGAGAATCCAGATCGCAATTTATGGTCACGCCGGCGGGCGGTGGCCCAGCAAGCGCTTACGCAACGCTATCGGAACAGGAATCCAACACCTTCAGCAGCGATCTCGACATCGAGCAGCCGTTGCCATCCGAACAATTCCTAACCATCGGCGCTTCATTCGATAGCCTAGATCAGACAATCGACAGTAGCCTCACGCCGATCAGTGGGACCGCGCCGCCCGCATTTGCATCGCGGCTTGAGGGCACAGGTCAAACGCTGGCCGCTTACGCGACCTATCAGTTCGACACCGGCGAGTGGACATGGCTGCCGGGTTTGCGCGTAGAAGGCTATCGCCGCGAGGTTCTGTCCGGCGGACTTGAAAGCGACGACACCGACGTTCGCGCGTTTCCGAGCCTTCATATCCGCAACGCGCTAACGCCGCGCATCAATATCGATTTGAGCTATTCGAGCCGCATTCAAAGGCCAGGTTTTGAACAACTCGATCCGGCGCTGCGGTTCAACGACGTCGACCGCGCGACCTCCGGCAATCCCAACCTAGAACCGACGACAACCGACGCTTACGAAGCGAACTTCGTCTATCAACGAGACGGCTCAAGCTTTAGCGTCACCTTCTTCGATCGCATCAGCGAAGATATCGTCTCGCGCTTCACCGACGTGAATGGCGACGGCGTTATCGTCACCACAACGGTAAATGCCGGCGAGAGCGAACAGCGCGGCCTGCAGGCGTTGCTGCGTGGACCAATCGGTGAACGCTGGCGCTACTCGCTTAGCGCTAACGTTCTAAATCGCGCGTTCGATTTCTTGAACAATGGCGCGCTGACCCGCCGCGAAGAATTGGAGTATGACGGCATCGCCCAACTGGATTATCGCGACGAAGACCAGGAAGCCGTCGGCGCCAATCAGTACCAGTTCGAGGTCCGCTTCCAAGGCCCGCGCCATGGCTTGCAGTCAGAGATCAACGAATTCGTCGTATCGAATTTTACCTGGCGGCGCAGGCTCTCCTTGCGTCTTTTTGGTGTTCTCAGCGTGCAGGATATTTTCGACAGCGCCGATCAAGTCTCGGAAGTCACCACCGACGACTATTACGAGCGCAGCGAGTTTGAGAGCCCGGGCACGCGCGTGCGGTTGGCGCTGACGTACCAATTTGGCTCCGGGCCACAGCGTCCGCCGTCGGACCAGCAGCCCGGCGGCCCGCCAATGCCGCAATTCTAGCGACGTCTGGTCTTGCTGCCGCAGACGTTTAGCGTTTGCGACAAAAGCCCGCCATTTCGCGACGCGCGTGCTGGCGCAGGCGCGCGTGTCGATTGCTGACGCTGGCGCGCGGGCCTATGCCGTGGGCGAAAGCCCACTCGCAAAGGACGTTGTTCCCATGTCTAGCCGGTTATTTTCTGCGCTCGCTCTAAGCGCGCTTTTGGTTTGCGGCGCTGCGTGCACGCGCAACGCCGCCGCACCCGCCGAGATCGGTCTCGATGTCGCGGCGATGGATACGAGCGCCCAACCGGGCGACGATTTCTATGCCTACGCCAACGGCGCCTGGCAGCGCGCCACCGAGATCCCCGCTGACCGTTCGAACATCGGCTCGTTTTACCGCGCCTCGCTTAACACCGAAAACCAGACCACCGAACTCGTCCAAAGCATCGTGCAGTCAAATCCACAAGCGGGAACGAACGAAGCGCGGATCGCGAACTACTACAACGCCTACACCAACACCGCCGCGATAAACGCAGCCGGCATAGCGCCCGTTCAAGCCGATCTCGCGCGCTTTGCCGCCATCACCAATCGCGCCGAACTCTCGCGCGTGTTGGGCGAACAAATCCGCGCTGACGTCGATCCGCTTAACGCGACGGATTTTTCAACCGAGAACCTCTTCGGCGTTTTCGTGACGCAAGGCTTAGCCACGCCTGGCGAGGTTCTGCCCTATTTCCTGCAAGGCGGACTGGGGCTTCCGGAACGCGAATATTATATCTCTAACGACCCAGAGATGGTGCGCCTCCGCGGCGCGTATCGCGCCTATATAGAGCACTTGCTTACGCTTGCTGGCGTCACCGACGCCGCCGCCAAAGCGCAGCGCGTCTTCAATCTGGAAACGCAAATCGCCCGCGCCCACGTGACACGTGAACAGAGCGAAGACATTCCCTCATCAGCCGCCGTTTGGAGTCGCGCAGAGCTTGTCCAACGCGCACCCGGCATCGATTGGGGCGCATTCCTGACTGCCGCGCAACTTGGCAATCAACAGCGTTTTGCCGCCTACCACGCACCGGCCATTACGCGTCTTTCGGCGCTCGTTGCGTCGCAACCGCTGCAAGCGTGGAAGGATTGGTTGGCGTTCCACCAAATCAACGCCCACGCCGACGTGCTCCCAACGCCGATCGATCAGGCGAACTTCGCGTTTTTCGGCACCACGCTCTCCGGCACGCCGCAACAACGCGATCGCGCAAAGCGCGCGCTCGATTCATTGGACGTCCACCTCGGAGACGCCGTCGGCCAAGCTTACGTTCAGCGTTACTTCCCGGCTTCCGCCCGCGAAGAAGTGCACGGCATGGTCGAGAACATCAAAACGGCCTTCGCTGCGCGCATTCAGGGTTTGGCGTGGATGGCGGAGCCGACACGCATGGAAGCGCTGCGCAAGGTCGAAACCATCGTCGTCGGCGTTGGTTATCCAGATAGCTGGCGCGACTATTCGCGCTACGAAGTCTCGGCGACGGATGCGTACGCCAACGCGGTCAACGGCGAACGCGGCGAATATGCGCACCAACTTGCAAAACTTGGTCACCCGATGGATCGCAACGAATGGTGGATGACGCCGCAGACGGTCAACGCCGTGAACTTGCCGGTTCAGAACGGCTTGAACTTCCCGGCCGCAATTCTACAGCCGCCGTTCTTTAACCCGAACGCGGACGCGGCTTACAATTACGGCGCGATCGGCGCGGTGATCGGTCACGAGATCAGCCACAGCTTCGACAACAATGGCGCCGCCTTCGACTCTACCGGCGCGTTGCGCAATTGGTGGACGGACGCCGACCTCGCCAACTTCCGCACGCAAGGCGAGGCGCTGGCCCGGCAATACGACACCTATGAGCCGCTTCCGGGACTCCACTTGAACGGCACGCTCACGCTCGGCGAGAACATCGCCGATGTCGCAGGCTTACAAGCTGCCTACGACGCCTATCACGCCTCGCTCAACGGCCAGGAAGCGCCAGTGATCGACGGCCTCACCGGCGACCAGCGCTTCTTCATCGCTTACGCGCAAACCTGGGCGACCAAGATGCGCGATGAAGCCATGCGCCAGCGCGTCGCCACTGATGGTCACGCGCCGGGCATGTATCGCGCGCTCACGGTGCGCAACATCGACGCGTGGTATACGGCGTTCAACGTCCAAGAAGGCCAAGCGCTTTACCTCGCGCCGGACCAACGCGTACGCGTTTGGTAAGACGTAACGGACGGGGCAAATTGAAACGGCCCGGGATTGCTCCCGGGCCGTTTTATTTTTTGGACGTTTCTTCCCTTAGTCTTATTCGGCAGCTTCCGGCTGCGCGATACGGGCGTCGTCGCCGCGCTCGATCGCCAGTTGCGCATCGCGTTCGGCGGCGAGCTTCTGGTAACGGCGCAGTTGACCACCGGTGCCGGCCGGGATGAGGCGGCCAACGATGACGTTTTCCTTGAGGCCTTCGAGCGTGTCCGACTTGCCGTAAGAGGCAGCTTCGGTGAGCACGCGGGTGGTCTCTTGGAACGACGCCGCCGAGATGAACGAACGCGTCTGCAAGCTTGCCTTGGTGATGCCGAGCAACATTGGCTGCGCGGTCGCCGGGGCGAGACCCAGTTCTTTCACGCGGCGGTTCTCGTCTTCGAGATCAAGCGCTTCGACCGCTTCGCCTTTGAGGAATTCGGTGTCGCCGGATTCCATGATCTCGACCTTCTGCAGCATCTGGCGAACAATCACCTCGATGTGCTTGTCGTTAATCGGCACGCCTTGCAGACGATAGACCTTTTGAATTTCCTCAACGAGGTAGTTCGCCAACGCTTCGACGCCCAAGATCGAGAGAATGTCCTGCGGCGCGGGGTTGCCGTCGAGCAGGTAGTCGCCCTTCTTCACGAAATCGCCCTCTTGCACCGGAATGTGCTTGCCCTTCGGGATCATGTATTCCATCGCCTCGAGGCTCTCGTCTTCCGGCACAACGCGCAGACGGCGCTTGTTTTTATAGTCCTTGCCGAACTCAACGCGGCCATCGCCTTCCGAGATGATCGCGTGATCCTTCGGACGGCGGGCTTCGAACAGTTCCGCAACGCGCGGCAGACCGCCCGTGATGTCACGCGTCTTGGCGCCGCCCGTCGGCATGCGCGCGAGGTCTTGGCCCGGCGTGACGTCATCGCCATCGGTCACCGAAAGAATGGCGCCGACCGGCAATGAATACGTCTTTACAGCGACGCCCTTGGAATTGAGCACCGAGATCGCAGGCTTCAACTCCGAGCCCTTCGCAGTCGAACGCCAATCGATGACGACCTTCGACGAAATGCCAGTGGCTTCGTCGAATTCGTCGCGAACGGCGACGCCTTCGGTCAAATCTTCGAAGCGAACCTTGCCTGACGTCTCGGTCAGGATCGGCGTTGCATAGGGATCCCACTCGGCGATGCGATCGCCGCGCTTAATCTTTGACTTCTCATCGACTTTCAAACGGGCGCCGAACGGCGGCTTGAAGCTTTGACGCTCCTTGCCTTCTGCGTCGACGACCGAGATCTTCATGTTGCGGCTCATCACGATGAGATCGCCTTGGGCGTTCTTCACCGTGTTGCGGTCGATCAGGTTGATCGAGCCATCGTGCGCAGATTCCATCACGGACGATTCAGCCAATTGGGCCGCGCCGCCGATGTGGAACGTACGCATGGTAAGCTGGGTGCCCGGCTCGCCAATTGATTGCGCCGCGATGACGCCAACCGCTTCGCCGATATTGACCTGCGTGTTGCGTGCGAGGTCGCGGCCGTAGCATGAGCCGCAAACGCCGGTACGGGTTTCGCAGGTCAGCACCGAACGCACCTTCACCGCTTGGACGCCGGCCTTCTCGATCATGAGCACGGTGTCTTCGTCGAGGAAGCCACCGGCCGGCACGAGCGCTTTGCCTGTACCGGGATCGTTGATCGGGAGAGCTGCGGTTCGGCCGAGGATGCGCGTGCCGAGCGAGACGACGATATCGGCGCCATCGATGACGGCTGTCATCTGGATGCCTTCCTGCGTGCCGCAATCTTCCTCGGTGATGATGCAATCTTGCGCAACGTCGACGAGGCGGCGCGTCAGGTAGCCCGAGTTCGCCGTCTTCAACGCCGTGTCCGCGAGGCCCTTGCGAGCGCCGTGGGTCGAGTTGAAGTATTCGAGAACCGAGAGACCTTCCTTGAAGTTCGAGATGATCGGCGTCTCGATGATTTCACCCGACGGCTTGGCCATCAGCCCGCGCATGCCGGCGAGCTGCTTCATCTGGTTCTTCGAACCACGTGCGCCCGAGTGCGCCATCATGAAGACGGAGTTGAGTTCGCCCAAACGGCCGTCCTTCAGGCGAGCCGGCTTGGACGCTTCTTCCATCATCGCGTCGGCGACTTTGTCGGTGCACTTCGACCAGGCGTCGACAACCTTATTGTACTTCTCGCCCTTGGTGATTAGGCCGTCGGCATATTGCTGCTCGTATTCGGAAGCGCGCTTGCGCGTTTCTTCGACCAGCGTTTCCTTGGCCTTTGGCACAACCATGTCCGCCATGCCGAACGAGATGCCGGCCTTGGCAGCTTCCTTGAAGCCCAGTTGCATGATGCGATCGGCAAAGATCACCGTCGCCTTCTGACCACAGAACCGATAGACGTTGTCGATCAGGTTGCCGATTTCCTTCTTCGTCAACGTCAGATCGAGCAGCGCGTAGCTGATCTTCGGGTGACGCGGCAGAAGCTCAGCAAGCTTCATCCGGCCAGGCGTGGTGTCGATGGTTTTGCGCGTCGGCTTGTTATCGGCGTCGACGCTTTCGTAGCGAGCCTTGATCTTCGAGTGCAGCGTCACGACACCCGCTTCGAGCGCGGATTCGATTTCGCCGATCGAGCCGAAGATTTTGCCTTCGCCCGGCTCGCCGTCCTTCATGATCGAAAGATAGTAGAGACCGAGAACGATATCCTGCGACGGGACGATGATCGCCTTGCCGTTCGCGGGCGACAGAATGTTGTTCGTCGACATCATCAGCACGCGCGCTTCCAGCTGCGCTTCGAGCGACAGCGGGACGTGCACGGCCATTTGGTCGCCGTCGAAGTCAGCGTTGAACGCGGCGCAGACCAGCGGGTGAAGCTGGATCGCCTTGCCTTCGATGAGCTTCGGTTCGAACGCTTGGATGCCCAAGCGGTGAAGCGTCGGGGCGCGGTTTAGGAGAACCGGGTGCTCGCGAATGACTTCTTCAAGCACGTCCCAAACTTCCGGACGCTCTTTTTCGACCATGCGGCGCGACTGCTTCACGGTGCCTGAAAGGCCCTTGATGTCGAGGCGCGCATAGATAAACGGCTTGAACAATTCGAGCGCCATCTTCTTCGGCAGGCCGCATTGGTGCAGCTTCAGATCCGGGCCGACGACGATGACCGAACGGCCGGAATAGTCGACGCGCTTGCCGAGCAAGTTTTGACGGAAGCGGCCTTGCTTTCCCTTCAGCATGTCGGCGAGCGACTTCAGCGGACGCTTATTGGCGCCGGTGATGACGCGGCCACGGCGGCCGTTATCGAACAGCGCGTCGACAGCTTCTTGCAGCATCCGCTTTTCGTTGCGGATGATGATGTCCGGCGCGCGCAACTCCATCAATCTCTTGAGACGATTGTTGCGGTTGATGACGCGGCGATAGAGGTCGTTCAGATCCGACGTCGCAAAGCGGCCGCCATCGAGCGGCACCAGCGGACGCAGTTCCGGCGGGATCACCGGCACCATAGTCAGGATCATCCATTCCGGCTTGTTGCCCGAGCGGATGAACGCTTCGACAAGCTTCAGACGCTTCGCGAGCTTCTTCGGCTTCAGTTCCGAGGTCGATTCCGCGATTTCCTTGCGGAGCTGCTCAGCCTCTTTTTCAAGGTTCAAGGCCATCAGCAATTCACGAACGGCTTCGGCGCCGATCGAGGCGGTGAAGCTGTCTTCGCCGTACTCGTCCTGTGCGCGGATGTAATCTTCTTCGGTCAGCAGCTGCTTGGTTTCGAGCGGCGTCAGGCCCGGTTCGAGCACGATATATTGCTCGAAATAGAGGACCTTCTCGATGTCCTTCAGCGCCATATCGAGCATCAGCGCGATACGGCTCGGCAGCGACTTCAGGAACCAGATGTGCGCGACCGGCGCTGCGAGTTCGATGTGACCCATGCGCTCGCGGCGGACCCGCGCCAGCGTCACTTGCACACCACACTTTTCGCAGATGATGTCCTTGTACTTCATCCGCTTGTACTTGCCGCAGGTGCACTCGTAGTCCTTTTGCGGACCAAAAATACGCGCGCAGAAGAGACCGTCGCGTTCCGGCTTGAACGTACGGTAGTTGATCGTTTCCGGCTTCTTGATCTCACCGAAGCTCCAGGATTTGATCTGCTCTGGGCTCGCGATCGAGATCTTGATCTGGTCGAACACCGGTGCTGGCGGCTGGTTATTGCCGAAGGTGTTGTTGACCAGGTCTTGGTTCATGGCGCTCATGCTTCGTACCTTCCTGCGTCCCAGTGCGGCCCGGGACTCGGCTTGGCATTTTCAAATCGTGACCCGCACGCCGCTTTCGCGACGCGCGGGTTAGTTCGCTTTACTCGGCTGCCTTAAGGCGCGTGCCGTCGATCAGTTCGACGTTCAGGCCCAAAGAGCGCATTTCCTTCACCAGCACGTTGAACGACTCGGGGATGCCCGCTTCGAACGTGTCGTGACCACGCGTGATGGCCTCGTAGACCTTGGTCCGGCCGGCGACGTCATCCGACTTCACGGTCAGCATTTCCTGGAGCGTGTATGCGGCGCCGTATGCTTCCAGCGCCCACACTTCCATTTCTCCGAAGCGTTGGCCGCCGAACTGGGCCTTGCCGCCAAGCGGTTGCTGGGTGACGAGCGAGTACGGACCGATGCTGCGCGCGTGGATCTTATCGTCCACCAAGTGGTGCAGCTTCAGCATGTAGATGTAGCCGACAGTGACGGCGCGCTTGAACGTCTCGCCCGTGGTGCCGTCCTTCAGCATGACTTGGCCGGTTTCGGCAAAGCCCGCTTCTTTCAGCATCGCGCGAATGTCGGAATCCTTGGCGCCGTCAAACACTGGCGTCGCAATCGGGATACCCTTCGAGATGTTTTGCGCGAGTTCTTTCAGGTCCTCAGTCGACTTCGGCAATTCTTCTTTGCCGTAGACGTCCTTCAGCTTCGCTTCGAGCGGCTTGCGATCGCCGTCGCGCTCGAAGGTTTCGAGCGCAAGGCGAACTTGCTTGCCGATACCGGCGCAGGCCCAACCCAAGTGCGTTTCCAAGATTTGGCCGACGTTCATCCGGCTCGGCACGCCAAGCGGATTGAGAACGATGTCGACGTGCGTTCCGTCATCGAGGAACGGCATGTCTTCAACCGGCACGATCTTGGAGATGACGCCCTTGTTGCCGTGACGGCCGGCCATCTTGTCGCCCGGCTGCAGCTTGCGCTTCACCGCGACGAACACTTTGACGACCTTCATCACGCCCGGCGGCAGTTCGTCGCCGCGGGTGAGCTTATCGACCTTGTCACTGAAGCGCGCATCAAGACGCTTCTTGGCGTCGTCATACTGCTTCTTCAGGCCTTCGATCTCGATCATCCCGGCTTCGTCTTCGATGCCGAATTGCCACCACTGGCCCTTCGAGAACGGTTCAAGGCCGTCGGGCGAAATCTCGCCCTTCTTGAAGCCCTTGGGGCCAGATACGGCTTGCTTGCCGATCAGGATCTCCTCAAGGCGGCCGAAGATGTTGCGTTCAAGGATCGCGAGTTCGTCGTCGCGGTCCTTCGCCAGACGTTCAATTTCTTCCTTCTCGATCTGGAGCGCGCGTTGGTCCTTATCGACGCCGTGGCGGTTGAACACGCGCACTTCGACGACCGTGCCATTCACGCCCGGCGGCAGGCGCAGAGACGTATCGCGCACGTCCGAGGCCTTTTCGCCGAAGATGGCGCGCAGAAGCTTTTCTTCCGGCGTCATCGGGCTTTCGCCTTTCGGCGTTACTTTGCCGACGAGAATATCGCCCGGCTCAAGCTCGGCGCCGATCGCCACGATGCCGGCTTCGTCGAGGTTGCGGAGCGCTTCCTCGCCGACGTTCGGAATATCGCGGGTGATTTCTTCCGGACCGAGCTTGGTGTCGCGCGCGGCGACTTCGAACTCTTCGATGTGGATCGAGGTGAACACGTCGTCTTTGACGATGCGCTCAGAGATCAGGATCGAATCTTCGAAGTTGTAGCCGTTCCACGGCATGAACGCGACGAGCACGTTGCGGCCGAGTGCGAGTTCGCCCAGGTCGGTGGACGGACCGTCGCCGATAATGTCGCCTTCACGCACCTGGTCGCCCACGCGCACGATCGGGCGCTGGGTGATGCAGGTATTCTGGTTCGAACGCTGGAATTTCAGCAGGCGATAGATGTCGACGCCCGGCTTCGTGGCGTCGCGCTCTTCAGTGGCGCGCACGACGATACGTTGGCTGTCCACCTGCTCCACCACCCCGGTGCGGCGCGCGGTGATGGCGGCGCCGGAGTCGCGCGCGACGGTTGCTTCCATGCCGGTGCCGACGATCGGCGCATCTGCACGAAGCAGCGGCACCGCTTGGCGCTGCATGTTCGAGCCCATGAGCGCGCGGTTGGCGTCATCGTTCTCGAGGAACGGGATCAGTGCTGCAGCGACCGAAACAACCTGCTTCGGCGACACGTCCATAAGGTCGATTTCCTCGCGCGGGATGAGTTGTGCTTCGCCGTTTTCACGGGCCTGCACGAACTCTTCCGTGAGGTTGCCCTTCTCGTCGATAATGGCGTTGGCTTGCGCGATCTTGTGCTTGGCCTCTTCCATTGCCGACAGATAGACGATCTCCTTCGACGGCTTGCCGTTCGCGACCTTCCGGTACGGGCTTTCGATGAAGCCGTACTTGTTGACGCGGGCGTGCGTCGCCAGCGAGTTGATCAGACCGATGTTCGGGCCTTCCGGTGTTTCGATCGGGCAGATCCGGCCGTAATGCGTCGGGTGCACGTCGCGGACTTCAAAGCCTGCGCGTTCGCGCGTCAGACCGCCCGGGCCAAGCGCCGAGAGACGGCGCTTGTGAGTGATCTCGCTGAGCGGATTGGTTTGGTCCATGAACTGCGACAGCTGCGATGAGCCGAAGAATTCACGCACCGCGGCCGCTGCCGGCTTGGCGTTGATCAGATCGTGCGGCATCACGGTTTCGATGTCGACGGACGACATACGTTCCTTGATCGCGCGCTCCATGCGCAGCAGGCCAATGCGGTACTGATTTTCCATCAGTTCGCCGACCGATCGCACACGGCGGTTGCCGAGATTGTCGATGTCGTCGACTTCGCCGCGACCGTCACGGAGATCGGTCAGCGTGCGCAGCACTTCGAGGATATCTTCCAGGCGCAGAACGCGGACCGTGTCGTCCGTGTCGAGGCCCAGGCGCATGTTCATCTTCACGCGGCCGACCGCGGAAAGATCGTAACGCTCGCCATCAGAGAACAGGGCGTTGAACAATGTCTCAGCCGTTTCCGGCGTCGGCGGCTCACCCGGACGCATGACGCGATAGATGTCGAACAGCGCTTGTTCGCGGTTTTCGTTCTTATCGAGCTTCAGCGTGTTGCGGATGTACGGGCCGATGGTCACCGGATCGATGTCGAGGATCGGCAGATCGTGGATGCCGGCTTCGATCAACGTCGCGAGCACGTTTTCGCTGAGCGCGTCACCGGCTTCGACGTAGATCTCGCCCGTTTCCGGGTTGACGATATCTTCGGCGATGTAGCGATCGAACAAATCTTCCGACGGCACCTGAATGTCAGCGACGCCGTCTTCAACCAGCTTGTTGGCGTTACGGGCCGAAATCTTCTTGCCGGCCTCAGCGACAACCTTGCCGGTCTTCGCGTCGACGAGATCGTAGGTCGGCTTCACGCCGCGCCAGCGTTCAGCGCGGTACTTCGTCGTCCAGCCGGCGCGCACGCGCTTGTAGATCGAGGTTTGGTAGAACGTGCTGAGGATTTGCTCGCTCGACATGCCGAGCGCGTACAACAGCGTCGTCGCCGGCAGCTTACGCTTACGGTCGATACGGACGAACATGATGTCCTTGGCGTCGAACTCGAAGTCGAGCCACGAGCCGCGATAAGGGATCACGCGCGCGGCGAACAACAACTTGCCGGAAGCGTGCGTCTTGCCCTTGTCGTGATCGAAGAAGACGCCCGGGCTGCGGTGCATCTGGGACACGATCACGCGCTCGGTGCCGTTCACAACGAACGTACCCTTGTCCGTCATCAGCGGGATGTCGCCGAGATAGACGTCTTGTTCTTTGATGTCCTTCACGGATTTCGCGCCGGTCTCTTCGTCTGTTTCAAAGACGATGAGACGCAGCTTCACCTTCAGCGGCGCAGCGTAGGTCATGTCGCGCTGTTGGCATTCTTCGACGTCGAACTTCGGCTCTTCGAATTCGTACGAGACGTATTCGAGCACGGCGCGATCCGAAAAATCACGGATCGGGAAAACAGACTTGAAAACGGCCTGCAAACCTTCGTCGATGCGATCGAACGACCGCCCGTCTTTTTGCAGGAATTGATCGTAGGAGCTTCTTTGCACCTCGATCAGGTTCGGCATCGAACCTGCTTCGGGAATCTTCCCGAACGACTTACGAATACGCTTCTTACCAGTGAACGACAGAGTCATCTGTTCTTCCCAATGCGCGCTGCGCTCAAAAGCGGACCCCGGCCACTAGGCCCGCCAAGCGCGGCACATGAGCCGCCTCTTCCGCCCTGGCTCCGCGAACCGCATTTGGCTCACGAACCCGACCCAGCTACGGACCACCCCGGGCGGGAGGCGTTCCGGCGTACTCCAGGGAGTACGCAATGACAGAAGCGGGGGCCGTTTCGGGCCCCTGCTTCCGTCTGTTGTCTGCGAGTTACTTCAGATCGACCTTCGCACCGGCCTTTTCAAGTTGGGCCTTGAACTTTTCGGCATCAGCCTTGTTCACGCCTTCCTTCACCGGCTTCGGTGCGCCTTCAACGAGGTCCTTCGCTTCCTTCAGGCCGAGACCTGTGATCGCGCGGACTTCCTTGATGACTTCGATCTTCTTGTCGCCGGCAGCCGTGAGTTGGACCGTGAATTCGGTCTTCTCTTCAGCGGCAGCGGCAGGGGCGGCGCCAACGGCGGCGACGGCCACCGGAGCAGCGGCGGAAACGCCCCACTTTTCTTCCAGCATCTTCGAGAGTTCAGCAGCTTCGAGGACGGTCAGCGCCGAAAGGTCTTCGACGATCTTATCGAGGTTTGCCATGATCTATGTTCCTGACGTTTATCTTTGATTTTCAATGCAATGCGGAAATGACGGTTAGGCGGCGTCCTTGGTCGCGTAAGCGTTGAGAACGCGGGCCAGCTGAGCACCAGGCGCTGCGAGCACGCCGGCGATCTTGGTCGCGGGCGCCTGCACCAGGCCGATGATCTTGCCGCGCAGCTCGTCGAGCGAGGGCAACGTGGCGAGCGCCTGGATGCCTTGCTTATCAAGCAGCTGGTCGCCGAACAGGCCGCCGAGGACGACGAATTGTTCCTTTTCCTTGGCGTACGCGACAGCGACCTTGGCGGCCGTAATCGGGTCAGCGGAATAGGCGATGGCCGTTGGACCAGTGAATAGACCAGCGGCGGACGACTTGGGCGTACCGTCGATGGCCAGTTTCACGAGCCGGTTCTTCACGACTTTGAGCGAGGCGCCTTCTTTACGAAGGCGCGTACGCAACACCGTCAAATCCGCAACGGTAAGTCCGGAATAATGGCCAACGACCACCACGCCAGCGCCGGCGAAAACGCCTTTCAGCGATTCCACCGTTTCGGCTTTCTGAGCACGATCCATTGCGGTCTCCTCAGTCAGCGCCCGGCCAATCCGGGCGCTGTCAAAGCGCGCGCGGACCAACCGGCCGGTGGTTAAGACCCCCGAGCGGCGCGCGGTCTGCGCGCAGCCTGTCCCAGGAGCCGGCCTGCGGGAGATGGCTTGACAGCCGCCCCCGAAAAACGTCAGCTTCTGTCTATTGCAGGTGAAGAAAGCTAAAGCTTTCAACGCATTAAGCCGCGCAAATAGAGCCCTCTCGGGCCGCCCAGTTGCGTGGCGCCTGCAGTCTCGGACAGGACCGACGGGAGGTTAATCCCGCCGGATCGCGGCATATGCACGGTTTATTGCACCGCCGCAAGAGGCGCAGGCACGCTTCCCTGCTTTTGGCAAGAGGCGGCGACACGCTGCGGTCGCGAAGACACGGTGGCGACGCTCACGCCTTCCCGTCCCCCACCAGTTTCCCGATCGCCTCAAGATAAACTGCGAACGCTACGCGCCCGGCGTCAGTCATGCGCACGCGCGTCAACGGCTTGCGATCGATGAAGCTTTTATCGATCGAAACATAACCCGCCTCTTCGAGCTTGCGCAGATGCACCGAGAGATTGCCTTGAGTGACGTCGAGAAGCGTTTTGAGCTCGGTGAAATCAGCGGCCTCGGCATCAGCGAGATAGGCCATGACCCCAAGGCGCACGCGCCCATGGATCACGTCGTCCAGTTTGCCGATGTCGAACGATGCCACTGTGTTTCAGGCTCGCCCAACGCCGCGCCAGATAATCCAGCCCGGAATCATCATCAGCACCATGAGCGCAATCGCCAACACAAGCACGAAGGCGCCGATGTTCGACATGAGAACGCTAAGCGCGATCGTGGTCGCGAACCAGCCGACGGCGACGAACCCCAGCCAGGACTTGCGCAAAACATTGAACGCGACGAACCACGCCACGCCTTGGAACATGCACACGACGACCGGGTGGTAGAGCCATAAGCCCGGCGCGTCGAAGGTTTGCGCGCCATACGCAAACACGAACGCCATAACCAGATTGGCGATGCCGGCGCCTTGAAACACCGATTCCAACGCACGCGCGGCGGGTCCGCCAGGCGGCGCTTTCCAGTCCCTCGCGATGATCATCGCCAGCACACCGATGAAGATCACCGTCGGCACGATCACGATCGCAAGCGCGGCGGCTCCCTCCTGTGGCGCAAGATCAAGCGTCTGCAGCCAATGCAGAAGACATTGCCCGCCATAGAGGAGCCCCGCCCAGAAAAAAGCTTCACCGATCGTCTTTTGCATCCGCTCGGTGCCGCCGACGAGCGCGCGCATGTAAGCGAGGTTGTCGCGCGCGCTCTCAAGATCGGATGCCATCGCTCTCTCCTATTCCGCCGCAGCGAGTTGCGGCTGCTTTTGCGTCTTCGCGGGCTTTTGACGCTTGCCGTTGAGAATCGCGCCGATGAAAGAATAGCGCACGAACCACTGATAGCTCGCCAGCAGGATCGTGAACGCAACGAACAAGATCAGCGGGTATTTGGCGAACCACGGCCAGGGATACGGCGCGAGCAACGTCTGTAGGGCGATGACGATCGGCAGGTGGACGATATAGATCCAATACGATGCGTCAGCGAGATAGCGCCGCGCCGGGCTATGGCCGGAAAGATGGCGCACGGCAAAGCCGATGATGGCGATGGTCCAAGCCCAGCACGCGAAGCCATAGAGCGCCGCGAAACCAAGCGTCGTCAGGCTCTGCTCCGGCGTCTCCACCACCGGGGCCACGCCGCCACCGACGACGAGCGCCGTCGCCGTCGCGCCGATGGCCGGACCCAAATAAGCGGCCCAACGCTCACCCCAGCCTCGCAGGATTTGAGGTTGGCGGTTGATCAACCAACCGAAGCTGAACGCAAAACCGTAGATCGCCAA
This sequence comes from Caulobacteraceae bacterium, assembly GCA_031379735.1. Lineage (GTDB taxonomy): Bacteria > Pseudomonadota > Alphaproteobacteria > Caulobacterales > Aquidulcibacteraceae > Vitreimonas. The sequence continues at coordinate 7,186 of JANNFK010000017.1, read as the reverse complement.
CGAGGTCGAATTCGGGACAATGCCGGTGTCCGGCGTGGGAATCCCGAACCACATCATCCAGTCCGGCGTGAAATAAAGCGCCGCCACAACGGGTATCGCCAGCAGCACCGGCGCAGCCGGACCACCGAGCAAACGCACGACCGGATCGACAACGCCCGCACGCAGCGCGCCACCGCGATCGATCAGACGCACGACGCCACGCACCAGCAGCGCGACCGCGTAGAAGATCAGCAGCACATAGAGAAACCACAAGTGTAGCAGCGGGAATGTTTCCGCTGTCAGCGGCGGCGGCGGCGGTCCTTCAGGCGCCACGCCGCCATTGGCTTGCACGGCCGCCCAGATCAGAACTGCGATGAACGCGGTCAGCACGATCGGCCAAAACATCGCCAAAGGCATCGCAATGCGCTTGGCGCGATTCATCACAAAGCCGCCGGTCCCGAGCCGTTCGAGCAGCAAGCGTCCAAAGAAGCCCGCAAGGACGAAGAAGACCGTCATCCGGAAGATGTGCAGCGTGAAGAAGAGGACTGAGAGTTCTGGGCTGCGCGACCCGTCCATGACGAGCCACATCTGATCGCCTGGCAGAAACGAGAGCGTCGCATGGAAGAAGACCCCGAGGACCAACACTCCGCCGCGCACCGCGTCCAGCGCGTGATACCGCTCGCCGCCGCCAACACCGCTCATCACCAACTCCCTTGACCCGGCGCTCCCGGGCAGGGCGACGCTCTATCTCAACTAGTTTATATTGTAAACTTGTTCGCTGAAGTTGACACCGATTTGGAATGATGTAAGGTATTTTTTACATTGTGTCCGCCATACCAGACAGAAAGCTGCAAGAATGTCCTTTCGAGAAAAAAGCGCCTGGATCGCTCTCCTCACCTATAGCGTTGTTTTTGGAGCCTATTTCCTCCTGCTCTGGCAGGCTTGGGACGAGACCTACGCCCGTGGTCTGACCATCGGCCTGACAATCGGCGCCGTGGTCGTCCTCGTGATCGTCGCCGTAGCGCTGAACGTCACCCTCGCCCTCCTCAGCCCAAAGGAAGCCAACGCACCCGCCGACGAGCGCGAAACGATGATCGACCTCAAGGCCGAGCGGATTTCGTCCTACGTGCAGTCGGTCGGCGTCGTTTGCCTGATCGGGACGCTGCTGGCTGGATGGGACGCGATCCTCGTCGCCGTGCTTTTGCAAGCGAGTCTGGTGATCTCCGAACTCGTGAAAGCCGGCGCGCAGATCGCCTATTTCCGCCGGGGCGCATAAATGGCGATCGAGAACGAAATCCGGCGCCTCAGGTTCGACAACGGCGAGATGACGCAGCAAGTGCTCGCCGAGCGCGTCGGCGTCACCCGCCAAACCATCATCGCCATCGAGCAAAACAAATACGCGCCCTCACTCGAAGCGGCGTTCAAGATCGCTGACGCTTTCGGCGTGCCGCTGGAAAGCGTATTTCGCTGGAGGAAGGGCTAAGCCGCCACCGACGTCAGCACGACCGCACCACGTTTAGTCGCGACCAATGTGTGCTCATACTGAACCGTCGGCCGGCCCGTGTCGGCGCGCAAAGTCCACCCATCGCCGCCTTCGACGGCCCATTCGGAGCCCAACGATAAGAACGGCTCGATGGTGAACACCATGCCTTCGTGTATGCGGCGGCGTTCGCCCGGCTCATGCCACGTCGGGATTGACGTTGGATCTTCGTGCAAGCCGCGGCCAACGCCGTGGCTCGCGAGATTTCGGATCAGCGAATAGCCGTTCTTGTCGGCGAAGTTCTGCACCGCGGCGCCGATGTCGCTGAGCCGCGCGCCGGCACGCACGCTATTGATGCCCGACCACATCGCGCGCTTGCCGTCGCGCGTCAGCTTCTCAATCCGCGACGCTACCGGCGTCATCGCGAAGCTCGCGCCCGTATCGGCGAAATAGCCGTCGAGCTCGGCCGAGACATCAATGTTGACGAGATCGCCGGCCTTCAAAATTCGATCGCCGGGAATGCCGTGCGCGATATCTGGAAAGACTGAAATGCAGGTCGCACCCGGAAAATTGTAGGTGAGCGCAGGCGCCGGTTGCGCGCCTTCCCGCTCTAGCAACACGCGGCCGATTTCATCGAGCTCGCGCGTGCTCATACCCGGTTCGAGCGAAGCGCCCATGGTCTGCAGGGTCTGCGCGACAATGGCGCCGATGCGCTTCAGCGCTTCGAGGTCATTGTCATTGTCGATCGTCATCTAGTTCGAGGCCGGCTTACGCACGACATAGACCTTCTCCGCCGCGAGGCGGTGACGCTCATTCTCTTCTGTCGAGAACAGAATTTCTTCCGAAATGAAACCATGGCTCGCCAGCAGCTTCGGGAAATCGAGACCGTAGAGGCGCACGTGCGTGCGGCCGCAGATGCGGTCGATCTCCTCTTGCGGCGTCCCCGGCGGCGGATTCCATGTCTCTTCCGCGTTCACATCCATCGGCACCGAAAAGATACCAACGCCGCCCGGCTTCATCACGCGGAAGCACTCGGCCATGCCCTTTGCATCTTCCGGCACGTGTTCGAGCACGTGGTTGCAGATGATCACGTCGAACTCGTTTTCAGGATAGGTTAGCGCCGTGATGTCGACGACGGCGTTGGCGACGGCGCTGCGTTTGATGTCGCCGGCGACGTATTTCGGGTTGTGTTTCCACTGGTGATAGAATGGCCGCTCGGCCGAAAAGTGCAGCACGCGCTTGTCCTTAGGCTCGATGCCGTTGCGGCGCAGATAGAGCGCGATAATCCGGTCACGCTCCTTCGACGCGCAGTTCGGGCACCGCGCTTCCTGGCGCGGGCCGGCGCTCAGAAAATAGCCGGTGAACCCGCACAGCGGGCAATTGCGCTTCTCGCGCGCGCGGAAGTGCTGCATCGGATCGCGCACCGTTCCGCGCGAAATTTCTTCGGCCAGCGTAGGCCAATTGAGCTGGGTCATGGGCGCTCCCTTAGCATGGAGATTTTCGGGGAGGTAGCCGGGACCCCGGCCGGATTGCAGGTTAGCGAGGGTCCAGGACCATGCCCATACCGGCGAGGTCGAGTTTAGACGCCGGAACGGCGGCCTCCATATAGAGGCGGATCACATCGACGCGCGAGATCGGCACATGGACCGGGACGTCAGATATCTCCCCGGCGGCAAACGCCGCCAGTGTCTGCGCCACCGCGCCGAAGGCGAGCGTTAGCTGCGAGGGATGCAGGTTGATCTCAAGGAAGCGGCGCAGAAGCACAGGGCCGTGTTTGCGTACGACGTCGACCGGGCGCTCGCTCAACTTGTAGCGGGCGTCGATCTGCGGCGAACCGAATGCGGGCGTACCGACATCCCGCGCCACACGCCGCGCGATTTCCAATACGTCGATCTTTTCCCCGATCTTGGGATCGCCGCCGGCGCCGGCGGCGACATTCCAGAACGACGGCGTCTCGCGCGTGCCTTCCAACAAGCAAATGTTGATCGCATCGCCGAAATAGAACTTCTCGCCCGCCTTGCTGATCACCTCGACCAGCGTGCTCTCTCCCTGCGGAATAACGCCGGACTGCAACAGCGACCGGGCCTGAACCTGCGCGAAGACGCCAGCCAGCGCGCCCAGTGCATTGACCGCATTGGCAGCGTTGAGGCGTCCGCTTTTGTCGCGGTAATTTGCAAGTATGAAACCACCAATATCGCCGGTGGCCTGCTGGAGGATCGGGTCAGTGCTCATGCACTCGACTAGCACGAAGACGCAAAAACGCCCCCACCTTTTGACGGAGCACTTTCGCGTTTTACGCTTCCGCTAGCGTGCTCATGTCGATGACAAACCGATAGCGGATGTCACCCTTCTCCACCCGGCGCCACGCCTCGTTGATCGCCTGAATTGGGATCAGTTCGATGTCAGCTGCGATGCCATGCTCCGCGCAAAAATCCAGCATCTCTTGTGTCTCGGCAATACCACCGATGGGGGAGCCAGCGATACTGCGGCGGCCCATCAGCAAGGTGAAGACGTTAGGACCTGTATGCGGCTCGCCCGGCGCGCCGACCAAGGTCATCACGCCATTGCGCCGCAAGAGCTGTGCGTACGGATCGAGATCGAGCGGCGCTGAAACCGTGTTCAGGATGAAATGGAACGAGTTCTTATGCGCTTTCATCTGCGCCGGGTCGCTCGACACCACGACTTCATGCGCACCCAGATCGAGCGCGGCTTGCACTTTGCCTGGCGAGGTCGTGAACACCACGACATGGGCGCCAAGCGCCTTGGCGAACTTCACACCCATATGACCGAGCCCGCCGAGCCCGACGACGCCCACCTTTTGCCCTGGCCCCACCTTCCAGTGGCGCAGCGGCGAATAGGTGGTGATGCCGGCGCAGAGCAACGGCGCCGCACGCGACGGGTCCAGAGCCTTAGGTACGCTCAGCACGTAATTTTCATTGACGACAATCGCCTTGGAGTAGCCGCCATATGTTGGTCGGCCGGTCTCTTTCTCAATGCCGCTATACGTTCCGGTCATGCCCTTTTCGCAGAGTTGCTCCTCGCCTTCTGCGCACGGCTCACACGCGCGGCACGAATCCACGATGCATCCGATCGCGGCGACATCACCGACCTTATAGCGGGTGACATGGGCGCCGACGCGGGACACGACGCCAACGATCTCGTGTCCCGGCACGAACGGATAATTGTTCGCACCCCAATCACCCGTGGTGGCGTGAATGTCGGAGTGGCAGACGCCGCAATGCGTGATCTTGATCTGCACATCATGTGGGCCGACCGCGCGGCGCTCGAATGTCCAAGGCGCAAGCGGTTCCGCGCTGCTCGGCGCGGCGAAAGCTGAAGTTTGCATGATATCCCCTGAAGGCTAGGCGCAGACTTGGGCCCTGGCGCCACGTCCGGCAACCATCACGCCACAAAAAGCGCACTTGCGGGGATCGCGCGTAGAGCCCAGATCGCCAGCATCGCAGGAGACAACAATATGACGACGCTGCAAGACATTCCGCTGACCCGCCTCGACGGGGGCGCCGATAGCCTGGACGCCCATCGCGGCAAAGTGCTGCTCATCGTCAACGTCGCGTCCAAGTGCGGACTAACGCCGCAATATGAAGGCCTCGAAAAGCTCTTCGAAGACAAGCGCGGCCAAGGCCTCCAAGTGCTCGGCTTCCCGGCGAACAATTTCAAAGAACAAGAGCCCGGAACAGACGCCGACATCGCCGACTTCTGCAGTTCGACCTACAACGTGCAATTCGCGATGTTCTCAAAGATCTCCGTCGTCGGCCCCGACCAGCACCCGCTCTATGCGCAGTTGACGAAGGCGCAGCCCACCGCCACCGGCGAGGGCCCGATGCGCGCGCGGCTTGAGGGCTACAAAATCCCAACCAACGCCGCGCCAGACGTGCTCTGGAATTTCGAAAAGTTCGTCGTCGGCCGCAACGGCGACGTCGTCGCGCGCTTCTCGCCAGACGTGACCGCAGATGATCCCCGCTTGATCGCCGTGTTGGAAGCCGAACTGGCAAAGGGCGCTTAACCTCTACGGAGGAAAGTTAGCTTGTCTGTGCGGCGGCGTACGGATTGCGCGCCAGTTCTGCCCTATGCCAGCTACCATCTCCGGCGCTGGCATTTCATGACCGACGATGCTCTCTTCTTTTCGCTGCGCAGCCGCGCCTACGAACTCGCGGAAACGGGCCGCTATAAGCATTGGCCCAAGGTGGCAGACGCGTTGCAGGCTGAAGGTTTTGTCGAGGCGGTGATCCGGCGGCTCGACGACGACGCACTTGCAGTTATGATGATTACACGCTGTTGCGAGCAAGCGAGGACCTAGCCTATCCGCTACACCATTGAGTATCTGAAAACCGCCGGCGCCAAGGTGGTTGTTTGCAGCGTCGTCTTCAACGACTCGTCGCTAGCGGCCGCCGTTCTAACGGCGCGTGTCGGCGCCGCTGCCGCCAGAACCCAACATCGCGCCAGCAGCTTCCAAATCCGGGACAAGCTGCAAGGCGCAAGAGTTGTCGCGGAGGAGCCATTCTGGGGCTTTAGCAGCTGAAGTTCGCTGCAATGAAGCGTTCCTGACGACGGAACTTCCGCGCCCCGTCAGTGGTTAGCAGCGTCGCGAAAGGGAAAATCATGGACAATGAACACCTCAAAGGCGCGGCAGACAAAGCTTCGGGCGCCGCCAAGGATGCATTCGGCAAAGTCACCGGCAACGACAAACTCCGCGTCGAGGGCGCAATCGACAAGGCCAAGGGCGCAGCCCACGAAGCCCTCGGCGACGCCAAAGACGCCGTGAAGAAAGCGGATGTCGACGCCCAACGCGATCGCGAGGCCGACCGCAAGTCGTAAGTTCGCAACCTGCTCAATAAAAAACGCCCCGGCTCACACCGGGGCGTTTCATTCTTAGCGTGATCGCAAACTTGCTAAGCAGACGCAGCGAGCGCGGCGGCGGGATCGAGGCGGACGCCCGGACCCATCGTCGTCGACAGAGCAAGCTTCTTCATGAAGGTGCCTTTGGCGCCGGGCGGCTTTGCTTTCGCGACAGCGTCCACAAACGCCTTGGCGTTCTGCAGGATTTGCTCTTCGGTAAAGCTCGCCTTGCCGATGCCGGCGTGGATGATGCCCGCCTTCTCGACGCGAAATTCAACAGCGCCGCCCTTAGCGTCGGCGACCGCCTTCTTCACGTCCATAGTGACGGTGCCGACCTTCGGGTTCGGCATCAGGCCGCGCGGGCCCAGCACCTTACCGAGACGGCCGACGAGCGCCATCATGTCTGGCGTCGCGATCAAGCGTTCGAAATCGATCTTGCCGCCATTGATGGTCTCGAACAGGTCGTCGGCGCCAACGATATCGGCGCCGGCCGCTTTGGCTTCTTCAGCCTTCGCGCCCTTCGCGAACACAGCGACGCGCGCGGTGCGGCCCGTGCCATTCGGCAACGAGCAAACGCCACGGACTTGCTGATCGGGATATTTCGGATCGACGCCGAGGTTCATCGCGATCTCGACGGTTTCGTCGAACTTCGCGTTGGCGCGTTCTTTGATGAGCTTCACGGCTTCGGGAAGCGTGTGCAGCTTGCGCGGGTCGATACCGGTATGGCTTTTCGCCGTACGCTTGGTGAAACCCGGAGTTTTCTTTGGAGCGTTTGCCATCTGATTACTCCACCACCTGCACGCCCATGGAGCGTGCTGTGCCTGCGATCATTTTCGCAGCCTGGTCGAGATCAGCGGCGTTCAGATCCTT
>JANNFK010000016.1:0-2059 GCA_031379735.1 Caulobacteraceae bacterium | reverse complement strand
TCGGCGACGCCAAAGACGCCGTGAAGAAAGCGGATGTCGACGCCCAACGCGACCGCGAAGCCGACCCCAAGTCGTAAGTTCGCAACCTGCTCAAAAAAAACGCCCCCGCTCACACCGGGGCGTTTCGTTTTGAGAAAGGCGCGTGGCGCGTCAGCGCGCGCTCGCCACCGCGAAAGAGGTTGCGAGCATCGGGGCCCGGCCCGGATTGTGAGCCTGCACGGTGAAGTAGCCACCAGACTCCAACGTATTCATGATCGCGGTGGCCGTGGCCACATCAGGACCAGAACCGGCGTAAACGAACGTATCGGCGCGGTCGCTGGCGTGATCGCCAGCGCGCGGGCGCAGATCGACGTTCATGCGCGCGCGAAGGACCAAACGCATGGCCTGCGGCTCACGCGAATTCATGGTGCGGTCGAGCCATGTGCAACTGCCGGGCACAAGGCCAGTCGTTGCAGTGGCGCGGACATAGCTAATGACAATCTCGGTGCCGCCACCGGTGGCTTGCCCCGCGATATTGACCGACATGTTGCCGCCGGCGCGGCAATGCAGTGGATACGTGGTCTGCGCGTTGGCCGTTCCGGCCACCGCCGCGCCGCACAGCAAAACGAGAGCGAAAAACTGACTGATACGCATGGAAGCTTTCCCCACGACTGGTCCCTCACGGTGCAGCATAGTCCGAACCCAGCAAAAAAGCTCGCCTTGACCGCTCTTAGCGGGAGCGAACACACATGCTCAGAAATCGGTTTTGCCGAAACGGGCAATTCCTTGGTTCACGCCGGCAGGGTCGAGAACCGTAAGATCAAGCTCGACCGGCTGACCAATCCATCGCCCCAAATACGTGTGATCGCCCAGATCATCGAGTGTAAGCGGATGAATAAGAATGCGCAGACCGGAGCGGGCCAATTCAGCTTCCACTGCTGGAAGCAATCGCTCGTCGAAGTGAATTTCGAACTGAGAGGTGATGTGCGGTCCAGCCTTGTGGTCACGCAGCTCCCCGACAAACAACAATCTGGACAGCGGATCATCGGCGCGTGCGGCGCGCAGCTTGTCGCGCAGGTTTGTAGCCACGGAGCGCTCGGCTGCGGCGTAGTAGATGTGAGCATGATATGGAGCGTCGCCCGCTTCTTTTGTCATGACAAACCCTCCGCTTGAGACCGTGAGGTTACTACAGCGCACCCCGCCTCAAAACGAAAAACGCCCCGGCTCTCACCGGGGCGTTTCGCTTTCAGCAGCTGAAACGTACTAAGCAGACGCAGCGAGCGCGGCTGCTGGATCGAGGCGGACGCCCGGACCCATCGTCGTCGACAGAGCAAGCTTCTTCATGAAGGTGCCTTTGGCGCCGGGCGGCTTTGCTTTCGCGACAGCATCCACGAAGGCTTTGGCGTTCTGCAGAATTTGCTCTTCGGTAAAGCTCGCTTTGCCGATGCCGGCATGGATGATGCCCGCCTTCTCGACGCGAAATTCAACAGCGCCGCCCTTAGCGTCGGCGACCGCCTTCTTCACGTCCATAGTGACGGTGCCGACCTTCGGGTTCGGCATCAGGCCGCGAGGCCCCAGCACCTTACCGAGACGGCCGACGAGCGCCATCATGTCCGGCGTCGCGATCAAGCGTTCGAAATCGATCTTGCCGCCATTGATGGTCTCGAACAGGTCGTCGGCGCCAACAATATCGGCGCCGGCCGCTTTGGCTTCTTCAGCCTTCGCGCCCTTCGCGAACACAGCGACGCGCGCGGTGCGGCCCGTGCCATTCGGCAACGAGCAAACGCCGCGGACTTGCTGGTCCGGATATTTCGGATCGACGCCGAGGTTCATCGCAATCTCGACGGTCTCGTCGAACTTCGCGTTGGCGCGTTCTTTGATGAGCTTCACGGCTTCAGGAAGCGTGTGCAGCTTGCGCGGGTCGATACCGGTATGGCTCTTCGCCGTACGCTTGGTGAAACCCGGAGTTTTCTTTGGAGCGTTTGCCATCTGATTACTCCACCACCTGCACGCCCATGGAGCGTGCTGTGCCTGCGATCATTTTCGCAGCCTGGTCGAGATCAGCGGCGTTCAGATCCTT
>JANNFK010000091.1:0-4651 GCA_031379735.1 Caulobacteraceae bacterium | reverse complement strand
ACACGGGCTGAAATGGCCTGAAATGGCGCTAGCCCAATTCACACGGGAGGGGTCACAGGTTCAATCCCTGTCGCGCCCACCATATTTTTTACAACAAAATCAATTACTTAATAATGGCTGACCAACCATCACAGGCAAATTCGTCTGTCGCCTCTCCGGTATTTTACAAGCGGAATCAAAGGAGTGCAGAAGTCGGCAAACTCCTACCCGGCAGACTTTTTTTTGAGATCAGCGAAGCGAAAGGGCGCGAGACGTGTCCCATCGGTGCCCAAGAGCACTGTCTTAGCAGAGCCGAGCGCGAAAAACATCCGATTGGCATTAGGGTAAAGCCTAATGAAGCTCGGCATAATATTAGGCTATAGCCTTTTGTAAGGGCTAATGGTATTAGGCTATACCCTATGGACACCCGCCGCCTTGCCCGCCGCCGCCTCGACGAACGTCTGGCCGCATACGCCTCGTTTGGCCCCCCGCCAGCCGGCGGCTGGATACGCGCCATACGCGACGCCCTAGGCCTCCAACTCGGTCAACTCGCCGAGCGCCTCAACGTGCGTCCGCCAAGCGTCACCGAACTTGAGCGCAATGAATCAGAAGAACGCATCACGCTCGCCACGCTTCGGCGCGCGGCTGAAGCGCTAGACTGCACCTTGGTCTACGCCATCGTACCGAACAAGCCGCTTGAGGCCATGGTGCAAGACGCTGCTGCTGCTGCTGCACGGCGCGAACTCAACGCGGTGCTGCACACGATGAGCCTCGAAGACCAGGCGCCGCGCAACGCCGATCGAAAGGAGATGATCGATGCGCTCGCCGCTCAGATCGCGGAAGCGGGCGGACGCCGGCTATGGGGCGACGCCGTCAAACCATGAGCGGCGACAACGATCTCTTCGCCGCCGATGACGCGGCGACACCGCTCACGCCAGAAGAGCGGCGCGATCTCATTCCGACCTATGTCGCGCTGAGACGTGAACTGAACGAGGTGGAAGCGCTCAATGTCGCCGCCGGCGAACGTTGGGCGCTTTCGCGCAAGCGTAACGTGCTCGACGAAGTCTTCCTCCAGCGCCTGCATTTGCGGATGTTCGGCGACGTCTGGCGTTGGGCGGGCAAATACCGGTCGAGCGAACGCAACATCGGTGTTGCGCCTTACATGATCGCGGTGGCGATGCGCCAAGCCACCGACGACGCCAAATACTGGGTCGAACAGAAATCGTGGCCGTCTGATGAACTCGCCGTTCGCTTTGCCCACAAGCTCGTCTCGGTGCACCCGTTTCCGAACGGGAACGGCCGCTGGTCGCGTGTGGCTGGCGACCTCCTTGCGGTGCAATTAGGGGAGCAGCGCTTCACCTGGGGCAGCGGCAGCATAGCCTCCATCTCCGACACACGCCGCGCTTACGTCGACGCGCTCAAGAACGCTGACGGTGGCGATATCGCACCGTTGCTCGCTTTCGCTCGCAGCTGATTAGTCTGCATCGGGGCATTTTCAGACTTGATGCGCCAGTAGGGTGTCGCAGCAATCCTGGTGTCCGTTCTCGCCGGCGCGAGCGCGGCCCTCGCTGGCCTCGTGCCGCAAAGCACAGCGGCCCTCTGCAACTCGTTCGCCGCGGGGGCGCTGCTCGCGATGGTGGTGGAGACAATGATCCCAGAGGCAGCGGCCGATTCCGCGCCGTTCAACGGCTGGATCGCGGTGCTCGGTTTCCTGGCGCTTCTCTTGCTGATCGGATCGGCCCGAGGAACGCCGGTTCGCTGTTGGGTGGGTCACGGCGCGCCGTGACGCAGAAGATGTGTTCCGACGGACCATTGTGAACGAGATCAGTGGTGATCGCCCGCTATGGAGGTTCTCCTCCGTCGATTAGTTCGCGTCGCGACGTTGGCATCGGAATGTCAGTTGCGTCGAACGCATACATAGCGGCGGCTTCGTTTTGCGCGGTCGCGCGGTCTTCCGGCCGGCGGAAGAGCTTGAGTGCGCCATCGGCCCACACGCAGATTTCGTTCGCCGCACGAGATAATGTCAGAGAATTCCTTGGCCGGCGCCGATGAGAAACAACGGGAAACAACGCTCTCACTAGCGGTGGAGACGCTGGTCGCCACACTTGCGGATGTTGGAATTTGTCGATTACAGCAATGCGCGCCAAGTCGGCAGACTGATTTGTAAATCGTTGATTTTAGGAGCCGTGAACGGAGAAGGAATAGTCTGCCGGGTTGTTGATTTTCAACGTTTTTTCGCCTGGGACCCAAAATTTAATCGCTGTCGCGCCCACCCTTCCCTCCGTCGAATAGCCCGCCTAATTCGCTGTCCGCGTCCATATTTCAAACGATAACCGCTAGCTTTCACCCGCCCTGACGCAGCGTCTTCATGCCTGCGGCATCAGGACTTTGTGATCGCAATTGTTCTCATGACGCGAACTCGCCATATCGGCGCCTCGCTTCCCGGTAAGGTACGTCCTGCGGGAGCGAGTTAGGGGGCTGACGCAAAGCGCGGGAGCGTAGATCCGCGCGACCGGTCCCGGGCCACTGAGCCCAACCCGGAACCGAGCAACTTATGTGGTGGAGCTGAATGGATCACGATTTCTGCAATGTTGACGGCGCTCGGCGCATCAAGCAGCGGATCGAAGAATATTGGCGCGACCGGGGCTACTCGGTCGACGTGAAGCTTATCGACGCGGGCTTCGTCGCGGCCATGCGCTCGGCGCGCACTGATGTCCGCAGCGATATGGTCAATGGTTTTCCGACAAAGCGCGCGGACGACGAGGAACGATCGTCCCCTAGCCGTCGCGGCTTGATGGAAGTCGCGTAAGCGCCAAGTCCTGTTGGTTTATGGGCGCGCCGCGAGTAAGCGGCGACAGGCCGGCGCCAACTCTGAGAATCTGTGAAGCAGAACATCGGCGCCGAGTCTCTCGGCGCCGGTGTCGCAATAACCGAAGCTTACGATGCATACAGGTGCGCCGGCGCCGCGTGCAGACGCGACGTCGGCCGCCGTATCTCCAACCATCACCGAACGGCGCACCACGCCGCCCGCACGCGTTACTGCGGCGCGATAATGGTCGGGGTGCGGCTTTCGATCTGTGACCGCATCGGCGCCCACAATGGCAGAGAAACAATCGCTCATCTTGAGTGCGTCCAGCAATTGCACCGAGAGCGCCGTCCGCTTGTTGGTGCAAACTGCGAGTTTGGCCCCGAGTTCAGCCAAAGTATCCAGCGCCTCCCGTACGCCATCGAAGGGCTTAGACTCGCGCGCGATGTCGGCCGCGTAGAAGGCCACGAACTCATTGGTCAATTGGTCGAGTCGCGCCGCCGAGAAGGTGACCCCGTGCAGCGCCGAAGCCCGTTCGATCAGCGCCCGGGCGCCTTGGCCCACCAACTGGCGGACCGTTTCCAGCTTGACCCGCGGCAACCCCTCCAAGTCCATTGTTTCGTTCAGCGCGCGCACCAAATCTGGCGCGGTGTCGACCAACGTGCCGTCCAAGTCGAAAACGATGGTTGCGTCGGCCAGTTCGCCGCTGCTCATGGGATGCCTCTGGAAGGCGCTTGGGCTATTACCAAGTTAGGATTCGGACAAGGTCGGAACACATGAGCCGGGCGCGGGCGGCAATTATTCTAGCAGCGGGGCAGGGCAAGCGGATGAAGTCCGAGACGCCCAAAATGCTGCACAAAATGGGCGGCAGGGCGCTGGTGGATTGGTCTATTGGGTTGTCGCGAGACCTGAGATGTCAGCGCACGGTAGTGGTGATCCCGCCGAATGCGCCGGCCTTGGAAGAGCGCGTCACCTCGGTGCTTGGCGCGAACTCCACCGCGATCCAGGAAGTCCCGCGTGGCACCGGTGATGCGGCGCGCTCCGCCGCTGGCGTGCTTGCGGACTTCGAGGGCGACGTGGTCGTCTATTTTGGCGACACGCCGCTCATCCGCGCCGAGACGCTGGCGCGGATGTTCGCTGCGCGTGACGCCGGCGCCAACGTCGCGGTGCTTGCCTTCTACGCCGATGATCCAACCGGGTATGGCCGCATCATTACCAACGACGCGGGCGAGTTCGTGAAAAACGTTGAACACCGTGACGCCGGCAAGGAAGAGCTCTCGGTCAATCTCTGCAATGCCGGGGCGATCGTCGCTGACGCGAAGGTTCTCTTCAATTTGCTCGCGAGCTTGCGCAACGACAACGCGCAACAGGAATTCTACCTCACTGACATTCCCGGCATGGCGCGCGCGCAAGGCATGAAGGTCGGCATCGTCGAAGCCCAGGAAGAAGAACTTCTCGGCGTGAACTCGCGCGCTCAACTCGCCGACGCGGAGTCGGCGTTTCAGAAACGTGCACGCGACGCTGCGGTGGAGGCGGGCGTCACGCTCATTGATCCTGCGAGCGTGTTCTTTTCCTACGACACCGTGATAGAAGCCGACGCCATCATCGAACCGCACGTGTTCTTCGGCGCCGGCGTGAAGATTGGCGCGGGCGCCATAATTCACGCCTTTTGCCATTTTGAGCGCACCGAAGTCGGCCCGAAGTCCGAAATCGGCCCGTTCGCGCGCTTCCGTCCGGGCGCGAAGCTTGGCGCAAAGGTGAAGATTGGCAACTTCGTTGAAGTGAAGAACTCGGTCTTCGGCGAAGGCGCGAAGGCAAGCCACCTGGCCTATATCGGGGACGCCGATGTTGGCCCGCGGGCCAACA
>JANNFK010000049.1:0-31482 GCA_031379735.1 Caulobacteraceae bacterium | reverse complement strand
GCTGCGCAAAGCGGCGGCGCGAACCAACAACCGGCTCCGGCGCGCGCTCAGGCACGCGTTGTCCTGCTTTACCCCACGAGAGTGCGCCAACTTCTTCGCTCATGCCGGCTACGCTTCAAACTGAACGGAATCGGCTCTAGCCCTGCATTTCCGGGGTTTCGATGGGGAAACGTGGAACCGCGCGCGCGCCGGCGGGTTATCGTCTCCGACCGGGAATATCGGTCGCGAGGGGATACGCATGAAATTGATGCTGCTTGGCTCGACGCTGTTCTTGGCTGTCGCGGCCTTTGTCACACCCGCGAACGCCGAGATCGAAGAATTTCGTCTGGGGGCCGTCGGCAATGTTCGCCTCGACCACGGCGACATCGTCGAAGGTAAGCACGAGGACGCCAACATCGAGTTGGAAGTCGTTTCGAGTTCACCGGACTTTCTCAACCTTATTGGATCTCCGCGCCCGTACTTCTTTGGCTCGGTTGCGACAGACGAGGACGGCGTCAACTTCGGCGGCGTGGGCGCGCTTTGGCGCTGGGAATTCGCTGACGGTTGGGCGTTCGAGCCAGGATTTGGCTACATCTTTCATGACGGAGAGATCGACAATCCGTTTCCGGAAGGCTCTCCCGAGAGCGTTGCGTTTGAAGCCGACAACCAATTGCTGGGGTCCGAGGATTTGTTCCGCTCGTCTTTCGCGCTGGAGCGCGAGTTCGGCGATCGCGCGGCTATGCAGTTGTATTACGAGCACATGAGCCACGGCCAAATCCTCGATAGTGGCCGGAATCAGGGGCTCGACTATGTTGGGCTGAGGTTCCTTTACCGCTTCGACCCGGACACCGCGCAGGACTGAGCGCTTCCCTATGAAGGGTCGCTCAGGCTAGGTTGCCTACCATATTTAGGGGACCACAAGAATGCGGACGACGGCGGCCGGTATCGCGGCATTCGGAGCAATGATCGCGCTGGCGCCACAAGCGCAGGCTGGCATCAATGAGATTCACGTCGGCGTGATGCAGCACAATATCTGCGTCACTGATTGCAAGAACGCCGACAAAGAGGGCGGACCGAACGTCGAGTTTCAGGTGTCGTTCGACTCGCCTGATTTTTTGGATTGGGCGGGCTCGCCTCAGCCCTATGTTATTGCATCTGTCAACACAGCCGGCGACACCAGCTTTGCCGGTGTCGGTCTAGAGTGGCGTTGGGAATTTGCCGAGGGTTGGGCGATCGAGCCGGGTGTTGGATATGTGTTTCATGACGGCGCAACAGAGAACCGGTTTCCGGGTGGCTCGCCGCAAGCCGCGGAATTCGCGGAGGATCATTTGCTACTTGGGTCACCGGACCTTTTCCGCACTTCGATTGGGCTCACGCGCGACTTTGAGGGCCCGCTAGAAGCTCAGGTGTTCTTTGAGCATCTGAGCCACGGCAATATTATTGGCGACGGCCACAATCAGGGCGTCGACCAATTGGGCATCCGCATCGGCTATCAGTTCGGCAGCGATTGAACTTCGGCGGGGCGCCGCTAGCATGTCTGTGCTCCAGAAGGGGGGACACCTATGGGCGCTCATTTGCGCGAACGTTTCCAGCGCCCAGGCCCGAAGCGCATCTTGGCGCTGGACGGCGGTGGGTCACGCGGTCTGCTAACGCTTGGCGTGCTGGCGCAACTAGAGCGCCACCTCGCCGAACGTAGCGGCCAAGGCGACAATTTCCGGCTTGCGCACTATTTTGATCTCATTGGCGGGACTTCGACCGGCGCGATCATAGCGACGACGCTCGCGCTCGAATGGCGGGTCCGTGATGTGGTCGATCTCTATTTCAAACTTTTGCCTGCGATCTTTGAGCGTCCGCAAGTGCCGGGGCCGCTCCGGGTGTTGATCCCGGCGTTCAAGAACAAGGCGTTGACCTTGGGGCTGCAGGAACATCTTGGCGACCGGATGCTCAATTCTGAGGACCTGAAAACTGGTCTTGCCATTCATACCAAGCGCATCGATAGCGGCTCGTCCTGGATTCTCGTGAACAATCCGGAATGGTGCTATTTCGACGCTAAGGCCGAC
Source organism: Caulobacteraceae bacterium (assembly GCA_031379735.1). Taxonomy (GTDB): domain Bacteria; phylum Pseudomonadota; class Alphaproteobacteria; order Caulobacterales; family Aquidulcibacteraceae; genus Vitreimonas. Next base: position 29,443 of record JANNFK010000049.1, on the reverse strand, counting down.
AGCACCGGCGTGCCCAACTCGCAATTCTATCTCCGCGATCTTGTGCAGGCCTCAGCGGCGGCGCCAACTTATTTTGCTGATGTGCGCATCCCGCTCGAACGCGACAAGCGCGGCAATGTCGCCGGCTACGCGCACTTCTTCGACGGGGGCGTCAGCCCGAACAATAATCCGGCGCTGCAATTGCTGCTCACCGTCACCGAGCCGGCGTTTGGGTTCAATTGGCAGACAGGCGAGGACAAACTGCTGATATGGTCTGTCGGCACCGGCTATGTCCGCAAACGCTTCGCGAAGAGAAACAAGAAGCGTCGCTCCAGCGCCAAGTCGGTGGGCGACTTCCGCCGCTTGCTTTACTCAAGCAAAGTGATGGCAGCGCTTGAAGGGTACAATCATGACATTTGTCAGCAACAAGTGACGACGTTGCAGATGCTCTCGAACCCGCGTTTTCCTTGGTACGTGAACTCCGAAGTTAAGATGCAGACGCACACGCCGCTTCTCGGCCGCGAACCGGCGCTTACATTTCAGCGTCTCGAAGCGCGGCTCGAAATCGAGGAGGAGGAGTTCCGCCGGCCTGAGCACATCGAGAGTTTGTTGGGCCACGAGTTGAAGCCGAAGCAAATGGATCAGCTCCGCAGGCTCGACATCAAGGATCCGGAGCTTTTGGACATTCTGTATCGCACTGGCGAGGCGCTGGGCGTGGCGCAATTGATCCATCGCGAGTCGACCGACAACAATGTGCGGACCAGCGCCGCGATCGCGCCGGATTGGCCGCCGGCGACGTTCGATCCGTGGCGTCCGACCGCCGCGCCGATCGTTGCGCCAGCAGAAGCGCCTCAGCAGGCGCCAACGGCTGATTCGCCGCCCCAAGCTTGACTTGACGCGCAGCGGCGAAGCGGACACGCAACGCACGGTAAGGAGCGCGTGAAATGGCAGGCGTGGTCGTCGTCGGCGCCCAATGGGGCGACGAAGGCAAAGGCAAGATTGTCGATTGGCTGTGCAATCGCGCGGACGTCGTGGTGCGCTTCCAGGGTGGCCACAACGCTGGTCACACTTTGGTGGTCGGCAACGTCACGTACAAGCTGGCGCTGTTACCGTCGGGCGTGGTGCAGGGCAAGCTCTCGATTATCGGCAATGGCGTCGTCGTCGACCCCTGGGCGCTGATCAGCGAAATCGAAAAAATCACCGCGCAGGGTGTGAAGATCAGCCCTGATAAGCTGGTTCTCTCGGATCAGGCCGCTCTCATTTTGCCGTTCCACCGCGACCTCGATGCCGCGCGTGAGGAGAAGGCGGGCGACGCCTCCATCGGGACTACCAAGCGCGGCATTGGTCCAGCGTATGAGGACAAGGTCGGCCGCCGCGCGATCCGTGTTGCGGATTTGGCCGATCCGGAGTCGATCGCGTGGAAGGTCGAGCGCCTGACTGCGCACCACAATGCGTTGCGCCGCGGGCTCGACCTGCCGGAAATCGATGTGGCGGCGCTGAAGAAAGATCTCGCCGCGATCGCGCCGAAGGTGCTGCCTTACGCGCAACCGGCTTGGCGCGTGCTCAATGCGGCGTTTGAGGATTCCAAGCGCGTGCTGTTCGAGGGGGCACAGGGCATGTTGCTCGACGTCGATCACGGCACTTACCCCTTCGTGACGTCGTCCAACGTCGCGGCGGGGCAAGCGTCAGCTGGTTCGGGCGTCGGCCCACGTAAGATCAGTTACGTGCTCGGTTTGGTGAAGGCCTACACGACGCGCGTCGGCGCCGGCCCGTTCCCGACTGAGCTTCATGACGAAAACGGCAAGCGCCTCGGCGAAGTCGGCCACGAGTTCGGCACCAATACAGGGCGTGCGCGGCGCTGTGGCTGGTTTGACGCGGTGCTGGTGCGCCAGTCGATTGCGCTCTCGGGCATTGACGGCATCGCGCTGACGAAGCTCGACGTGCTCGACGGGTTCGAAGAGATCAAAATCTGCACCGGCTACAAGATCGGCGACAAGATGTTCGACTATTTGCCGGCAAGCCTAAAGGATCAGGAAGCGGTCAAGCCAATCTACGAAACGTTGGAGGGCTGGAATTCGACGACGCGCGGCGTGCGCAGCTCGAAGGATCTGCCCGCCAACGCCATCAAATACATTCGCCGTATTGAGGAATTGATCGGCTGCCCGGCTGCCATCGTGTCCACTAGCCCCGAACGCGATGACGTCATTCTAATGCGTGATCCGTTCAAGGCATGATGGCGCGGTGAGTTTGGTTGACACCTCGGCCAGCCGCCTATTGCCTACCGCCCGGAGAGTTCCATGACTGCCGATAACGAGAACGAGCCGCGCGACAAGCATCGCTTCAGTGCCGAAGATGCGCGCGTGCGCGCGCAGGAGGCGTTGCGCAAGTCAGAGATTATCTTCACGCGCGCGTATGGCCTGCTGCGCGAGCCGAAGAAGGAATGGGAGCAGATCCGCGCCGAACAAACGACGGTGCCGAATTTGATGATCGGTTATGTTGCGCCGCTCGCCGCTATTCCGCCGGTCTGCGGCTTGATCGGTGGTCTGATTTTCGATCCGTTGATGGTCGGTTCGATTGGAACCGCGATCATCAGCGTCGTGGTGACCTGGCTGGTCTCTGTGGCTTTGGTGTTTCTGCTCGGTCTGCTGATCAACACGCTGGCGGATCAGTTTGATGCGGATCGCAACGATATCGCCGCGCAGAAGATCGCCGCCTACTCGATCACACCCGCGTTCTTGTCCGGCCTCTTTTCGTTGTGGCCGCCGCTCTGGTGGATCTCGCTCTTCGCGCTCGGGGCGATGGTATTCATCATGTTCCGTGGCCTGCCAATTTTGATGAAGGCGCCAGAGGATCGCGCCCTGAGCTACGCCGCCTCGGTGACGATCGCAGCGGCCGTGGGTGGCATCGTGCTCTTTGCGTTGGCGAGCTGCGCGACCTGACGGTCGATTAAAGCTTGCCTGACGGCGACCGCCGCCTAGCATTCACGTGGGGGAGGCGCTCATGACCATGGATGCGCTTAGCAATGGCGAAAAGCCTGGTTTGTTTGCGCGGGTGCGCGACATTCTGATCCGTCCACAAAGCGAGTGGCGGCGTATCGCGAGCGAAGAGCCTGACGCGCTGATTAGCCCTTACGTGTTGCCGCTCGCAGTGCTCGGCGCGGTGGTGAGCTTTGCGGCAAGCGTATTCTATGGCGGCAACTTGGCGCTTAACGCGGCCCTCGTCTCGAAGGCGGTCGCGTCACTTCTCTATTTGATCTTCGCCTTGGCCGGTGTGTGGCTCGCGGCGATCGTGATCAACACGCTGGCGCCGCGCTTTGGCGCCGAGCCCCATGTTGGTCGGGCCAGACAACTGGCGGCTTATGCATCGACGCCAATTCTTGTCGCCATGTTGGCTTCGATCGCGCCGCCGGTTGCGGGCGGCATTGTCGCGGCTGGCGTGATCTACACGCTGGTGCTGTTGGCCATGGGTATGACGCCGCTGATGCCGGTGCGAGATCCTTCGAACAATGTGCCGCGCTTCACCATAAGCTTCGCGGCGTTGGCTGGCCTCATTGCGGCGCTCGTGGCGGTGTTTGCCGGACCGTTGATCCATTTCGGGCGTGAGGGGCTTACCGGCGCCGTAGCGAGCGTGACGCCTGCGCCTCCGCCGCCGGTCCTGCCGCAGCGCTCCGCCGCTGAGGCGACTATTGCGCGGATTTCAGAAGCAGAGGCGGCCCTTGTGCTCACCGATCCGGCGCGCCTCGAAGAGCAGTTTCCGGACTCGCTGCCCGGGGGCTTTCATCGTCAATCCGTCGCCACGGCGCGGCGCGGGGGAATCTCGCGCGCCGATTCAGTTTATCGCGACGGCGCGGCCACGCTTTCGGTATCGATCATTCAGTTTGGCGCGGATGTTGATCCTGCGGCATTTGCATCGTTGCTGGCGGTGAAGCCGGATGGCGCGCAGGCTGAGGGCTACGCGCGTACGCAGAGCATTGACGGGCGCTTCTATGCGGAAGAAGTGAGCGGCGGCAGGTCGCGCTATGTCGTCATTGGGCGTGGCGTTGTGATGATTGCTCAAGGTGGCGTCACCAGGGATCAGGCGCGTGCGGCGATGGAAACGATCGGGCTTCAGCGCCTGGAGGCGATGCTCGGCCGCTAAGTTTCGATCAGAACGGCCGTTTCTCGAGTGCGCCGTGATGCTCAACCTTCTTGTGCTGTCTCGCGGCGGCCGGCGAGCAGCGCGGAGCAATTCGCATCTTCGGCAAGTCCCTGATCAATGAACGGTAACACGGCGGCGATCGGTGCTATCAGCGAAGCAAGCGCAGCGGCGATGCCGCCTTGGCCGAGCGCTTCGCTGGCGTCCACGCCGATCCGTGGCGAACGCCAACGGCCTTCGACGGAAATCGGCGCCGAGAGCGAGATCAATCGCGTTTCCTTAGGTTGACCCTCAATGTTGAGATCCAGCGTTTCCTCGCGGAGGCTCACAGTTCCGCTGCCGCGAATGAGCATGGTCTCGGTGTCGAATACGATTGTGCGCGAATGGGCGATGCCATTGCGAACGTCGAAGCTGGCCACGCCGCAGCGGATAGGGATGGTGCTGCGATTGCCGGTGAGCAGTAGGCCTAGTCCGCGTGTGATGTTGATGCCGGTGAGCTCGGCGAATGCTTCGCGTACTTCGCCATCCGGGGTCACAAAACTGATCGTGCCGTTAGCGTTGGCGGCGGCGTCACGGACCGAGGCGCCAGAGCCTGCCAAGCGCACGCGTCCCATCAGCCGGCCCGCGAGTGGCGGATCGCCCTGTAGCGCCAAAATGGATTCCATGCGCGCGTTGGAAAGCCGAATGTCGACCTCCGCGCGCGGCGTTGCCTCGCGTGCATTGATCGTAGCCCAGCCGGTGATGCGGCCTTGGCGGAGATCGAGCGTCATCGGGTCAAGGCGCAAGAGGCCGTTGTCTAGTGCGATGTCGAGCGACAAGCCGCGTAGCGGGAAGCGCTCGCTGCGCACATGTGCGGCGCGATAGGAGACGCGCGCGTCCATGTTGCGGACGCGGCTGATGTCGAGTGTCGCGTCCGGCAGCACGCGGCCTTGCGCGGCGAGGCGTGCGGCCATTGCGCGTTGCTCGGCCGAGGCGGATTCTTGCGTCGACGGCGGCGCGCCGAGGACTGTGAGCAAATCGTCGAAATCGAGGTCGCTGGATGCGAACGCGCCTTCCAGCATCAACCGGTCATTGGGCTGCCGCGTGGCGGTGAAGTGACCGCGCAGATCGCTGTCGCCGACTCGGCCCGCGACCTGCGGCATCGCATAAGTTTGGCCCGTGCGCTCGACGCGGCCGGTCAGATTGTAAGGCGGCGTGTTCGGCAGCGCGAGGCCGAGGAGCGGATAAAGGTCGGCTAGGTCCTGACCGGTTGCGCGCACATCAGCGTGCCACTCGCCAAAATTAAACGGGCGGTCGATGGCGCCGTTGGCGATGATGTGGGTGCTACCGGCGCGGACGTCGGCTTGGAATGGGTAGAGGCGGTCGCGGCGCACGTTAAGCAGCGGCGCACCGGTCAGTTCGATATTGAACGGACGATTGTTGATGCTGCCTTCGCCGGTGAGCGCGAACGCGCCGGTATTTCGTCTGCCGCGGCGTTCGCGCGTGGTGAAATTCGCTTCCAGCACCATACGGCGCTTGTCGTCTTCGTAGCGAAGCTGACCGCCGTTGAGCGAGAAGAAGCGGATCGCCGGAAGGTTGAATGGCTTTCCGCGTACGCCGGGCGTCGAGGACGACCAGTTGGAGACGCCTTCTTCGTTGCGATAAAGCGAGATGTCGGCGCCGTTTAAATCGAGCCGCACGAAATCCAGGCGGCCCGCAAAGAGCGGCAGCCATCGCACGGTCGCTTCAGCGCTATCGACGACGGCGAACGCCCCGCGCTCCCGGTAGCGAGCGGGATTGCCGATGTGGAGGCCTTGAACCCGAATGACAGGGTTGAGACGCCACGGATCGATGTCGAGGTCACCGCGAATGGCGATTTCGCGCCCACTCGCGGCGGACGCAAAACGCGAGATCGGTTCGCGGAGCGCGTTCCAGTCAGCAAAGGTCAAAAACAGCACGAGCGTGGCGAAGACAACGCCGGCGACGCCTCCCGTCCAGAAGCCAATTGGCTTCCAAGGGAGCGTGCGTGTTTTCGCCCATACTGAGCGCGCGCCGGTGCGGGCGCGTCGCGCTTGACTGCCGCTCCATGCACGAAAAGCCTGCAGACGATTGGGCGTTGAGGGCGGTGGCGTTTCCATAGAACACTGACGCAACGCCTCGGGTTCGCGCACGTTCCTTGATTGCGGTGAGGCGCGCAGCCTTAAGATATCGAAACCATTGCGGAATTCCCGAGCAACGCGCATCGCCCATAAAAGTTCGGCCGCGACGCTCGATTATGAACGTCGCGGCCGATGGCCCAGGGCAGGGCGCGTTCGGTGTTACGAGGCGCTTGCGTCCACGAGCAGACCGCGTGAGGCGGCTTGCTTCTTCATTGCCTTTTGCAGCTTCTCGAAGGCGCGCACTTCGATCTGACGCACGCGTTCGCGGCTGACGCCGTAGTGAACTGAAAGCTCTTCCAAGGTCGCAGGCTCATCCTTCAAGCGGCGCTCTTGGATGATGTGACGTTCGCGTTCGTTGAGTTCGCTCATGGCCTCTTGGAGAAGCGTCATGCGCGCGCCGAATTCTTCGGTCTCAGCGAGGCGGGTTTCTTGCGTGCCGTCGACCTTGTCGTCGGCCAGCCAGTCCATCCATTCGCTGTCGCCTTCGCCGCCGGCGCCGCCGATGGGCGCGTTGAGCGAGGCGTCGCCGCCGCCGCTCATGCGGCGGTTCATGGAGATCACTTCTTCCTCGGTCACCGCGAGCTTGTGCGCGATCGTCGCCACTTGATCGGGCTTCAGGTCGCCCTCTTCGAGCGCGGCCATCTCGCCCTTCATGCGGCGGAGATTGAAGAAAAGCTTCTTCTGCGCGGCGGTAGTGCCCATCTTCACGAGCGACCACGAGCGCAGGATGTATTCTTGGATCGACGCGCGGATCCACCACATCGCATACGTCGCGAGGCGGAAGCCCTTATCTGGATCGAACTTTTTGACGGCCTGCATGAGGCCGACATTGCCTTCGGAGATGACTTCGCCGATTGGCTGGCCGTAGCCGCGGTAGCCCATGGCGATTTTCGCCACGAGACGCAGATGAGACGTCACGAGCTTGTGCGCAGATTGTGAGTCGCCGTGTTCTTGCCAGCGCTTCGCCAACATGAACTCGTCTTCCTTGGTCAACATCGGAAACTTGCGGATCTCCGAGAGATACCGCTGCAGCCCTTGCTCCGGGCTGAGTGCAAGCGTGAGCGCAGTAGATGCCATTGCGTGTGAGGACCCCTCCTAAGGCGGGCAATTCGGTTGCCTCTCTAGTACGTGCGAGAGGGCAGACTGGTTGCCGCCGTGCTCCCTTATATAGGGAGCGATTCAAGCCCCCGCCGTGGCCGGCGTTAGGCTTTTATTAGTATTGGAACATAAAGCGAACGACCTGATTCGGCAAGCGAAACGAAATCAACCGCTAGAATCAGCGTCCGGAACGTTTGGAGATGGCCCCTAACCCTGGGGGGTCAAGGGTCACTTCGCGGTCTGCGGCTGTTTCTCAAACGTTTCAGCCAAGGCCCAAATGCAGAGCCCCACGATGAGAGCAGCGAGGCCCCAGCGGACGGTCAAATCAACCAAACTTAAATAAACGGGGGCTGCCGCATCCATGATCTGGATTGTGGCGGCATGGGTCTGCCCGTTGCCTGGATCGGGCCCACGCGGCAGCGAATGAAACATCCGGACTTCATTGAGCGCAAACAGCGCCAATCCGCCCACGGCAGAGAGAACGCGATCGGCGTTCGGGAGCATCGACGACATCTGAATTCCGCCCATTCTTGCAGCGTCGGAAAGGTACGATGCTTCGGCGTTTCAGACGAGCCGCAGGCCGCATGTTCCCTGCAGGAACTCAGAGTTTGCGCAGAACATTGAGCAGATCTGCCATGTCGGCCGGCGGCGGGCTTTCGAAGCGAAGCTCGTCGCCGGTAACCGGGTGCTTGAAGCCTAGTACTGCGGCGTGCAGCGCCTGGCGCGGAAAGGCCGCGACTGCTTCAGCAGCTTCGTCAGCATGCGGGCCTTCGGCTTTAAAACCGCGTTGTTTGCCGTAGAGCGGGTCGCCGATGAGAGGGCAACCCAAATGGGTGAGGTGCGCACGGATTTGGTGGGTGCGGCCCGTGTGCAAGCGGCACTCCAGTAAACTCGCCGCAGCTCGGCCAACCGAGGCGCCGCTCTGTTGGCCGAAGCTTTCGACGGTCCAGTAGTCGGTCGTGGCCATCTTGCCGGCTTCGGTGTCCGGATTTCGTGCGACGACGTACTTGCGGCGATCCTCGCTGGAGCGGACGAGCTTGTTTTCGATGCGCGCGGTGCGCTCCCTCGGCGCGCCGCGCGTTACCGCGTAGTAGACGCGCTCAAGATCGTGCTTGGCGAAGAGCTTGGCGAGACTAGTGTGCGCGGCGTCGTGTTTGGCCACCACCACAAGGCCGGTCGTGTCTTTATCGATGCGGTGAACGATGCCAGGGCGCACGACGCCGCCGATCCCGGAAAGGCTGTCGCCGCAGTGCGCCAGGAGCGCGTTCACCATCGTGCCGCGCATGGACCCGGGGGCGGGGTGCATGGCCATGCCGCTGGCTTTGTCGACGATTACAAGATGTTCGTCCTCGAAGACGATGTTGAGCGGCAACCGTTCCGGTAGCGGTGCGGCAGGTTCGGGTGGCGGCAAACTGAGTTCGTAGGTAGCGCCAGTGCGCGGCTTGTCCTTCGCGTGGGTGACCAGCGCGCCATCGACTTTTAGCTTTCCTGCACCAATGAGGCCCTGCACGCGCGAGCGTGACAGATCCGGCCAAAGCTTGCCCAACCAAGCATCGACGCGCTCGCCCGCGCCATCGGGCGCAACGGTAGTGCGGGTTTCGCCGGTGTTGGTTTCGTCTTCGTCATGCGACATGTGGCGCCTTCCTTACCTGCTTGCGCGGCCCAGGCCAGACGCCATAGTGCGGCAGGGGAGGACGCCATGGCGAAACCGGGTTGGACACGACGCGGAGCGATCGCCGCAGCGACAGGTGCGGTCGCTGCCTGCGCGCAGAGCGTAGATACCCCCCCATATGAGGGCGTGGTCGCCTTCAATCACGGCATCGCCTCGGGCGATCCGCAGCCGAACAAGGTGATCATCTGGACGCGGGTGTCGCCGGAGAATTCGGGGCCCGTGCCGGTCCGTTGGATTGTCTCGCGCAACCGCGAGCTTACAGATGTTGTGAAAACCGGAATCGCCGAAACCACCGAAGCGCGCGATTACACGGTGAAGGTTGACGTTACGGGCCTGCGGCCCGGCGCGCCGTACTTTTACGGTTTCCGCGCAGGTTCGGCGGAAAGCGCGGTCGGTAAGACGCGGACGCTGCCGCAAGGCCAGCTCGATGAACTGAAATTCGCGGTTGTCTCGTGCGCATCATTTCCGCACGGCTTCTTCAACGCCTACGAAGCGCTGGCGCAACGCGACGACATCGACGCCGTTATCCACCTTGGCGACTACATCTACGAATACGGTCTCGCCGGCTACGGTGGCGACGTTGCAACGCGCTTGGGCCGCATTCCGGCGCCCGAAGTCGAGTGCATTCGCCTGGGCGATTATCGCGCCCGTCACGCGCAGTATAAAACCGAGCGCGAACTCCAAGCCGCGCACGCGATCGCGCCTTGGATTGTTGTGTGGGACGATCACGAGACGGCTAACAATTCTTTCGCCACAGGCGCCGAGAACCACAACGAAGGCGAAGGCCAATGGGCAAACCGCAAACAAGCGGCGCTGCAAGCTTATTACGAGTGGATGCCGATCCGCGATCCACAACCGGGCGCGGCGTTCGAGGCGATCAACCGCTCATTCCAGTGGGGCAATCTTGCATCGATCGTGATGGTGGAGACGCGTCTACTCGCGCGGACTGAGCCGTTCGATTACAACGCGCAGCTGCCGATCGAGATGCAGCGCTGGAATTTTACAAATCCGGCGGCGCCCGTCGCGATCCGTGACGGCGAGCCTGATGTGCCGGCCATGCAAATGCTGCCGCGCATCTATGAAGCTGTCGGCGCCGAGACGCGGCCGGTGCTGGATTGGCGGCGCGCGCAGGGTTTGGTCTCCGATCCGAAGAACCTGCCAGCTGGTTTCTTCATCGCGCCGGACGTGCCCGCGCTCACGCAGATGTTGAGCGCGCCAGATCGCCAACTCATGGGCTTGGCGCAAGAGCAATGGCTCGCGGACCAACTGCACACATCGGTGCGCAGCGGCGTGACCTGGCAGGTGCTGGGCAATCAAATTCTGATGGCCCCGGTGAACGCGCCCGACCTCTCCGCAACGCCCGCCGCGCTGGCGGATGCATTGGAGCGCTTGCTGCCTGGGGTGAAGCAACAATTGAAACTGACGCGCTTCCCGTTTCCGCTGAATACGGATTCCTGGGATGGTTATCCCGCTGCGCGCAGCCGCATCTTGGCTTCGATGCGCGCTGCCGGCGGCAACGCGATCGTACTGACGGGCGATACGCACACAGCGTGGGCCAACGAATTGAATGATGCTGACGGCCGTGTTGGCATCGAATTTGGCACGACCTCTATCACGTCGCCGGGCGATGGCGAATATTTCGCGCCGTTTGGCATCGACTTCGGCGCAGGCGTGCGCGCCCGCAACGCACACGTGAAGTACACAGACGCCATCCATCGCGGCTTTTTATTGCTAACGCTGACGCCTGAACGTGCAATGGCTGAGTTCTTCACGGTCTCGACTATTCTGTCGAAGGAATACGAGACGGAGCGCGCTGCTGCTTACACGGTGTCGCCGGAGGCAGGTCCTGCAATTGGCGCGATCACTGAGGCCTGATCGGGCCGTGCTCGGCCTCACCCGTGAACGTTTCCGGCGGGATCTCGTCGAGCGTGCGTTCGCGGAGCGCACGCATCAGCGTGGCGTGCACGAGATAGTTGGACGCGTTCAAATCTGCGCCCGCGTCAATTGCACGAGAACGAAGCACATCGGCGATTGAGATCAGTTGCTCAGCGTTCATGTTGGCGACTCTCAGAGGATTCGGCGACTCCTTCGTGACTCCGATGCGACGATAATGTGGCGCTACGTTTTTGGTGCGCCCAATCGGTTTACATTTGCCCCGGGATTCATCAGCCCTTCGAGTTCGCTCGATGGGGAACCGAAGAGCCATTCTTGCGCCAATTCGCCGAATATCGGCGCGTATTTGAAGCCGTGTCCCGAACAGGCGGAGAACACTAAAATGCGCTCGTGCATGGAACTCGGCTTGATCAAGAAATTTTCATCCGGCGTTACCGTGTAGAGGCAGCGCTGCATGCGCACCGGACGCGGATTATGTTTCGGCAACATCGGCGCCACGTGTTCGCTGAGGAGCGTCGCATCGCCCTCATCAGGTTCGCGGACGTTGTCTGGGTCTGTTGCGCCGCCAAGTGCGTGCAATCCCATTTTATACAAACCGCGCGGCGCGGGCATGCCGAAGAGGCCAACTTCGTTGTCGGTGCAGATCACGGGGAGCAGCCGCGGCGTCTCAGTCTCGAACCAACCAACGACGCGGCGCTTGACCGCAAGCCTGCCTGCGAACTCCGGCAATAAGCGCGACGCCCACGCGCCGGATGCAACGATGATGGCGTCGAACTTGAGCGTCTCGCCTTTGATCTTCAGCGTCAGGCCATCGATGGGTGCTTCGATGCGCGCCTTGTGTACAAGTTTTGCGCCCCATCTCGGCGCCTGCCGCAAAAGGAATGCGCGCGTTGCGTCCGCTGCGATGACGCCAGCATCTTCCTGGCGAAATACATCCCACTCATAGGGCATCGCGATGTAGCCGCGCGTCAGCGCGTGGATCGCATCGCCGCGCAGTAGCGAGGCTGGCTTGCGGCTCAGTCTTTGACACGCGTCCACAAATGGCGATCCGCGCGGTCCCGCCATCAAGCCGGTGGTCCACTCGATCAGTGGTTGGCCAGCAAGACCCTCCCAGGTGCGCCAGGCAATGCCGGCCCGGCGCGCCAGCGCGACGTAGGTCTCGCCCTCGCCGGGTGTCAGCCGCATGATCCGGGTGTCGCCGTGTGACGAGCCAAGCTCATGCATTGGCTCGAATTGCTCAAACCCGGTGACGTTGTGGCCCGCCACCGCAAGCCGAGCGCATATGCTCAGTCCGGCTATGCCAAGTCCGACGACGGCGACCTTCATTCCGCCCCTCTACGCGGGATGATAGGGGATTGGAAAGCGGATAGCGTCGGCGCCGATGAGTCTTAAGGACAAGATCAAAGCCCAAGTCGGCGCCTTTGATGCGTTCGCGCGGCCGTGGGCGGAAAAATCGAAGTTGCGCGGTTGGGCTTATGAGTTCCTGCTGTTCGGCCTGAAGCAGGCGTGGGCCTGCTTGTTTGGCGGGGCGATGCTCGCCCTACTCATTGGCACCCATTTGCTGTGGCCCGACAACGCATCGCTCGCGCGGTACGATTTTCTGGTTCTCGCTGCCGTGGCCATTCAAGGTCTGTTGCTCGCCACCAAGCTTGAGCGTTGGGAAGAGGCGGTTGTCATTCTGATCTTCCATGTCGTCGGCACGATCATGGAGATATTCAAAACCGCGCACGGCTCGTGGATTTATCCGGAAGACAATTTCCTTCGCGTCGGCGGTGTGCCGCTTTTTTCGGGCTTCATGTACGCGTGTGTCGGTTCCTACATCGCCCGCGCGACGCGCCTCTTCGAGATCAAATACATCAATTACCCGCCGCCCTGGACGACATGGCTCTTGGCGCTGCTCGCCTACATCAACTTTTTCTCGCACCACTACACGATCGACATCCGGCTAGGACTGTTTGCGTTCTCGGCGCTGATCTTCGGCCGCGCCTGGTTCGTGTTCACGCCGGACCGCACGCTCCGCCGCATGCCGATGCTGATGGGTTTGCTGCTTGTAGCGCTTTTCATTTGGATTGCGGAAAACGCTGGCACCTTTGCGGCCGCCTGGGTTTATCCCAGCCAGCGCGATGGCTGGCATCTGGTCCCGATCGAAAAGATGGGCGCTTGGTATCTGCTGATGTTGTTGAGCTTCGTGCTGACGACGCTGGTGCACAAGCCGGAGCGGATGACGGAAGCGGAGTTTCAGTCAGCGCAGACCCACCCATTCCCGGATGCGCGCAGCGCAGTCCGGGACCCATAACACCGCGCAAAAGGGCACAACGTTTATGCTGCGCCCTTCAATTCATTCACGTTAGCCGTACCCGGCCAACTTCAAGAACCGATTCCGCAACTCGGCGTCGTCCTTGAACGCGCCGGTGAATTGCGTCGTCACCGTCGTCACGTCCTTGTGGTGGACCCCGCGCGTGGACATGCATTGGTGCTCAGCGTCGATCAGAACGGCGACGCCGCGCGGCTTCAGCGTTTCGTCGATGGCCTGCGCGACTTGGCTGGTCATGGTTTCTTGCGTCTGCAGGCGCTTGGCAAAAATCTCGACCACGCGCGCGATTTTGGAAATGCCCACCACGGCCTCGGTTGGCAAATAGGCGACGTAGGCCTTGCCGATGAACGGCGCCATGTGGTGCTCGCAATGGCTCTCCACATCGATCTTCTTCAGCATGACCATATCGTCATAGCCGCTGACGTCTTCGAACACGCGATTGAGTTCGTCCGCCGGGCATTCGTCATAGCCCCTGAACCATTCTCTATACGCGTCGACGACGCGCTTGGGCGTGTCCTTCAGCCCTTCGCGCTCAGGATCGTCTCCGGCCCAGGCGATCAGCGTCCTCACCGCCTCCATCGCGGCTTCGCGCGAGGGACGCTTTTGCTCGGCCTCTTCAGGCGAGCGCCATTTCAGTATCTCACTCATTACGGAGCAGTGTCCTTAGTCTGAGGGACGGAGGTCGAGCCGGGAGGGTTCCGAAGCCTGTACGGCTCACGTGGACACCCGGACTTAACGTCCGCCCGAAGATTTACCCTCAGGCAGTGGGACAACAATGTCCCCACGACGGATATGGAGTGTAGCACAAGCTCCCGCTAGAACCCACCCCGCATGAAGATCCAGCTGACCAACACGTTGACGCGGCGAAAAGAGCCGTTCGAGCCCGCCGACCCGAGCCGGGTGACGATGTATGTCTGCGGACCCACCGTTTATAACTACGCCCACATCGGGAATATGCGGCCACCGGTGGTGTTCGACGTGCTCTTCCGGTTGCTGCGCCATGTCTATGGCGAGAGCGCCGTTCTCTATGCGCGCAACTACACCGACATCGACGATCGCATCATCAAGGCGGCGATCGAGGGCAACAAGCCGATCGGCGCTATCACCGGCGCGTTCGAGCAAGCCTATGAGCACGACACGTCGGCGCTCGGCGTGCTGCAACCAACGCTCAGACCGCGCGCGACTGAGCATGTCCGCGGTATGATCGCGCTGATTGAAAAGCTCATCACCGAGGGCGCCGCCTACAAGGTGGAGACTGGTGTCTATTTCTCCGTCGCGGCCGATGCCGACTACGGCAAGCTCTCTGGCCGCGCCCAAGAGGACCAACAAGCCGGCGCCCGTGTCGAAGGCGAGGATGACAAGCGCCATCCGTCTGACTTCGCGCTTTGGAAAACCGCCAAGCCGGGCGAGCCGCAATGGGAAGCGTCGTTTGGATCGGGGCGCCCTGGCTGGCACATCGAGTGCTCAGCCATGATCGAAGCTGAACTCGGCTCGCCGATAGATATTCATGGCGGCGGCATCGATCTCATTTTTCCGCACCACGAAAACGAAATCGCGCAGAGCGAGTCCGCGCACGGGCACGAGCTGGCGCGCGTCTGGATGCACAACGGCTTCCTGACGATGGACACGACCAAAATGTCCAAATCGCTCGGCAACGTCATTACGCCGCGCGAATTGCTGGAGCAGGGCTGGCAGGGCGAAACGCTGCGCTGGGGCTTGCTCAGCGCGCACTACAAAGCGCCGCTCGATTGGAACCAAGACATGATGCGCTCGGCGCAAACCTCGCTCGATCGCCTCTACGGCGCGGCGCTGCGTTTGAAGGATGTTGAAGCGGTCGACTTTGAGGCGCCGAAGGCGTTTATCGAAGCGCTGGCCGACGATCTCAACACGCCGCTCGCGATCGCTGAACTCTACGCGCTCGCCACCGCCGCCAATATCGCTAAGAAGCCGGTCGAAATGGCGAAGGCCAAAGCCGAACTGCTTGCCGCCGCCAAGCTCTTCGGCGTTCTGCAAAGCGATCCGGAGCACTGGTTCCGCGCCAGCTTTGGCGAAGCGGCGGCTGAGATTGACGCGCTGGTCGCACAACGCGTCGCCGCGCGCGCCGCTAAGGACTTCGCGCTCTCTGACAAGCTCCGCGACGATCTGGCCGCTCGTGGTGTCGAGGTGATGGACAGTGCAGGCGGGAGTACGTGGCGGCGGAGAGGTTGATCTATCCGAGGGGCGAATTTCGCCCTCACTTCGCCCAACCTCGTGCTCATAGCTGCCGGCGAGGGCAGGAGTTCATGGCATGCACCGTCGCGCTTTACTTTTGTCAGCGGCCGCGGCCGCCGCTTCGGGCTGCGCTGCCGCCAGCGGCGCGCCCCAAGATCAGTCGCCTGCGCCGCGCGTCGAACCCACGCCGGCGCCCATCATGACGCCTCTGCCTGACGCCTTCGATGTTGGCCTCTATCGGGCCGTCGCAGCGCCCGCAGGCAATCAATTCATTTCGCCCTACAGCGTGGCGAGCGCGTTTGCGTTGCTCTATCCCGGCGCGCATGGGCAGACCGCAGCCGAGATGGCGGCGACGTTTGGCTTCGACGCCGATGTCGCAACGCAAGTCACGCGCGCTCGGGCGCTGCGCGACGCGCTTGCGGCGCAAACCGGCGGCAGCGAGTTCACCACAGCCAACGCCGCTTGGGTCGAGCGCACGATGGAGTTGCGCGCGCAGTACGCGCGCACGATCCGCGACGGTCTCGGCGCGACCATCGAAGCAGTGCCGTTCATCGCCAATCAGGCGGCGGCGTTGCGCACGATCAATGCCTGGGCGGCGCGTGAAACCCGCAATCGCATCCCTGAAATCTTAACCGAGCCCGATCCCAGCCGCCGTCTCGTGCTCACCAACGCGGTCTATTTCAAAGGTAAATGGAGCGATCAATTCTCCGCCAACGCCACACGGGACGGGGACTTCTTCGCTGAATCAGGCGCGACGCAGCGCGCGCGCCTGATGCGACAGGTGACGCGTGCACGCTATTATGAAGGCGAATCCTTCCAGGCTGTTGAGTTCGAATACGATGCCGGAGACTTCGCGCTCGCCGTCTTTCTGCCGCGTGCCCGCGATGGCCTCGCGGCGTTCGAGCGCCGGTTGATGGGCAACACGCTCGATCGCTGGTTGCAAGATCTCGACTCGGCACAACCGACGCGTCTCGATGTCACGCTGCCGAAAGTCGAGATGCGCAGCGACTACGATCTCGTGCCGCAGCTGCAAGCGCTCGGTTTGCGCCAAGCGTTCATGGACAGCGCTGATTTCTCCGGCGTCACCGAGCAGGAGCGCCTCGCTGTCAGCGCCGTCATCCACAAAACCTTCCTCGCTATCGATGAGGAAGGCACCGAAGCCGCCGCCGTCACCGCCGTGGATATGCGTGCAACTTCGGCGATGCCAGCGCCCGAAGCGCCGCCGATCGAGTTCAAGGCCGATCACCCGTTCTTCATAGTGCTGCGCCATAAGCGCACCAATACGCGCTTGTTCATGGGCCGTGTCGCCCAGGTGTGAATCCGTCCGAATATCGCTTGCCATCGCCGCGCCTCTGCGCGCCAATGCAGGTGAGGGACGTTATTGGGGACTGCCGCACATGCGCATCTTCATCATCGCTTTATTCTCCGTGTTTGCTCTCGCCGCGCCAGCGTTTGCGGCGTGCGACCTGACGCCCACGATCGGCGCTGCCGCCGAGAGGCGCGCGGGGCAGGACGTGATGATCACGTTGGAAGTCGCCAATCGCGGCGACACCAATTGCCCAGGCACAATCGAAGCACCGCCAGCCGCAAGCTACATGGTCGATATTTTTCTTTCGACGGATCGCGTCGGGCCGTCGAGTTGGGCGATCTATGACGCGGCTTGGCGCGAGGACGTGTTGCTGCGCGGCGGCCGCGTGTCTCGCACGTACAGCGTCGGGCCGGGCGTCAACGTGCGCTACGGCGCGCCAAGCTATGAGATCGGCCCGTTCACGTTGCCAGCCGGCATCCCGGCTGGAAACTACTTTCTGTGCGCCGGCGTCGACATGGGCAATCGCGTCGCGGAATCGAACGAGCGCAACAACGTTGCCTGCAATCCGATGCGAATTTTGCCGACACTGCGCATCGATCCGCGTCGCGGACCGCGTCCCGGATAGCGGGAACCACCCGACACACTCTGACAAAACCTTATGCAGTTTGTGAGCACTCACCCCACGGGCGGTTCAGTCGCGTACGATCATATTCCGCTCCAGACGAGGAGTTCCGCGTTCGCGGGGCTCCTTCGTTGAGGAGCAGAATTATGAAACGTATCGCACTCGCTGCCGCGACCGCCCTGATGTTGGCAGGCCCGCTCGCGACCACTGCATCAGCTCAAGATCGTAATCGCGGCGACCAGAACGACAACCGTGGCCAGCGTGGCGACGACGATCGTGGCCGCAATGACGACCGCGGTGATCGCAGCAACAACGACCGTGGCCGCGGCGACAACGGCTGGGATCGCGGCGACCGCAACGACCGTGGCAATGACCGCCGTCACCAACGCTGGAACGGCGAACGCCACAACGGCTACATGTATCAAGGCCGCTGGAACTATGGCCCACCGTCGGCTGCTTACGAAGGCCGCAACGGTTACGAGTCTGGTTATCGGTCATGGCGCCGTGGCGAACGTCTGCCGTCGTACTATCAAGGCCGCTACCGCCAGGTCGACTATCGCCGCGAGCACCTTCGCGCCCCGCCGCGCGGCTACCGTTATGTTGAAGACGATCGCGGCGACTATCTGCTCGTCGGCATCGCGACCGGCGTTATCCTGAGCATCATCCTTAGCCAATAACTGAGAGCTGAAACGCAAACCGCCCCGGAGCAATCCGGGGCGGTTTTGTTTGTTCGCCGGAGTTCCTACGAACGGTTACTCGGCAGCGAGATGCATCTCTTCGATCACGCGCTCGAATTTCTCGAGGTCGCCTTTGATCCGATAGAGTGTCGGGCCGCCCGAATTGGGCATCGCGCCGATGACGCGATACGACCCTTCAGGATGACGGTAGCGCTTGGAAACCGCTACGGAGACACTCTGGCCGACGCTGAAAAGGGGACTGCTCATCGCGACTCCTCATGTGATTCAAAAGCGGGCGGATCGACCAAAGCCGACCCGCCCCGCAATAGAAAAACGCAGGCGCTGCAGCTAATGCCGCGGCGCGCGCGACGTTCTTTAGACGGCGACGAGTTGGCCGGCCGACATCTTGCCGCTGCGGCTGTCCTTTTCGCTTTCGAAGCTGAGCTTCTGGCCTTCAGTGAGTGAGGTCCAGCCTGCGCGTTCGACAGCCGAAATATGAACGAAAACGTCCGGGCCGCCATTGTCCGGTTGGATGAAACCAAAGCCTTTTTGGCCGTTAAACCATTTCACGGTTCCAGTAGTCATAAGTGCACCTTGTACAACAAATTTCGCGCAGCGCAGATGCGCTACGTGACCAATTTCGAGGATGGCGAAGGGTAGGTCCGGGGCCGCGAGTTGCTCAAAGAGCAGCAGACTGGCGAAGGAAACAACCGAACCAAGTACGAATTCGATAAGGCGTTGGTATCGTAAAACCAGAAAGGTGGCAATGGAATTCGCGTTTTAGCGCGGAATCAATGGTTTCGGCGATGAAATTCATGCCCGCCGTTTCCTCGCGCCGGTCCACACTACGCCCGGAAATCCGCGCAGCGGTCCGAGCTTTTCGCCAAGGTAGGTCCACTCCTGCATCTCATCAATGGCGATGTGGTAGCGCGGCTCGCGGCCAACGCCGCTCGTGAACAGCGCGCGCGGTAGGTTGACGTTTTGTTTGTTGCGCTGAAACATCACTGGCGAGCCGCATGTCGAGCAAAAGCTGCGCACGCCGCCGCGCTCTTTGTCCTCGTAACGCGTGAGATTGTCTTCGCCCTGCAGAAACCGGAACTTGCTCGCCCACGCGCCGACATAGGTTGCGTAGGCCGCTCCGTGCGCGCGACGCGTCGGAGCCGAATGATCATGCCAAGCCCACCGCGCCGGCACGCCAATCTCGACACCAACGGCGCCGCACAAACAGCGCCCTTCGGCGCGCGTTGGCGCCGCCGTCAGTGATTTTTCCCTGGTTTTTGCTTTGCCCACATCACCCTCGCATTGCGCTAGTCTTTAGCATTGCGGCGCCGCCAAGGTACGTCAGGATTTTGTGTGGGAACCGTGATGCGCCTGATCCACCGGCGCATTGGGCCCGTAGGCATCACCGGCTTTTTCCCGCGCCTTGAAGAAGGTGCTCATGACGACTAAGCACCCGCGCTGGGACCGAGGACAAAACGCATGCGGATAGTGGCGATGGCTTTGATGGCGTTCTTGGCCGCGTGCGCCAGCGGCGGTGACCAGAACGATGCGCCAAGCGGCCCGTCGCCGTTTCCGATTGAGCGCGGCGCGGCCCTGCCGCCGCCCGCAGTCGCGGCCCAGAACGCTCCACCCGAAGGCGCGTCCCGCGGCGGCATTGATTTCGGCCAGTGGCGTCAAGCCGATCCGGCGGTTTACGCACCGGCCTTCCAGACCCAGGTCCGCCAGCGCTTCGCTGGCCAAAACACCGGCCAGCTTCGCGCCAGCCTCGAAGCCAACGGCTTTTCTTGCGAAGACGAGCGCCGTCTCGACTGCCGCATCGAAATCATGGAGCGCCAGTGCGCGTTTGACTGGTATGTTGTGCTGGAGCGCGGTGAGCGCGAACCTGTCGCCGGGTTCGAGCAGATGTGCCTCGGCGCCAACAGGTGAGTTTATGAACCACGCACGCACGATCGCCGTCAGCCTGGCGCTTCTCTTAGGGGCTTGCGAAACCCTGCCGACGGGCGCGACGCCCAGTCCCGTTGGGCCAGCCTCAATTCCCACCGCTGCGATCAATCTCGGCGATTGGCGCAACGCCTCTGAGGCGGCGACTCTCGAGGCGTTTCAGGGCGGCGTGACCAGCCGCTATGCCGCTGGCCTTCCACTGGCGAGCGTATCGGGCGATCTTCGCCGCAACGACTTTAACTGCAGTGCGGCCCCGCCGCGCGCGGAAGGCAATCGCGGTGATCCGCCGTCCCAGGTTTGTCGCAAGACGACGACAGCCAACGGTTGCACGCATACGTGGCAGGTTCATTTGTTCGGCGACGAAGCGCTCGTGCGCACGCGCGGTCTTTATGATCGGCGTTGCGGCGGCGACGGCTTACTGGGTGGGCCCGGCTAAGCTTTCGCCTGGCGTCGCGAGATAGACGGCAAGGTCCGTTGGCTCGAGCGTCAACATCGGCACCAACCCCGGATTGATCGCGACATTCTTACCGACCAGACGCGTCAGCGCGGCGCGGCCGTTGATGATCACGTGTGGCGCGTCGGGGCCGAGAACCTGCTGCAGGCGGTATTCACTGGTGAAGATTGCCCCAGCGTTGAAGCCTTCGCGAATGCGAAGTTCGCGCGGCGGTGAATTATCACCGGGCGCCGACAGCGCCAGCGCAACGTGCGTTTCCATAAGATAGCGCCGGAAGATCGGCCGCATGTTCTCATTGGTGAGCGCCGAGACGAACGCATATTCGAGCGCGTTCTGCGGCGTGATAGGCGGAGGTATGCGTGGTTGGCCTTGCGGCGCCGGCGGCGTAGCTGCTTGCGGTGTCTGCGCCCAAACGGCGGCAGGCCACGCGCCAAGTGCGCTGATCAGCAATGTGCGTCGCAACATGGAGAGCTCTCCCCGGGCCGAATATTGCCCGTTGCTTGCCCTCGAAGGAAGGCCACATAAGGGCAAATGGACGATCTCTACCATCCACGGATCATGGAATTGGCGGCCGATATCCCTCATGTTGGGCGCCTCGACGCGCCGGATGGGGCGGCCACCAAAGTCAGCCGGGTTTGCGGCTCGGTCGTTACGGTCGAACTGACGCTGCAGGATGGCGTGGTCAGTAAGGTCGCGGTTCATCCGAAAGCCTGCGCGCTGGGCCAGGCCTCGACCGGCGTGCTCGCGATGCACGCGATCGGCGCGACGCCCAAGGAAATCCGCGACGCACGGGATGCGTTGCGCGCCATGCTAAAGGGTGAAGGCCCGCCGCCAACCGGGCGCTTTTGGGAACTCCGCCATCTAGAAGGTGTACGCGATTATCCAGCGCGGCATGCTTCTACGATGTTGGCGTTCGATGCCGCCGTCGAAGCGCTCGACGAAGCGCAGAAGAAAGCCGCATGACCGTGAAGCTGAAGCACGCGAACGCGAAGGACTTGCGCAAAGCCGCTTTAGCATACCCGGAAACCATCGAGGATTTCCCCTGGGGTCACAGTGCTTTCAAGATTGCCGGCAAGAAGGTGTTTTTGTTCTTGGGTGAGGACGAAGACGGCGCCTGGTCGTGCTCGATGAAACTGCCGTTCCGCAACGAGGAGGCGCTGAAGATCAAGGGCGCAGCGCCGACAGAATACGGCCTGGGCCGCTCCGGTTGGGTCACCTTTCGGTTCACCGCAAAGGCGAAACCGCCGATGGCGAAACTCATCGACTATCTCGATGAGAGCTGGCGCGCCGTGGCGCCGAAGAAACTGTCGGCCGCTTTTGCGCCGTCTGCCGTGCCGAAGCGCCGCAAAGCGCTCTGATTGGCTTCCGGCCGGGCCGGTTTGCGGTTAGCGTCCGCCGCTTGGGGACCCTGGGAGGACGCTGCTCATGAAATGGATTTTGCTGCTTTTGGTCATTGCTGGCGTGGCCGGATACTTCACGAAGCCGGAAGAGGCGGTGATGCGCGAGCGGGCTGACGCCGTGCTGAGCGACCCGCAAAATGTGTCGGAGGGCTTTGAAAGCCTCGGCGCCACGCTCGCTGGTGATCGCGCTTACAGCAATTACTACGTCGCCTCGAAGTACACGATCACGCTGGACACGCAGCCGGTCGTGACCTGCTGGGGCGCGTTCACGCAGGTGCAGTGCCAACGCGTCGCTGACACACGTACGGGCGGCTAATCATGCGAATGCTGCTGCTTCTGATCCTGATCGGCGTTGGTGCGTATTTCACGGCGCCGACTCGCGAAACGCACGAAGCAGCAGCACGCGTTTTCTTGGAGGCGCAAGCGCAAGACCAAACGAACGAGGTGCAACAGCAAGCTGGCGTCTCGCTCGATGGCCTTGTCGATTTTGTTACCGGCATGATCGCGGGCCAGGGGCGCTATGAGACTTACTATGTCGCCTCGAAATTCACGGTGGATATGCCGGGTGCGGCGTACGTCGAATGTTGGGGCGCCTTCACGCAGGTCCAATGCCGGCGCGTTGATCGCGCTTCCAGCGCGACTTGAGCGAACCGCGCGAAGCGGCTATATGCGGCGTATGAACCGGCGCTTTCTCACGACGACTACCTACTGAAGCCGGCGGCGCGAGATCGGGCGCGCCGCAGCGGCTGCGCTTGGCCCCGATCCTGAAACCAACGCATCGCTGAAGTTTGTCATGTCGCCGAGCATTCCTGCGCGGGGCCTCCTGGGCCTTATTCAGCTCTACAAGTGGACGCTTTCGCCGTTGATCGGCAATGCGTGCCGCTATCGGCCGACCTGTTCGTCCTACGCAGCGGAGTCGATCCGCATGCATGGCGCATGGGCCGGAAGCTGGATGGCGGGCGCACGTTTGTGCCGGTGTGCGCCTTGGGGTGGGCATGGCTGGGACCCATCGCCGCGCGAGATCAAGAAGAACTCGTGGTGGCGGCCGTGGCGCTATGGCGATTGGAAGGGCGGCTATCGCGCGCCGCCTGAAAACACCGAACTCGATTAAGAGCAAGTCATGAGCATTTCACTTCAGTTTCCCGATGGCGCCGTGCGCGATTACGACGAGGGCGTGACGCCGTTCGCAGTGGCCGAGGGCATTTCCAAATCGCTGGCCAAAAAGGTCGTCGCCGCCAAGATTGACGGCGTCTGGTGGGATTTGACGCGTCCTCTGGAAAGCGGCGGCAAGTTCGAATTGGTCATGCGCGACAGCGCCGATGGCCTCGAAGTTCTTCGCCACGATGCGGCGCACGTCATGGCGCAAGCAGTGCAGGAATTGTTTCCCGGCACGCAAGTCACGTTCGGTCCGGTGACCGAAGACGGTTTCTACTACGACTTTGCGCGCAGCGAGCCGTTCTCGACCGACGACTTCGCCGGAATCGAAAAACGCATGAAGGAGATCGTCGACGCTGATCTGCCGATCGTTCGCAAGGTCTGGGAGAAAGAAGCGGCGATTGCGCATTTCAAGGGCATCGGCGAGATCTACAAAGCCGAGACCATCTACGAAGTGATCAAGCCGGGCGAGCCGATCACGGTTTACAGCCATGGCGACAAATGGGTCGATCTCTGCCGCGGCCCGCATCTGCCGTCGACGGGCAAGCTCGGCAAAGCCTTCAAGCTTATGAAGCTTGCGGGGGCCTATTGGCGCGGCGATCAAAACAACGCGCAGCTGCAACGTATTTACGGCACGGCCTGGGCCGATGAGAAGCAGCTCGAGGAGTATCTCAAGCGCCTCGAGGAAGCCGAGAAGCGCGACCATCGCAAACTCGGCCGCCAACTTGAACTCTTCCACATGCAGGAGGAGGGCAAGGGCATGGTGTTCTGGCATCCGAAAGGATGGACACTGTGGCGCGTGCTGGAGAACTATCTGCGCCGCCGCCTCGACGACGCTGGCTATAGCGAAGTGAAGGCGCCGCAGATTCTGGATCGCTCACTGTGGGAGCGCTCAGGCCACTGGCAGAAGTTCCACGCCAACATGTTCACGTGCGAAACGGTCGAAGGCGAAATCCTGGCCGTGAAGCCAATGAACTGCCCGGGCCACATCCAAATCTTCAATCAGGGTCAGAAGAGCTATCGCGATCTGCCGCTGCGCTTAAGCGAGTTCGGTTCATGCCACCGCTACGAGCCCTCCGGCGCGTTGCAGGGGCTCATGCGCGTGCGCGCTTTCGTCCAAGACGATGCGCACATCTTTTGCACGGAAGAACAGCTCGTGCCGGAGACGATCGCCTTCTGCAAATTGCTGCGCTCGATCTACGAAGATTGCGGCGTCGAATTGCATGCTGTGAAGCTCGCACTGCGGCCCGAACTCCGTTTTGGCGAGGACGAGATTTGGGACAAAGCCGAACGCATCTTGCAGGAAGCTGCTGAAGCAGCGGGCGAGAAACTCGAATTCCTGCCGGGTGAGGGCGCTTTTTATGGCCCTAAGCTCGAATTCCATCTGCGCGACGCCATCGGGCGTACGTGGCAATGCGGCACGCACCAGCTCGACTTCGTGCTGCCGGAGCGCCTCGACGCGGAATATGTCGGCGAAGACGGCGCCAAGCATCGCCCTGTCATGTTCCACCGCGCAATTTTCGGTTCGTTCGAGCGTTTCCTTGGAATTCTGATCGAGCACTATGCGGGCGCGTTCCCGCTTTGGATGGCCCCGACGCAAGTGGTGGTCGCCACGATTACATCGGACGCGAACCCCTACGCCGAGGAAGTAGCCCAAACGCTACGCAAGGCCGGGCTACGGGTGGAATTGGACGTGCGCAACGAGAAGGTCGGCTACAAAATCCGCGAGCATTCGCTGATGAAGGCGCCGATTATTGCCGTCGTCGGTAAAAAAGAGGCGGAAGATCGCGGCGTTGCGATCCGCCGCTTCGGCAGCCAGCAGCAGCATCTGATGTCGCTCGCAGAGGCACAAGAGACCCTTGTCGCCGAAGCAACGCCGCCCGATCTGAAGCGTAAGTAGTGGGACTAGTTCTGGATTGCGGTGACCCGACGCCTTTACGTTAGGCCCGCCGCACTCCAGGATACCCCCAGTTGGGGGCGGAGACAGCGTTGGACAGGCATCCGTCACGTGCACGGTCGGCGCACGCCACGCTTGAGCCGCGCGTGTCTGCGATCGTTGTCGCGAATAAAGTCCGCGCCAACGCGTCCGGCCGTGCGCCGCTGGATTTGTGTCTGCGCAGCGCCCTGGCTGAAGATTGGATCGACGAGCTTCTCATCGTCGATCACGACAATGCCGACGAAATTTCATCAACGCTGCGCGCGTTCCAAGCGGATCGCCGCGACGTGCATGTGGTTCAGGCTGATGCGAGTTTGAGCACTGCGGCGGCGGCCAATGTCGGCGCGGAAGCCGCACTCGGGCGTTGGCTTTTGTTTTTGAATGCGGACGTTGTTCTGCAGCGCGGCGCGGTCGCGCGTTTGGCCGCGGCTGGTGGCGACGCGAAGCAGCCCTGGATCGTCGGCGGACGTTTGCTAGATCTCGAAGGCCGCGAGCGGCAAGCAGCGCGTGCTGGCTCGCTGAACACGTTCTCGGCGATAGCGGTTGCGGTGCAATGGCCCGCTCGCCCAGCGCGCCCGCGAAAACGTGACGACGCGGCGACTAAGGTCGGCGCCGTCTCGGGTGCGCTGATGCTGATCCCGCGTGGAGATTTCATCCAGCTCAGTGGTTTCGACGAACATTTCGATACTGATTGTGCAGACCTCGATCTTTGCCGCCGCGCTGTAGCGGCGGGCGGCAGCGTTCTGTTTCAGCCCGACGCGTCCGGCGTGCAGTTCGAATTCGCGCAAACGCGCAAGAGCCGCAAAGTGCAGGGGCTAACGCGGTTTGCTGTGAAGAGCGCGCATACGCCGATGGAGAAGGCGTTTGCTTCAGTTGCGGGGCCGGCGCTTGCGGTTTTACTGACGCTCAGGGACTTGGTCGCGGGCCGTCCGAAGGCGCGCCGCTAGCGATTTCGCGCGCGCGGCCGATATTCAGAGTCATATATTCGCCGCGGCCGATCGCCATACCGCGCGCGGGCTCGTCCAGCGGTTCGAACTCCAAACCACGTATGCCGAGCGCCGCTTGCGTCTGATCAAAGACGCGACCCTCGATCATCAAGCCGTCGCCAGCTTGGATGGGCATTTCGGCGACATTCTCGGCCTCGATCAGCCGCACCCAGGTGCGTGTAAGAAAGACGATGCTGGTCTGTTCGTAGCCGACGATCCAGAAGGCCCCGTCTTGCTGCGGCATTAGGCGCGCGCGCGTCATGGTCGCCGCCGCTTCGTTGCTGACAAACAACGTGCGTGCTTCCGGCAGCAGGCGCTCGCGTAGGCTGAAGGAGAGCGCCAGCGCGCAAGCGACGAGAACCGCGGCGCGTGCGGTTGGCCGGCGCAACATGATGAGGCCGACGATAGCCGCGCCAACAGTTGCCGCGCCGATCAGTGCGGTGGCGACGGCGCGGCGCACGCCAGCGTCGGCCAGATAGCCGGGCATGAATGTTGAGACGACGGCCATCGAGGCAACACACAATGCGCCAAACACGCCGAACATCACGAGGCCTGCAGGATGCGCTGTGCGCCACTGTTTGCCGCGCATGGCGAACAGTCCCGCCGCGCACATGAGCGCGATCGCTGGGTATGCCGGCAGCGTGTAATGGATGAGCTTTGCCGGTATCAGTTCGAAGAAGATGAAGATCGGCGCGGCCCAGGCGATCAGAAAGCGAAACGCCGCATTAGCGTCGTCGTCGCGCGGCGCACGGATGGCGCCCCAGCCAAGCCGCGCCGCTGCGGGCATGGCATAGGTGGCGGGAAAGATCAGCAGCGGTAGCCAAAGCAAATGATAACCGGGCATGCCGCCGTGACGATGGTCGCCGCCAACCAGCTTGGGCCCAATTTCTCTGGTAAAAAGATCAGCGTAGAAGCGGCCTTCGGTGACGATGCCGATGGTGACGAGCCACGGCAACGTGAGGGCTATCGCCAGCAGCGGCCCCGGCCAGAATGTTAGCGGCTTCATCCAGGCCGCGCGCCGCTCCCAGAGCGCAAGCACAGCAAGCGTGAGCCCAGCGACCAGCGGCGTGACCGGCCCTTTGATCATGACGCCGCAGCCGATTGCGACCCAGAACACAAGCGAGATGATGCGTGGCCTCGCAGTGCCGACCCGCAATTGCACCAGCGCCGCGAGAGCAAGGGTCGTGAAGCCCGTCATAACTGCATCGGTTTTGGCGAGCATGCCTTCGACGCCAGCCAGCAATCCCACTGCAAAGATCGCGGCGCCGACAAACCCAGTGCGCGCGCCGAACAGCGCCGTGCCGGCCCACAATGTGGCTAAACTCGCAAGTACAAGACCGAGCGCCGACGGCAAGCGATAGGGCCAGATCGTGTTCAGCCGTTCCAGGTACGGCCGCAGCGTGTTCACCGAAGCTGCCTGCAGCCAGTAGATGCCGACGGGTTTGCGGTTTCGCTCAGCATTTTGGACGCGGATGCGGACATAATCGTCATCGTCGATCATTTGCCGCGTCGCTTGAGCGAAGCGCGCTTCGTCAATGTCTGTGACCGGCACGCGCGCAGCGCCCATGAGACCCGACGTCAACGCGATTAAGGCAATGAGGACGTAGCCGCGCCAACCGCGCGCGAACTGGTCGAAAAGTGCCGAGGAAGCGGGAGTAGCCATCTAAGGGTCCCAGTTTGGCCGGGCAGTGTGACCGTTTGCAGCCCTGCGGGGGTGCGCCCACTCGCCTCATGGCCCCGGAGCAGCTAAGAGACCCGGCTTTTCACGCGCCCGGGGACACCGATTGGCCGAGAGTATCGAATTCAGCGTAGTGGTCCCGGTCATGAATGAGGAGGGCAACGCCGCCAACCTCGCGCGCGAGATCGCGTCCGCGCTCGATGGGCGCAGCTACGAAATGATTTTTGTGGACGACGCGAGCCGCGACGACACGCGTGCGGAACTTGCGGCGTTAAAGGCCGAATTGCCTGCGCTGCGTGTGCTAGGCCATCGGCGCAATGCCGGCCAAAGCCGTGCCGTGCGCACCGGCGTGCTGGCCGCGCGTGCGCCGATTATTGGCACGCTGGACGGTGATGGGCAGAACGATCCTGCGGATTTGCCGAAGCTTTTGGCGAAGCTTACGCGGGCTGAAGCGCCGTCGAATTTGGGCATGGTAGCAGGGAACCGCCTCAAGCGGCAGGACAATTGGAGCAAGCGCGCTGCATCGCAGATCGCCAATTCAATCCGCCGCGCAGCGCTCAAGGACAACGCTGTCGACAGCGGCTCAGGCGTCAAAGTATTCAAACGCGAAGCTTTTTTGCGGCTTCCGTACTTCGATCACATGCACCGTTTCATGGCCGCACTGATGCTGCGCGAAGGCTATGCAGTGGAGTTTTTGGAGGTTAATCATCGACAACGGGGCGTTGGTCGCTCGAAGTACACGAATCTCGGCAGACTGGCCGCGAACATGACGGACCTCTGGGGCGTTATGTGGCTCAGAAGCCGGGCGCGCTTGCCGGGGGGAGCTGACGAGTTATGAGCAGAGACCCGGTAAGCACCACAGGTTTGGCTGCAGCTGCGGCGCGAAGAAATCGCCGTCCTGCGAATGAGGGGAGTCCCATGGGGGCCATTTTCAACGTCTTTCCGCTGATCCTGATTCCGGTTTTGACGTACAACATCTGGGCATTCGGAGCGACGGCAGCCAATAGTGGCGACGGCGCTTCAGTTCGTCAGCATTTGTCTGATCCTTGGATCACGATGCCGATGGCGTCGGGCGCCGAGTGGGTCATCGCCTTTGGCGATGTGTTGGTGCTTCTCGCGCTCATCCTGCTCTTCATTGAGCTTCTGAAATCAACGTCGACCGGCACGGCCGCGATTTTCAATCACGCGCTCTCGATGTTGGTGTTCATCATCTGCTTGGTGGAATTCCTGCTCCACCCGGCGTTTGCGACCAGCACGTTCTTCGTCATCCTGGTGATGGCGCTGCTCGACGTTCTCGCCGGCGTTGTGGTGACGATCATCTCGGCTCGCCGCGACGTGGAGTTCGCCGGCCAGCACTAAGCTAAGGCAGCAAGGGAATAAGGGAGTAGGGCAGTGGGGGCGGACCCTGCTGCCCTTCTTCGTGCCTACTCACCTACTGCCTTACTCACCTATTCCATTACTCACATGCACCACAAACCGAGCGCGAGGGCGATCGTGAAGTCGAGCCAACGGCCGAATCGGGGGATGATGAACGAAGCCATAGTTCGACGCCCACCTGCAGGTTCGGCGCCGGGCTATGTGTCGCTTGAGCTTGGGTGAGTGAATGGCGCTTTTCTTCGATGCTTCTTGGTTCGACCAACGTCTGGCCTCACGCGGCACGGATCGTATCGGGCTTGCGGTCGCGGCCGGGATTGATCGTGGTGACTTGCATAGCATCTTTACCAACGAACGCTCCCCGACGGCGGAAGAGCTCAAAGAGTTCGCGCGCGTGCTTGGCGCCGATTTGCTCGAAGTAACGATCCGCAGCGGGGTTGCCGTGCGTGAGTCCGCGCCAGGCGCAGATCCC
>JANNFK010000039.1:0-3889 GCA_031379735.1 Caulobacteraceae bacterium | reverse complement strand
TCCACGCGATCCATCAATTGCGAATAGGGAAGCTCGGTCGCGTTGCGCAGAGCGTTGTTTCCACCGTTCATCGCCGCGAACAGAACAACCAGCACAAGGGCGACGACGCCCCAAATAAGCAATGAACGGATGGGCATTTTTGGTCCGACCTTTTCGCGCCGCTCCAACCGTGCCGGAGGCGGAAACACAATCTTCAGCAAGATAGGGACCGCGCCCGCCGCTGAACACCCCTTACTGCCATAGGCGGCGTCAAGAGCGGATGAACGCTTAGCTAGGCTTGGGGCGAAATTCATGGTTTCGCGCGGTTAATATGTCAGGGCCGAAGGCATGTGTGACGCGCATGGCGGCGAGCGGCCGCAGCTGCAGCAACGTCTCCACAGCGCGGTAGTGCTTGCGATCAATGGCATTTTCGAAGGCGACGCGCTGGCCATTGCGCGCCGGAACAATGCGCCACCCCTCCTCCGGCGCCATGGCGCCAAGGCGCCCGTCCCAGATCGCTTCGATATTCGCGTCTAGCGCAAGAGGCGCAACGGGCGGCGCGCCACCGGCGCGACCCAGCACCGCGCCCGCTTCTCGCTGCAGCACAACCGCGCCTTCCGCAGGCGAAAATTCGACGCCGCTATGGGTGGCGCCGCGATGATCGGCGCGCATAACCCGCGCTTCCAGCGCTTCCATGTCTGTCCAAGGCGGCTCGCGCGAGGCGCCGCTCGTTGCGGCGATAAGCGCGGAAAGTGCGCGGCAGCGGACCTCGCCGGGGCCGCTCCATTGGCTAAGCGTGATTGTGGTTGAAAGGCCAAGGTGCGCCGCGCGGGCGATAAGGTCAGCTGCGGCGCGATCGAGGGCGTCGCTGCGCTGGCGCATGCGCGAGGCCAAACGTGTGAGGCGCATCGGGTCAAAGCCCTTTGCTTCCAGTTCCGCCAGGCGCTGACGGACGCGAACGCGTTCGAACTTTGGATTGCTGTTAGCAGGATCTTCGATCCAGCCGGCGCCGCGTGCGCGGAGATACACCCGCAATGGCTCGCGGCGAACGCCAAGCAGCGGGCGGGCCAAGGCGATGCCGCGCCCTTGCGGCCAGAGCGGCGCGAAAGCGAACGGCGCGATGCCAGCAAGGCCGCGCCAGGTCGAGCCATTGGCGGCGCGCATAAGCATAGTCTCAGCCTGATCATCGCCGGTATGGGCGGCGGCGATAGTGTTGAGACCGTTAGCGCGAGCGTAATCGCAGATGGCGGCGTAGCGGGCTTGCCGTGCGGCTTGTTGGGCGCGATTGGCGCCCTCTTTCCAGTTTAGCGTCAAAATGTCAGCGCGCACGCTCAACGCTTCGGCGAAGCAGCACGCGCGGATAGCGTCCGCCTCTGAGCCATCGCGCAACGCGTGATCGACGATCGCGGCGCGCACACGCTCAGCGCCAAGCTCGGCCGTCAGCAAATGCAACAGCGCAAGGGAATCGCCGCCGCCAGACAGCGCCAAGAGGACCGGCCTATCGCCGGTCCAGGCCATTATGCGCTCGATCGTTAGACGATCGAGCATTGTTTTGATTTAGCTGGTGCAGTTCGCCGCGCGGGCTTCGCGGGTAGCGAGATCGCGAACGTTGCGCGGCGCATTTGGATAACGCGTCGGCAGCGAGTTAAACGCGCCGCAGGCTTGGCGAAGTTCGGCAGCGTCATTCGCGCCGTCGCGCGCCATGCCGGCGAGCGCCATGCCGAGACGCACTTGTGCTTCCGGCGCACGCGGACCCTGCGGCGTGTACTGCAGGTACTGAGCAAAGCTTGCAGCGGCATCACCGTAATTATTCCGCGCCAACAAAGTGAAGGCATACCAGAAGCGTGCGTTGGGCGTCTGCACCACGTTGGGATAGCGCTCCAAGAATTCAGCGAACGACACTTCCGCATCAGGATAGCGGCCGGCCGCGAGATAGGACTGCGCTTGGCTATAAAGTTCGTCCGGCGTCGGCGCCGGGGTCGCGGCGGCCGTGGTTTGCGTCGCCGCCGCGCTGCCTGCCGGTATGGCGCCAAGGGCGCCGACATGGGCTTGCTGGGTAGCGTTCAAACCGGATGGCGAAGAACCCGCATCAGCGCGGGGCGCGTTCGGCGGGGCGGCGCCGCCAGCCGCCGGCGCTGAACCATCAGCGGGCGGCGTCGAGAGCTGCTGGTTCACGCCGGCAAGTTCACCGACCATGTTTCGCAGACGCTGGAGTTCGCGGTCGCGCTGGTTGAGTTCGTGTTGCAGCCGCTCGTTTTCAGCGGTCGCTTCGGAGAGCTGGCCTTGTAGCTCCTCAATGCGATCCTGGCGCGCGTCGGCATTGCCGAATTGCGCCGGCGGCGGGAGCTGGGTTTGCGCCGAAGCTGGCGCCGCAAAAAGAAGCCCGGCCGCGGCGATACTCGCCGCGAGCCGGGTTGTTGCCTGAAACAAGGCCGAACACTGGGTCATGGGAAAGAGTCCTAGTCCGCGTGTTCGGGCCAAATTTTGACGCTTACGAGACAGCGCCGCTAACGATGTTGGTGTGTGCGTTTCGGTTCACACTCCAGGCTTCCTCGTTGACGCGCGCATCAAGCGGACGCTCTTTGCCGTACGAGACCGACTCGATGCGGTTATCGGCGATGCCGAGCGACACGAGATAGTCACGCGCTGCAGCGGCGCGACGGGCGCCGAGAGCGAGGTTGTATTCGCGGGTGCCGCGTTCGTCGCAGTTGCCGGCAACGAGCACGCGCACGTTTGGATACTGACGGAGCCAGGCGGCTTGACGTTCCAGCACCGAGCGGGCTTCTGCAGAGAGATCGAAGCGATCGTAGCCAAAGAAGACGCGGTCGCCGACGGAGACGCGGAAATCTTCAGCTGAACCGGCGCGCGGACCAGCCGGCTGTGTAACCGGCGGCGTCGTCGGGCCACTCGGGCCCGGCGTCGGCGTTGGTTCAGGACGGCTGGCGCAAGCGGCCAATGAGGCTACGGCGGCCAGAGCAATGATGGTGTTACGCATTAGGACAATTCTCCCCTAGAAGCGGCGCATTCGGCGTTCGCCGTACCCCCGGTACAAGAATGCAAAGCTTAGCCATGCGGTTCCTACCGCACAATCGTGTTCCCTTCACGGCAGCAAGGGCGACCAGGCGGGATCAGAAGCGTCGGTTTGTGTGGGAATCCTGCGTAGATTCCGTCCGGTAAGGTCAACAGACCAGAGTTGCGGACCTTGGCCTTGGCCCTCGCGGAAAAACATGATTACGCGACCATTCGGTGACCAAGTCGGAGATTCATCGAGATAGCTCTCGGTTAAGATGCGTTCTCCAGAGCCATCGGGTCGCATCACGCCAATCGCGAAGCGGCCGCCGCTCTGACGCGTGAAGGCGATGAGATCGCCGCGTGGCGACCACACCGGCGTCGAATAACGCCCTTCACCAAACGAAATACGGCGCTGGCTAGAGCCGTTCGCATTCATCACGTACAATTGCGGAGAGCCGCCGCGATCCGAGTTGAATACGATCTGCGCGCCATCAGGCGAATAGCTCGGCGAGGTGTCGATGGCGGCTTGGTTGGTGAGACGCTGACGCGCGCGGCTATTCAAATCCATCGTGAAGATTTCGGAATTGCCGTTCATATCGAGCGTGAAGACGATGCCGGCGCCGTCAGGCCGGAAGCGCGGCGCGAAAGTCATGCCAGGGAAATCACCCAGCACTTCGCGGCGGTTGGTGTTCAGATTGTAGAGGAAGACCCGCGGCGCGCCGGTTTCGAAGCTCATATAGGTGAGCACGCGCGTGTTCGGCGCAAAGCGCGGCGTCAGCACCATCGCGTTCGGGCCAGTGAGGAAGCTCGGGTTGGCGCCGTCCTGATCCATGATCATCAAACGCTTGATGCGCGCCGTGCGCGGGCCGCTCTCGGATACGAAGAGGATTTGCGTGTC
>JANNFK010000027.1:0-5563 GCA_031379735.1 Caulobacteraceae bacterium | reverse complement strand
TCGCGACGACACTCGTTGTGCGGTTTGGTTGTCCTGGTGTGGTGGAGCTGTTCTCGGGGCCTCAGCTCACAGCATTCGTACGCTGACGGCGATCCGCTTGCGTACAGTCGCGCCTGAAGGAACGCCGCATGACCACTTCCGGCGATCGAGAGCCATTACTGTGCGCGCTAAATCACTGACCGCAATCGCGAGAGCAGGCCGGTCGCGAAAATCGAGGCTACGACGTGCGCTGGCCCTTTCGAAACATTGGCTTTCCACTTGAGCACATGCCTAAAGTGAACCCGCACGCCCGTGCGCGCCATGCTTGCATCGACGATAGGTGAGGGATCCATTGATGAGACCTTTGTTCTTGATCGCAACGTGCGCGTTGCTGCCGTTCAACGCCTTTGCGCAGGAGCCCGCTGCAACGGCGCCGGCCGAGGCTGTCGCGGCAACCGCCGCGTCACCTTACGCGGTTCCTGTCGAAAGCCTCGAAATCGGTGGTGCGCGGGCGCGGCTGATGGAATCGGGCGGCTCGGCCGGCGGCTACTCCGTCATCGTTCGCACCACGACGACGCAAACCAGCTTTCTTACCCACGACCGCGGGCGCATCACGCTGAACTATCGCTTCACCGGGGCGGAACAGGCTGAATTGCTGACCGGCGTTTGCCAATTGAAAACCGAGGGCAGGTCGTATCTCGGCATCAGCTGGGATCAACGCACAACGCAGCTTTACGCATGCGCAGCCGCGGATCAGGCCGAAGGCGCCTACGCGCTTGAAGTAGCGTTTCCCGGCTTCAGTGAGGCGGGCTTCAGCAACGATAGCTTCGGCATCTCCATTGGCGAGGACGACGCTAGTCCCGAGGCCCAAGCTATTCTCGCCGCGCGCATGTCCTATGAGGGCGTCACCTACGAAGCCGCGCCCACCAGCTTCAGCGAGCCGCGTATGATGGCGCCGGATCGTATCGTCCTGGGCTACACGATCAGCCGTGACGGGCAGCCAGTTGGCCGCATCGATTTTCGCGGCAATTCACGCAATCGCGGCACGATAGTCGCGCCGCTGGCGGATGCTGATGGCCGACGCGCGGTGCTGTTCATGGCGCTCCAATTGCTGGCCATGCCGGATTTTTATTCATCCAACGTGCGCGCGACCCTTCTGGATCGCTGAGCTTAGCAACGGGCAGAATTCGGCGATCTTGAGCCGAAGCGCCCGCAGCATTACCGACGACGGGATTGGATCGACCCAGCCCTTGGCGCGCCGTGACCCCTAATTGGTGGACGGCTGATCACGATTTCGCCGCAAGCCCGCTGACTATGTGCGGACAATTGCATTGGGGGAATTGATGAGATCCTGGATCGCCAGCCTGGGCATTTTGATCACTTTGATCGCCACGCCAGCGTCGGCACAAGTTATGGAGCCCTTGCGACCTTACGATCCAGCCGTAGTTCGGGTTGCTGGTCGCGCGGAAGTCTACTTGCCTCCAGATGAAGCGCGAATTCGTCTGTCGTACTATGCACCTGGGCGGACGGCGGCTGAGGCGACCAACGAGATTTCCGCGCGCACACGGGCTCTCGACGCCGCGGTCCGCGCCATCGATCCACAGAACGTAACGGTCGAGCGCACCGATGTTTCGGTGACTCCTGTGATGCGCGAAGGAGGCGATCGTCGGCCGGATCGCATCAATGGATACGAAGCGAGCGCCGGCGTGACGATACTCGTGCGCGATCTGGCGCTCTTGGCGCGCGCAGTAGAAGTAGCAGTCAACTCCCAACCGGATGCGTTCAACGACGTTGTGTTTTCTCTTCGCGACACCGCTCGCGCGCGGCGGACTGCACGAGAAGCAGCCATCACTGATGCCGTCGACAAAGCGCGCGTTTATTCAGAGGGCGCAGGACATCGCCTCGGGCGGCTGCTGTTGGTGGAAGAAGGCGCAAACAACATGATCGCTCAGAGCGGCAACCGCGCGGTGTTCGCGGTGCGCAACGGGCCGTCAACTGATCAAGCGGTGCTGCCTCCGGTAATTGCGCCTGAACCCTTACTCTACACCGCGGAGGTTTCCGTGGTGTTCGAGGTTGGGGCTGCCTTGGCCGCACGATAAGGCAGCGCTGCGAGAGCCAGAATGGCTGTCTTCGGCGATGACGCGCCGCATCGCAGCAATGAGCGCGAGCGTCTGCATTGCGTCGCCCTAAAGCGACAAAGCGCAACGGCGGTATTAGAGTGATCACGCCGCTAGGGCGTGGGCGTCGTCATGCCAGGCGCCAAATGCGCTTGTTGTCCGCCCCAGGCATGCGTCCGCTTGCTCAGCGCGAAATCGCGTGCATCATGCTGGTGCGGTAGGGGATCGAAAATGCATCCAATGATGATTGCGGGCGCGCTGTTGCACGTCACTTTGCTGGCGGTCGTAGCCTTCTTTGTACTGTACGCGGCGCAGAAAGCCCAAGGTCTGGTCAAGCTGCTTGGAAACGTCGTCGGCGTTTGGCTCTTGCTATTGGCTGTGTTGGCGATCGCGGCGGCGGTGACCGCGCCGATGTTTGGCGGTCGACCTTTCGGCATGTCACACGGCGGGCACATGGAGTTTCGGGTCATTCAGGAAGAGCGCACGGAAGACGCGCCGACGACCGAGGCCGTGCAGCCTGACGCCAACGAAAGCTCTCCTTCCAATTAGATTAGTCGATTGCTTCGACTGAGATCGCGGCAAACAGGGGACAGCCATGCGTATCGTTTTCTTCGTCGTAGCGCTGCTGGCGCTGGCGTACTGGGGTTTTGCAATTTTCGACATGTGGGCGGTGCTTACAGCCTGGCCGCCATACGCTGAGCAGTACGGCGCGGACATGTTCGGGTGGATTCAAGATTTTCCACTTTGGCGCAAGGCAGTTTGGGGGGCGAGTGTAGGTTTTGGCGTCATCGGCTCGCTCATGATGCTTGCGCGCGTGCGCGGCGCAGGGCCGGTGCTGCTACTGGCGTGGTTGTTGCTGGCGGGCGGCTTTGCCTATGACGTCGCCTTACAAGACGGCGCACAAAATTACGGGCAACAGGGTCTGATCGCCTCTGCTGTGTTGACGGGGCTCGCCGCATTGTTTGCCTGGGCGGGATTTGCGGCGACGGCGAAGTCGTCGAAACCAGCATCGGCGGCATCGTCGCCCCCGGCGCAGGCGGTGAAAACGCCTTCTCCCGAACCAACGACGCTAGCTGCGCCACCGGTTGAAGTTGCGCCCGCGCCGACGCCAAGCGAAGATGCGCCAGCGCCAACTGAGACACCGCCGGCGCCAGGTACGCCAGCGCCAGCCGAAGGTGAGCCAGCGCCGACGACCGATGCGGCGCCAACACCCACCGAGACCGCTCCTGCACCAATCGAACCGCCGCCGCTTGCGCAGGCCGAACCCGCTAGCCCGCTTCCTGAGTCACCAGCTGTTTCGGCGCCGGAGAGCGCGGCGCAAGATGTGGCTGAGAGCGTCGATAGCGAAAACGCGGAGCATCCTCAGCTGGCGTCAGAGGACAAACCTAGCGGCGGGTAGTCTCTGGCGGACGTCCGACTTCGGCGAGTTCGAGCCGTCCTCCGGCTCTGGGTCCGGGCGACCGGTTTCGGGCGATCCGGTCGTCGGTTTGTATTGTGGAGGTTCGATCTGGAGTTCCGATGGTGATAAGGCTGTGCGCTCCTTATCGAGAGTTGCTTATGCAAAGACCGCGAACGAAGTACGCTAAGAGCGGCAAGGTCAACGTCGCCTACCAAACCTTTGGGTCGGGCGAAATCGATGTCGTGTATGTTCCGGGCTGGATCTCCGATGTGGAAGCCGCTTGGGAGGAGCCTCAGTATGCACAGTTCTTGCGCAAGCTGGGAGAATTCTCCCGCGTCATCATGTTCGACAAGCGAGGAACCGGCTTGTCTGACCGCGACGTCGGCTATCCGACGCTCGAAAAGAGAATGGACGACGTTCGCGCTGTGATGGATGCATCCGGCTCGGAGCGCGCTGTCATTTTCGGTCAGTCTGAAGGCGGCTGCATGTCGTGTCTGTTTGCGGCGACCTATCCCGAGCGCACGCTGGCTCTGGCCCTATTCGGCGCCTTCGCCAAGCGCAGCCAATCGCCGGATTATCCTTGGGCACCCGCGCGCGAAGAACGCGAACGATGGATCGATCTGATTGAGGATCACTGGGGTGAATCGTCAGATGCCGATGTAGTTGCACCAAGTCGCGTGGGAGATGAGGCTTTCGCAGAGTGGTACGGCACGATCTGTCGGCGTGCTGCCAGCCCCAGCTCAGCAGTCATGCTGGCGCGCACTAACACTGACATCGATGTGCGCGCGATCCTTCCGATCATCGGTGTGCCGACGCTCGTGATGCAGCGTCGTGGAGATTGCGACGTGAAGCTGGAGGAGGCGGAATACATCGCCTCCCGAATACCAAACGCGAGACTCTGCGTCATGGATGGGGCGGATCACCTTTTTTGGTGCGGCGACCCCGAGGCCGTGCTTAGCGAAATGCAAGAGTTCATCACCGGCTCGCGCCCGCCGCCCGCTACCGACCGAGTGCTAGCGACTGTAATGGCCACCGATATTGTGGATTCAACGCGCCGCGCTGGAGAGCTTGGTGATGCTGCTTGGACGCTGCTCCTGGAACGCCACCACCAAAGCGTGCGCAGAGAGATCGCCCGCTTCCGCGGCCAAGAAATCAACACCGCCGGCGACAGCTTCATGGTTGCGTTCGACGGCCCCGGTCGCGCCGTCCGGTGCGCGTTTGCCATTCATGAGGCAATGAAGGCGCTGGGCCTGGAGCTGCGCGCGGGATTGCATACGGGAGAATGCGTCGTTTCGGCGGGAGCACATTCTGGCATCGCCCTGCACGTCGCTTCGCGCGTGGCCGCAAAAGCCAATGCCGGTGAGACGCTCGCATCGCGTACGGTCAAAGATCTCTGCACGGGATCCGGCATCACGTTCCAGAGTCTGGGTGCTTTCAACCTAAAGGGCCTCGAAGACAGCTGGGAGATCTGCGCCGCGTCAGAATAGCGCTCTTTTGAAGGCTTGGCGGACGACCGGTTTCGGTGAGATGTACGAAAGCGCTCCGCGCTAAGGTAGTTCTGCACCCGTAGCGCCCGGCGTCTGCAGCGGGGCCTTCTGTCTCTGGATGCGCGTGGATGGTCCATGCGGTCCTGGAGACACGTCCCATGACCCAGCCAATTACGCCGTTACGCCAGCGCATGCTCGACGACATGGCGATCCGTCGCCTCGCGCCGGGGACACAAGCGTTTTACGTCAGCGCGGTGGCTAAGTTCGCCAAGCACTTCGCCAAGTCGCCTGATCTTCTCGGGTATGAAGATGTCCGCGGCTATCAACTTCATCTGGTGCAGTCTGGGTTCACTGTCGCGAGCGTCAATCGTGCGGTGACTGCGCTGCGGTTTTTCTACCGTGTAACGATGGGCCTGCGCGACGCGCCCGACATGATCCCGTTGGCGCGCCGCGCCGAGCCGATGCGCGGGGTGCTCACGCCTGAAGAGGTGGCGCGTCTCATCGACGCCGCGCCTGGTCCCAAATACCGCGCCGCGTTGAGCGTCGCCTATGGCGCGGGCCTGCGCGTCTCCGAAGTGATC
>JANNFK010000023.1:0-24334 GCA_031379735.1 Caulobacteraceae bacterium | reverse complement strand
GTTCGCTCGTCATCATCGGCGGGTCGGGCCAGGGCAAGTCGGTGACGCTAAAATGTGCGCTTGGCCTGATGAAGCCTGACAGCGGCCAAGTGCTGGTCGATGGCGCCGATGTCACCAAGATGCCGGGGGAAATCCACCAACGCGTGATGCGGAAATTCGGGATGTTGTTTCAGGGCGGCGCGCTCTTTGACTCGCTGACTGTTTGGGAAAACATCGCCTTCCGGCTCATCAACGCCGACCATGTGCACCGCACCGAAGCGCGCGAGCGCGCCATTGAGGCGATGCGTAAGGTGCGCCTC
Organism: Caulobacteraceae bacterium; assembly: GCA_031379735.1. Taxonomy (GTDB): domain Bacteria; phylum Pseudomonadota; class Alphaproteobacteria; order Caulobacterales; family Aquidulcibacteraceae; genus Vitreimonas. Next base: position 24,035 of record JANNFK010000023.1, on the reverse strand, counting down.
GCGCCTGAGTTCGCCGACGTGCGCCCGATCGAGCTTTCCGGCGGGATGCAAAAGCGCGCCGGGCTCGCGCGCGCCATTATCGCCAAGCCAGACATCCTGTTCTTCGACGAGCCGACCACCGGCCTTGATCCGATCACGGCCGACGCGATCAATGATCTTATCGTCGAGATGGTGAGAGAGCTGGGCTGCGCCGCCGTCTCAATCACACACGACATGCCGTCAGCGCGGAAGATCGCCGACGAAATCGCGATGCTCCACAGCGGCAGAATTGTTTGGCGCGGACCGACTGAAATGCTCGATCACAGCGGCAACGCGATGGTCGATCAGTTTGTGGCCGGGCGCGCAGATGGACCGATCCAGGCTGTCGTTTAGACCCGCGCACAACTAGTCGTGATACTCGCCGAGGTTGGGATCCGGGCTGCCGTGCGGCCATGTGACTCCGCGCTCCCACCGCAAAGCAGCAAACCAATTCTGACTCTCGACGATGCTGGAGACGTTGAGGATCGGCGCGAGCTGCTGAACCGGCATGGTCACCTCACATCTTGCGCTGGATCACCTTGTCGAGCGCTTCCGGTTTTACCGTCGGCGCATAACGGCCGATCACCTTGCCATCGCGATCAATCAAAAACTTGGTGAAATTCCATTTGATGCCGCGGCCCAACAATCCACCGCCCTTCTCGCGCGTGAGATAATCATAGAGCGGATGCGCCTTCGGCCCATTCACCTCGATCTTCGCAAACATTGGGAAGGTGACATCGTAGGTCAGCGAGCAAAAATTCTTGATCTCGTTTGCATCGCCCGGCTCCTGCTTGCCAAACTGATTGCACGGGAAACCCAGCACTTCGACACCTTGGCTCGCATATTTCCGATGCAGCTCTTCGAGGCCTTTGTATTGATACGTGAAACCGCACTGACTCGCAGTATTCACGATGAGCAGAACCTTGCCGCGATAGTCGCCAAGCGAGCGCTCATTTCCATCGATGTCACGGGCGGTGAAATCATAAATAGAGGCCATTATCTTCCCATCAGCTTGCGCGCATCAGCGACAATTTTCGCGTGATCGAATGCGAAGCTTACGCTGCGCCAGTCAGAGACAAATTCAGCGGCAGCCGCATCGTCGCCCGCCTTCGGCGTCAAGTCTATTGCTGACACCAAGAACGCAGTGCTGACATTGTGGGCGCGCGGGTCGCGGGCTGGATCCGAATAGACGCCCACGAGCTGCTCGATACGCCCGCCTATGCCTGTCTCCTCCTTCAGTTCGCGCAAAGCAGCGGCCTCAACTGTTTCGCCGACCTCAACGAAGCCGCCGGGCAACGCGTATCCATCTTTATACGGCTCATTGCGGCGGCGGATCAGCAGCAGCCGATCGCTCTCATCGAAGACGACGCAATCGACCGTCAGACCAGGGGAACGTGGAGCGTTCATCGTTTTCACATTGAGGGCTTCGGCGCTGGCTTGGGGTCCGGCGCCAGTGTGATCCCCGCAATGAATGTCAGCGGACCGATCAGGAAAAACAAGAAACCGGCAAACGGCGACCACGGCAGCGGGATCGCCGCAGCGCCCGCGAGCACCAATGCGGCGACAAAGGCTTGGATGCCATGTGCTGCACACCCCAAACGCGTCAATTGTCGCTCGCGTGGCGTGAGGTCGAGCTGTTCGGCTTTGCCGAGCGCCCGCAGATAGAGCGCTGTCACCATTACGAAGACTGCAACATATCCGGCTGAGAGCATGACAAGCGCGCCTTGGGCATCCTCCAACGTCATCGGCGGCGCCGGCGCACCCTGCGCGACTGAGCGTACGAACGTCGAGAGTTGTGTCGCCAGGTATTTGAGCGGATAGACGAAGAAGAGAACCAAAAAGAGTAGAGCGGCATTCAGCGCCGTGGTTACGCCATCCTCAAGTGCATAGCGCCGGAAGAAAATGTAGTGCGCGTGCCAGAGCAACAGCAAAATTCCGAACGCGGCGGCGAAACCAGGAAAACCCCACAGCTGATCAATCAGCTCCGAGAATGTGTTTGGCGGCGTGTTGGAAACTACCAATAGCGTCAGCGCAAACGCAAACACCATATCGGTCAAAGCTTCAACGCGTGTGGGATTGGCGCCGCGCCAACGGAATTCTCGTTCCCCCTTCAGCGGATGCAGCTCACGTATCGCCATGGCATATGCGTTAGCAGACGGGGCGCGCTATGCTCAACCAGAAGGATTCGCCGGGGTCAGAATGGCCAAATCAGACCACATCTTTACCTGCCAAGCATGCGGCGCGATCTGGCCCAAATGGACCGGCAAGTGCGACGCGTGCGGCGAATGGAATACGCTGGTCGAGGAAACGGCGCGCACCGCTGTCCCTGGCGCGCTCTCGGCGCCAGTCGGCGGCGGCAAGAAGGGCAAGGGCATCACGTTTGTGGAGCTCTCCGGCGTCGGCGATCCGCCCGCACGTATCGCCACGGGCATTTCGGAACTGGATCGCGTGTGCGGCGGCGGCTTGGTGCCGGCGTCTGCCATTCTGATCGGCGGCGATCCCGGCGTCGGCAAATCGACATTGCTGTTGCAGGCGGCCGCTTCACTCGCGCGCGGCGGCGCATCGGTAGCCTACGTCACCGGCGAAGAAGCAGAAGCGCAAGTGCAAGACCGCGCGCGGCGGCTAAACGCCTCCGACGCTACTGTGCACCTCGCGGCAGAAACCGATCTCAGAAAGATTCTCGAAGGCCTGAAGGCACTGAAGCCAGACGTCGTGATCGTCGATTCAATTCAAACTGTTTGGGCCGACGGCGTGGAAGCGGCGCCAGGCACGGTGGCTCAGGTGCGCGCGTGTGCGCATGAGCTCGTTCGCTTCGCGAAGAAGAGCGGCTCGGTCGTCATCCTCGTCGGCCACGTGACGAAGGACGGTCAGATCGCAGGCCCACGCGTGGTCGAACACCTTGTCGATGCAGTGATCTATTTTGAAGGCGAGCGCGGCCTGCCGTTCCGCATCCTTCGCGCCGTGAAGAACCGCTACGGACCGACGGACGAGATCGGCGTGTTTGAAATGCTGGAGCAAGGCTTGGTCGAAACGCCGAACCCGTCTGCGCTCTTCCTCGGGGACGCCAGCGAACGCCCATCGGGCGCAGCAGTCTTCGCCGGCGTTGAAGGCTCACGACCAGTGCTCGTGGAAATCCAAGCGCTCGCAGCGCCCACGGCCTACGGCACGCCGCGTCGGGCTGTGGTCGGCTGGGATTCGGCGCGGCTCGCTATGATCCTCGCCGTATTGGAGACACGCTGCGGGCTCTCGTTCTCGGGGCGCGATGTCTATCTGTCTGTCGCCGGTGGCCTCCGGATCACCGAACCTGCCGCCGATCTCGCCGTCGCTGCAGCGTTGATCTCCTCGCTCGCCGACCGCGCCTTGCCAAAACAATGCGTGGTGTTCGGCGAAGTGGCGCTTTCTGGCGAAGTGCGCCCTGCTGGTCGGAGCGACCTACGCCTGAAGGAAGCGGCGAAACTCGGCTTCACCAACGCCTTCGCGCCGCCGCAGAAGAAGATGAGTGGCGCAAGCGCGGTTAAGGTGAAGCAGATCGGCCACATTGCCGATCTGGCCGCGGCCATCGGCGTTGAGCCTCAATAGCCCCGCTGCTTGGCGAGCTGACGCTACCTCCGGTCGTTGCGGTGTAAGTAGCGTCACCTTGAGCCATATCGAAGGGCGACGCGGTCCTTCCTCCTAATTTCATCTCCGAAACACTCGGTGCAACGCCTGCTACTGCCCTCCCGCAGCGTGTGGCGCCTTCCCAAGCCGGGCGACCGCGTCTAATCCAAGTCCGTGGGACGCGCCCAGAAACGGGCGGCATTGGGAGTGGCGAATGGATCTCGGTTTCACCTGGTTCGACTTCGCCGCCTTAGTGGTTCTGGGCCTGTCCGGCGTCATGGCGTTTGCGCGCGGCCTAATCCGCGAAGTGTTCTCGATCATTGCCTTCATCGGCGCGGCCATCGCCGCCGTGTTTTTCTCCAGCATGCTTCGTCCAATGGTGGAGAGTTTCACCCCCCTTTCCGGACCGCTGGCATCCGTCGCCGCAGGGCTGTTGATCTTTCTGGTGGTGTTTATCGTCATCACCGTGATCACCTCTACGGTCGCGAAAACGGCCCACCAATCCACGGAAATCGGCTCTTTTGACCGCGCTGCGGGGCTCGCGTTCGGCGTGCTCCGAGGCATCTTGGTGGTGTCATTGTTTGTGCTGCTGATGCGGCAGACGACGGTACAGGACAGCACACAACCTGCAGATCCTATGCAGGGCGCTATACGCGGCGCGCGAACCTACCCTATCTATGACGGTGTCGCGTCTGCTCTCGAAGCAGTGCTTCCACAGGCCCGTGACCGGGCTCGTGATATAATCGACCGTCGAGAGGGCGAGTCGGCGCCAATCCCGCCGGTAGAGCCCGAAACCCAGGCCCAACCTTAATCTAAAGGGGCCACCTGAGGACAACATGACCGCCGAGCGCCCCTCCCTCCACTTTCAGACGGCGCCCGGAGACCCGGTCGACAAATGGGAACACGACGATAAGCCGCGCGAGGAATGCGGCGTCTTCGGCGTTTTTGGCTCGGAAGACGCGTCAGTCCTAACGGCCCTCGGTCTGCACGGGCTACAGCACCGCGGCCAGGAAGGCTGCGGCATCGTCAGCTTCGACGGCGATCGCTTCCACCACGAGCGCTACCTGGGCCTGGTCGGCGAACACTTCGCAGGCGGCGACATGCCCCAGCGCCTGCCCGGCACGTCCGCGATCGGCCACACGCGCTACGCCACCGCGGGCGGCACCATTCTCCGCAACGTCCAGCCGCTCTTTGCGGACCTTGCACTCGGCGGCTTTGCCGTCGCTCACAACGGCAACCTCACCAACGCCGTCGATCTGCGTAACCGCCTCGTCCAAAACGGCTCGATCTTCCAATCGACCTCAGACACCGAATGCATCCTGCAACTCATCGCCAAATCAAAGCGCCCGCGCGTGGTCGAGCGCTTCGTTGAAGCACTGCACGACATCCAAGGCGCTTACGCTCTGGTGGCGCTGACTGAGAACATGATGATCGGCGCACGCGATCCGATCGGCATCCGTCCGCTTGTGCTGGGCGAAAGCGCCGGCGCGATGATCCTTGCGTCCGAAACTTGCGCGCTCGACATGATTGGCGCGACCTTCGTGCGCGCCATCGAACCGGGCGAAATCGTCGTCGTCACGCGTGGCAAGGACGGCAAAGTCACGATCGATAGCCACTTCCCATTCCCGCGCCGCAAGGCGCGCCCGTGCATTTTCGAGTTTGTGTATTTCTGCCGTCCGGACTCGGTCGTCGAGGGCCGCAGTGTTTACGACATTCGCAAGCGCATGGGCCGCAGGCTCGCCGAAGAAACCGGCGTGGAAGCCGATGTGATCGTCCCGGTGCCGGACTCCGGCGTGCCAGCCGCAATGGGGTTCGCGGCCGAGAGCGGTATCCCTTACGAACTCGGCATCATCCGCAATCACTATGTCGGCCGGACTTTCATCCAGCCGAAGCAAGAAATCCGCGCGCTCGGTGTACGCCTGAAGCACTCCGCCAATCGTGATGTGCTCAAGGGCAAGCGCGTCGTGCTGGTGGATGACTCGATCGTGCGCGGCACCACGTCGCGGAAAATCGTGCAGATGGTGCGGGAAGCCGGCGCGGCCGAGGTTCACTTCCGTAGCGCCTCGCCGCCGATCAAGCACCCGGACTTCTATGGCATCGATATGCCGGTAGTGGCGGAGTTGATGGCAGCACAAATGACGCTTGAGGAGATGCGCAAATCGCTCGGCGTCGACAGCCTTGGTTTCCTATCGGTCGAGGGACTCTATTGGGCGATGGGAGAAAAGAAGCGCGATGCGCTTAATCCCCAATTCACCGACCACGCTTTCACCGGCGACTATCCGACGCCGCTGCTCGACTATCACGCTGGCCGTTCGGGCCGCGAGACGCAGCTGCCGCTGATCACTGAAAACGCCGCGGAATGAGCACGGCCAATACGAAGCGCATCGCGCTCGTCACCGGCGCATCGCGTGGCATTGGCCGCGCCGTTGCGTTGGAGCTGGCGCGGCAGGAGTGGCGCGTAATCGTCGTGGCGCGCGCACAAAAGGCGCTCGAAAAACTGGATGACGACATCCGCGCAATCGGTGGTGAAGCCACTTTGATCCCGCTTGATCTTCGCGACGGCGCGGCCATCGATCAACTCGCGGCGCCGTTGTTCGAACGCTTCGGCAAGTTGGATGGTCTCGCATCTTGCGCGGGCGCGCTGGGATCACTGACGCCCGCGCATCAAGCGACAACCTCAATCATGGATGAGACCATTCAGGTCAACTTCCTCGCCAACCAACGCCTCATCCGCGCTCTGCATCCGCTGCTACGAGAATCGGACGCCGGCCGCGCCGTCTTTTTGACCTCCGGCGCCTCGAAAAATCCGCGCGCCTATTGGGCGCCGTATGCGGCATCGAAAGCCGCGCTCGATGCGCTGGTGATTTCTTGGGCTGCAGAGATCGGCAATGTGACGCCAATGCGCGCCAACCTCTTCAACCCCGGTCCAACGCGCACCACGATGCGCGCGAAGGCCTTCCCGGGCGAAGATCCGATGACGCTGCCAACGCCGGAAGACGTCGCGCCCGACATCGTCGCGATGCTGCGGCCGAACTACACCGAAAACGGCGCATGGGTGCAGTTCGAGCGACGCAGTTAGAAAGCGTCGGTCTTGAAGTTCGACGCCATCATACTCGGCGGCGGCGCGGCGGGGCTCTATTGCGCCATGCACGCCGGACGGCGAGGCAAGCGCGTTCTTGTTATCGAACACAATGACGAGGTGGGCGCGAAAATTCTGATCTCCGGCGGCGGGCGCTGTAATTTCACAAACCTGAACACGGCGCCGGACCGGTTCATCTCCGCCAACCCACACTTCGCGCGGTCGGCCTTGGCGCGGCACACGCAAAGCGACTTCGTTACACTCGTCCAGAAGCACGGCATTCCGTTTTACGAGAAGACGCTGGGTCAGCTTTTCTGCGAAGGCGCACGCTCATCGCGACGGATCGTGCAAATGCTGCTCGACGAATGCGAGGCGGCTCAAGTCGCGATCCGCACCCAATGCCGCGTGACCCGGGTGGCGCCTGGTGAGAATTTCACGGTTGAGACCAACCAAGGCAATTTCGAAAGCAACGCACTCATCATTGCGACAGGCGGTCTGCCGATACCGAAGCTTGGGGCCACTGGCTTTGCATTCGACATCGCCAAGCAATTCGACATTCCGGTGATCGAAACCCGCCCCGCGCTGGTGCCGCTCACGTTTGGCGAAAGCGATCTCGCCTGGATGAAGCCGCTGAGCGGGGTCTCCGCGGACGTGACAGCGCGCGCAGGCAAGGCGGCGTTCCGCGAAGCGGCTCTCTTCACCCATCGCGGCCTCTCCGGTCCATCGATCCTGCAAGTTTCTTCGTACTGGCGCACAGGAGAGAGTGTTGAGATCGATTGGCTGCCCGCCGCCGCGTCAGACATTCTCGCACAACGCAAACGCGAACGGCCGAAGGCCCAACTCAAGACGATCCTCGCCGACCTCCTCTCCGATCGCCTTGCCACTGCTCTGGGTGAAGCGCTGCCGCAGGGCGTGATTGGCGACATGAAAGACGGAGCGCTTGTTGAGGCCGTGCAGAAACTGAAAGCATGGCCGCTCACGCCCATCGGCACCGAGGGCTACGCGAAGGCTGAAGTGATGGTTGGCGGCATCGACACCAGCGCGCTCTCACAACAATCGATGGAAACGCGCAGCGTCCGCGGACTCTACTTCATCGGCGAAGCCGTCGACGTCACCGGCTGGCTGGGCGGATACAATTTCCAATGGGCGTGGTCGAGTGGTTGGGCAGCGGCTCAATCGCTCTGAGGCGCAAAACGCTGCGCGGCCCAAGCGATGGGAATGCCGACGAGCAATGTGTGCGTGAGGATCGTGCCGGGGATCATCCAAGGGTAGTTCGCGTCCCAACGCGGGCGGATATCGCTGAACGAGTCCTGCAAGCGAGAGCCGATCTCGCCAATGCTTGACGCGAAATGCCCATCGCCGCCCGCAGCGGAAAGCGGCGCAACGACGTAGTTCATCGCGATATAGAGGATGAGGCCGTAGATGAAGCCCCAGAGAATCCACTTTTGCGTCAGAACGCTAAAGCCCTGAGACGCAAGTACGTACACCGCCGCCATCAACGTCGCGATTAGGAAGTGTGAACCGAGGCCAAGCATCGCTGTGTCCCACCCGCCAGCGCGCGACGCATCGCGTCCGATCCATCCCGACGCTACAGATTGCAGCACCTCTTGCGGCGTCAAACCGTAGCTCAACGGGCCGTACACGATGAACGCATAGATGATGTCGAGCGCGCCGGCGATCAAACCACCCAGCAAGATTCCCCAAAGAATGTGCATCGTTACGTCCCTCCGTCACAAGGCGTAAACCCGCCGTTACGCGCGGCGCCAGTAAAATGCGATCGGTTGCGCGGCGCCCGCGCCTACTCTTCGTCCGCGTACGGGTTCTTGCCTGCTTTCACAATCAGGCGGATCGGCGCGGCGTGAAGCTCGAAAGCATCGCGCATGGCGTTCACGAGATAACGCTTGTAGCTCTCGGGCATTTCCTCGGCGCGCGAGGAAATCAGCACGAACGTCGGCGGGCGGGCTTTGATCTGCGTGAGATAACGCGGCTTGATGCGGCGGCCGCCAACGGCTGGCGGCGGGTGACGCGCGATCGTGGCGTAGAGCCACTCGTTCAAATCCTTGGTCTTTACCCGCGCCGTCCAATCTTCATGCGCATCTTCCACCCCACGCATCAATCGATCGAGGCCCACGCCGGACTGCGCCGCCACCGTGATCAACGGCGCACCGCGTGCTTGTGGCAGGCTCTCGCGCGCGACAAGTTTCAACTCTTCGAAGTGCGCGCGCGTATCTTCGATCGTGTCCCATTTAGCGAGACAGAAAACGAGACCACGGCCTTCGCGAACGACAAGATCGGCGATCGTGAGGTCTTGCTTCTCAAACGCCTCGTTTGCATCCATCACCAAAATGCAGATATCGGCGAACTTTAACGAGTGCAGCGAGTCACCAACCGACAAGCGCTCGAGCTTCGCTTGCACCTTCGCCTTCTTGCGCATGCCTGCAGTATCTACGAGCCGGTATTTCTTGCCCTTCCACACCCAATCAATGGCGATGGAGTCGCGGGTAATGCCGGCTTCAGGCCCGACGAGAAGACGGTCTTCGCCAATCAGCGCGTTCACCAGAGTCGATTTGCCGGCGTTCGGACGCCCAATGATGGCGATGTTAATCGGGCGCGTGCTTTTCGCGGCCGCGTCATCGCCGGCGGTTTTTTCGTGCGCAACGATCGCTGCGTAGAGCTCGGACATGCCCTCACCGTGCTCCGCCGATATGGCGATGGGTTCGCCCAGACCGAGTGCGTACGCTTCAGTGATGCCAACGTCGCCGGCGCGGCCCTCAACCTTGTTTGCTGCGAGCACAACTGGTTTGTCGGCGCGACGCAACAACGCCGCGAACGAGCGATCGAGCGGCAGCACGCCCATACGTGCATCGATCAAGAGCAAGATCACATCCGCTTCCTGGATCGCGATCTCAGTCTGCAGGCGCATGCGGGCTTCCAGCGACGAATCCGTCGCATCCTCGAAGCCCGCCGTGTCGATCAGCGTGAAGTCGAGATCGCCCAACCTGCCTTTGGCTTCGCGCCTGTCGCGCGTAACCCCAGGCGTATCGTCAACGATCGCGAGCTTTTTGCCCGCGAGCCGGTTGAACAGTGTGGACTTGCCTACATTTGGCCGCCCGACGATCGCCAGCTTGATCGTCATGGCATGCCAACATCAACGCAGAACGACGAGACGTGCTTCGTCAGTGACGATGTAGATCTGGTCGTTGGCGGCAATCGGCGGGATGAACACCGGCTGGTCCACATCGGCGGACGCAAGTGTTTGGCCGTTCGCAGGCGAGACGGCGACAACATCGCCTTCGGAATTTGCAAGCACAAGACGGCCACCAATCATGATTGGACCGGTCCAAGCGACACGTCCCTTGCGTTCCCCTTCGTCGCGATAGCGGCGGAGTTGAACAACCCAATAGACGTTGCCGGTGCGGCGATCGAAGGCAGCCAGCTCTCCATCGGTGCTGACGGCATAGAGCACGTCGCCCGCAACCCACGGCGTTTGCGTTGATGCGAACGAGCGCGCCCAGATGCGCTGGCCGGTGCGCAGATCGATTGCGGCCAGGATGCCAGAATGGCTCGCCGCATACGCCGCGCCACCGGAGATGACTGGACGCCCAGCGATGTCGTTGATCGCGGAGAGCGAATTCATGCTGCCCGCGCGCGAGAGCGAGTCCGACCAGAGGCGGCGGCCGTTGGCCGCGAGAAGCGCCACGACTTCGCCCGAAGCAAACGGCGCCACAACGGTTTCACCGTCCACACCGACGCTCGGCGCAGACAGAATGCGCGCGGGTTCCGCGATGGCTTGGTAGGTCCAGGAGACTTCGCCCGTCGCCGCATCGTAGGCAATCAGTTCGCTGTCATTGGTAACGGCGTAAACGCGATCACCTGCGAAGGTTGGCGCGGATTGGAACGGTGCGTTGGCTTGCGTACGCCAGACCTCGTTGCCATTGCCCGCGTCGAGCGCGACGATGAAGCCGAAACCGGTGCTGACATAGACGCGGCCGGCGCCCGTGGCGACGCCGCCGCCGCGGGCCACGCGATCGCGGCCTTCAGCCGGACGAAGACGCTCGTCCCAAAGCCGGTGGCCATCACGCGCATCAATGGCGTGAATATGGTGATCGGCATCGAGGAAGTAGAGCGAGCCGTTCGAGATGACCGGCGGCGCTGCGATCTTCACGCGATTGTTCGACCCAGCGCCGAGGTTGGCGCGCCAGGCGCGTTCGAGGATCGCCGTGCCACTCGAGTGCGGCGGGGCGTTATTGGCGGTGCCGCCGGGCTGGCTCCAATCCGTGACCGACACAGCCGGCGGCACGGCGATCGTGCGCGCGGCGAATGTCGGATCCGGAGTCAGATCTTGTTCAGCCGAAAGGATCGACTGACGGCCATCTTGCGGCGCCGTTTGGGCGGGGGCATCGCTGCCGTCGAAAGGGTTCAGCGCACCACCGATGCGGCTCACCGTCGAGCACGCCGACAACGCGACCGTGGCCGCGATGATGGCGATTGGACGCAAAGGCTTCATTTCGTTTCTCCTGCGGAAGGCGCTGGTGCTGCCGCTCCGTCCGTGGGGGTTTCTGGTGCCGCCGCGGCTGGCGCCGGGCCGAGAACGCTCAACGCGATCTGCGCGCGCTGACGCAAAGAGTCCGGCGCTTCGAAGGCGAGTGTGAGTTGTTCGAATGTCTCGCGTGCGAGTTGCGATTCACCCGCTTCCCACGCTTCGACCGCAAGCAATTCCTTAGCGAGGTATGAGACTCGCGTACCTGAATCGATCAGAGGCTGCAGGCGCGTCTGCAATGCGGCAAAATCCTGCACGTCGGCGGCGATGTATGCGGCGCGGATCTGCGCGCTCTCGCGCAACACTGAGTCTGGCGCCACTTCAGCGGCGGCGTCAAAACCAGCGAGTGCACCTTCAAGGTCGCCCTCTTGCGCCAGTATCCCCGCGTGCTCCATGCGCGCCATGGAGCGATAGGAACGCGGGCCCTCGCCAGAGAGCCGCTCAAATTCGGTCTTCGCGCCGGCGGCGTTGCCTGCCTCAAGCAACGCCTGCGCCGCTGAGTATTCGTCAGCGTGACGGCGCGCTGAATTCAGCGATTGGGCTTGCCACAATTGCCAGCCGCCAAGCACCAGGATGAAAGCGGCGAAGACGCCAATCAGCCATGGCCCGTACTTCTTGGCGTAGTCGAGCATACGGTCCTGCCGCAGACTCTCGTCCACCTCATTTACAAAACTATCGGTCTCGTTGGTCACACGCCGTTCCTGACCCGTATGGGCCAGACAGGCCCGGCCCCCAAAATCGGCGGCAAGCTACCCGCGCTCGTCGCCCCCGGCAACGCGCGGGCGCCGCGCCTTTCCGCCGCCCAGGGCATAGGTCTCGGCTGCGGCAGGAAAACGGCGGGCTCGGACGTCCGCGGCGTAGTTTGCGGCGGCTTTGCCGATCTCGGCCTTCAGGTTGGCGTAGCGGCGCACGAATTTGGGGGTCCAATCGAACAGGCCGAGAAGATCGTCGGTGACCAAAATCTGTCCATCGCACTGGGCCGAGGCGCCAATTCCGATGGTCGGGGCCTTCACGGCGGCGGTTATTTCGGGGGCGAGCGTTTCATCCACACCCTCGACGACGATGGCGAAAGCGCCGGCTTCGTCTGCTGCGCGGGCTTCAGCCAGCACCTGGGCGCGCTCTTCCTTGGTGCGCCCCTTGGCGCGGAACTTCCCGTCCACGTTCACGGCCTGTGGCCGCAGCCCGACGTGCCCCATCACCGGGATGCCTCGCTGCACCAAGTACGCGATCGTCGCGCCAACATAGACGCCGGCCTCCACCTTCACGGCCTGAGCGCCAGTTTCCTTCAGAATGCGGGTGGCGTTGGCGAAAGCTTGCTCAGCGCTTGCCTCGTATGAGCCGAACGGCATGTCGACGACAACGAGCGCACGTTTGGCGCCGCGCATCACTGCCTGGCCATGCATGATCATCATCTCAAGCGTGACACCAACCGTGTTCGGCATGCCGTGCACGACCATCCCGACGCTGTCGCCAACCAGCAGGACATCGCAATGCTCGTCCAGAATCTCGGCAACAGGCGCGGTGTACGCGGTGAGACAAACGATCGGGTCGCCGCCCTTCCGGGCACGAATGTCCGGGGCGCTCTGGCGGCGGATGGGCGCATCAGTATGACGGGACATGGGAGCCTCGCTTTAGCGTGGCGTCATAGCCGTTGCTGCACTGCGGCGCCAGCGGCGAGCCCAGATACGCGAAAGCCATAAGCGAAAGGCGGCCGTTAAAGGCCGCCTTTGCTTGAACTTGGTTGTCAGCGATTAGTCCTGCGTCGCGCGATAGGCGACTGCGCCACCAGCCAATGCGGCGGTAACGAACAGGACTTGCGTCAGGCCCGCGCCCATCGACTGGACGAAGTTCTGCGCGGCGGCGCCCGCATCAGGCGCCATGCTAACGGCGGCGTGCATGCGCGCAACTTCAAGACCGGCCGATGCAGCGACTTCCTGGCCAAATGCGCCAGCGAACGCGTAGAGACCCCACGACACAGCAGCCGCGCCAATCGTGATCGCGCCATACTGGATGTAGCCGCGCACTTTTAAGCCAGCTTCGCGCTTCGCCACGGTGTGCGTGACGTTCACCACAAACCCGTCATCTGCGGGCTCGTGCGCTTCAGCGAAGGATCGCTTCAACAGGGCGTCGAAGTCAGTCATGAGTCTGGGTCCAATAGCCGTCTAAGTTTGTCTGTCCCTCTTAGTACGTGTGATTTCACGGTGCCGAGGGGAAGACCCGTGATGTCGACTATCTCTGAATGACTGAGCCCTTCTCCGTGGTTCAGCGTTACACAAAGTCTCTCAGCATCGGACAATCTGGCAAGTGCTCTTTCCAGATCGAGCTTTGCTCCGGCTGCGGCTTCCGGGGTGGAGTCCTCCGACGCGAGTGGCGATGCGTCGTCGATCTCCTCAAACACTGCCTTTTGGCGACGTTTCGCCATCAGGAACGTGGTGACCGCAATTCTCCTAAACCAACCCGGAAAAGCCGCCGGGGTTTCCAAGTCTCTCAATCTATCCCACGCCTTGATGAACGCCTCTTGAGCGAGGTCATCAGCTTCGGCGTGGTTTTGGCACATCCGCCTGAGCAGAGCCCGCGCCCAGCCCTGCCGGCGTTTGACCAGCTCCCCGAAGGCTGCCTGGTCTTTGGCCTGGGCCGCTATAATCAGCGCGGCTTCTGTGGCCTGAGCCAGATTGGTGAACCCCCGAGACGCCACCGATTACCACTCAGTCATCCTTCTTCTTGGTCGCATAATCGACGATGGCGAGCAGGATAAAGGCAATGCCCAACGCGCCCAGTATAACGGCCGGGACCATCATACCCTGGAACGCCTCTTCGGCGCCGGAAAGGTCGCCGACGAAATACGCTGCGGCGGCAAAGCCACCAGCTAAGGCCAAGAGCACGACCCCCGCGCCGAGACTTGAGCGGGCCTTATCTTGGGGCTTCTTTTGCCCCTCAGTGAGGGTGCGCATCAGCGCCGGGTCGAGCTGCTGACCCTTCTCCAAGGCTTGTGCAATGAGGTGATGGGCCGACTGACGCGTTCGCTCGCGCAGGTAAATCGGCACCAAGATGATGGCTGCAAGAAAACCAAAAAACATAATTGGGACAACAACTTCGCCCATCGGGTAGATCTCCATAGCCCGGGGTCTGAAGCCCCTTTGTAGTCTAGATGCGCTGGGCCATGGTGTTGGATGCAGGCGCTCAGCGGGCCGATACAGCCGCTAAACGTTGTGTCATGAGCCGGGTTGTCGCCACCAGAGCGAAAATACCCCCGGCGCCGAGGATGCCCTCCTGAACGCCAGCCCAGTTCAAAGCGCTCCAGCCAGCCAACGTAAGCGCCAAAACTGAAGCCGCCGCCGCGGCCGCGCCCCAGGACAGCATCGAACGCGCCGTCGCAACCCTAAAGCGATCCGCCTCGGCGGCCCGGATGACAGCGAGCGTAAAGTCCGGATCGCGAGCGGGAGCTGCGCTCTTGTCGAGAGCGGCTTGGAGACGAGCGTCAGCGTCCATCATTCTGTCTCCAACGCGCGCAGCAGGCGTTCACGTCCGCGCGTCACATGCGACTTCACCGTTCCGAGCGGCAATTTCAATATCTCCGATGCTTCGCCGTGCGAAAACCCCTCGCCAAGACACAGCGCCACAACAGCGCGTTGCTCGTCGGGCAAGGCCTCCATCGCTCGCTGCACGGCGATGCGATCCTCTAGGGACGATCCCCCTTCCGCCACGTCTTGCTCGCTTTGCCAATCACTGTCGCGCACCTGCGCGCGGGCGTGCGCACGCTTAGCGTCGCGCGCAATTCGGAAGCCGATGCCGCTCACCCATGAGCGAAAACTCGAACGGCCCTCGAAGCGCGAAAGTTTGCGCCACGCCGTCACGAAGGATTCCTGCGCGAGATCATCTGCGTCGGCCCAATGCCCAGCAAAACGCCGCAAAAAGCCCCGTACCGCTTGCTGGTGTGCGTCGACCAAAGCGGCGAACGCGCGACTGTCGCCGTTGCGCGCCGCTGCGATGAGACGCGCTTCGTCATGCGGCGTCATCGTCTTTGCCGCGACCGCCTGGGTGCATGATGGCAAGCGCTAAGCATCCAAGCGCTGTGACCGTCATCGTCGCCGCAACTACAAGAAACGCGGTGCGGCTGTCGCCATCGGCGTTGGCGAACGCGATCCAGAACCCAAATCCAAGCGCTGTGAAAATAACGACCTCACTCCACGGCGCCTTTGCGCTCGGCTTGGAGAGTTGGTCATAGACGATCTGCGGCGGCTCGCGCCCTGCTTCCATCGCCGCCTTGATCACCTCCATCGCCTGCTTGCGGCGATTGTGTTCGAGTAACTGTACCCAGCCGGCGCCGAGCATCGAAATTGTGATCGTGCTAAAAATAAAGAACGCGACCATCCAAGGGTCCAAACCAGCGCTGATCATCCGAAACTCCGTTTTCCAGAGTATGCAGCCACCATCCGTCAAATTGGATGCGGATTAGGGTTGCCAGGCTATACTTAAGTATATACTTAAGTAATATGTTCAGAGCTGAAGCTCATCTCGACCTCGCCTTCCAGGCGCTGGCCGACCCCAGCCGCCGCGCCATGGTCGATCGCTTGATTCAGGGGCCCGCCACGGTGAGCGAACTCGCCAAGCCGTTGGCGATGTCACTGCCGGGCGTGATGCAGCACCTCGCTGTGCTGGAAGCGAGTGGACTGGTGGTTTCAAAAAAAAGCGGCCGCAGCCGGACCTGCCGGATCGAGCCGACGGTTCTCACCCAAGCAGAACAGTGGATCTCCGAGCGGCGCGCGCTCTGGGAGCGCCGCTTGGATCGCCTCGGCCAATTTCTAGATGAAACGAAGGACGACTGAATGCTCACGCTCTACGGCCACCCGATTTCTTCTTACACGTGGAAGGTGCTCGCCGCGCTTTACGAGAACGGCACGCCGTTCGAGTTCATCACGCTTGATCAGAACTCGTACCCGGATTTCCTCGCTAAATGGCCGCTGGGTACATTCCCCGTCCTATTCGACAGCGATCGCGACCGCATGGTCACCGAGACGAGCGTCATCATCGAATATCTCGACACCTATTTTCCGGGCCGCGTCCGGTTCGTGCCGAAGGACATCGACGTCGCGCTCGAAGTGCGCCGCTGGGATCGCCTCTTCGACACCATCGGCACCACAATGACAAAAGTCATCATGAATAACGTCCGCCAGGAAGGCCAACACGATCCGGTTGGCGTCGAGGACGCCAAACGCAACGTCCGGAGGATCTACACCGTCATCGAAGCGCAGCTCGGCAAGCGCCATTTCATCGTCGGCGACACCCTGACGCTGGCCGATTGTTCGGCCGCACCTTCACTTTGGTACGGCACGCGCAACATCCCGCTCGACGGCGCCTTCCCGCGCGTCGCCGCGTATCTTGAGCGCCTCACAGCTTGGCCGGCTTTTGCACGCGCGGTGAAAGAAAGCGAGCCGCTCTTTCATATGTATCCGGGAGCCTAATCATGACGACCATCGCTCACGCGACGATTGTCATGGAGCGCACGTATTCGACTTCCGCGAAACGCGTGTTCGCTGCTTGGTCCGACATTGAAGCGCGCAAGCGGTGGTCAGCGCCCGCCGATAATATTCGCATCGAGTACGAGGCCGCTGATTTTCGCGAGGGCGGTCGCGATGTGTCGCGCTGCATCGAACCTGACAACGCCGACTATGTCGCCACCGTGAACTACCTCGATGTTCGCAAGGACAAGCGCATCGTGTTCGCCGAAGATGTTGTCCATGGCGAAAAGCGGGTTTCCGCGGCGCTGATCAGCGTTGAGCTTTCGCCGAAGGACGGCGGCACGCATTTGGCGCTCACCATGCAAATCGCATCATTCGACGATGCTGACATGGAGCAAGGATACCAGTTTGGCTGGTCCGCGGCGCTCGACAACCTCGCTAAGGAATTCTCCGCTTAGGACGCCCTTCATGACCAAACGAACCACCTCGCATGCTACCTTCGTCATCGAACGCGAGTTGGAGCATCCGCCCGCGAAGGTTTTCGCCGCCTACTCTAACCAGCACAGCAAAGCCAAATGGTTCGTTGGCCCGGAAGAGTGGCGTCAGTCCGATCACCAGCTCGACTTCCGCGTCGGCGGTAACGAGAGCGTTAGCGGCGGCCCGCCGCATGGACCAGTGCACAAATTCAACGGCGAGTATTGGGACATCATCGAAAACGAACGCATTGTCATCGCCTACGAAATGCACATGGACGACACGCGCACATCAATTTCTCTCGGCACCACCGAATTCAAGTCGGCGCCAACCGGCACAAGACTGATCTACACCGAGCAATGCGTCTTCCTCGATGGCCACGACAACGTCCACGATCGCGAACGCGGCACGCAAGACCTGCTCAACCAGCTCGAAACCTTCCTGAGCATCTGAGGCGGCGATGACCACGACCCATGCAACCTTCATCGTCGAGCGCACCTATTCGGCTTCGCCACAACGCATCTTCGCCGCCTGGAGCGATCCGGTCGCGAAACGCGCTTGGTTCGTCGAAGGCGAAGGCTGGGAAATTGAATCTTATGCGGTCGACTTCCGCGAAGGCGGGACCGAGACGAGCCGCTTTCGCTTTCTAAAAGGCGAGGAAACCTTCGGCGAAAAGACGTTCTTCGGCAACAACACTGTGTTCAACGAAATCGTCCCGAACGAACGGATCGTGTTCACCTACTCGATGGATCGCAATGGCGTACGCTTCAGCGTTTCGCTGGCCAGCGTCGAGTTGAAGCACGCGGCGGGCGGCACGCGGCTTATCTTCACCGAGGCTGGTGCGTTCTTCGATGGCGCCGATGGACCGAAGATGCGCGAAGCTGGCTGGAACGAGCTTTTGCAGAAGCTCGATGACCATTTGGTCGAAGGAGCTTAGTTGTGAAAACGTATCTCGCGATCTACACCGGCAGCGTTTCGGCGCACGAGCGTTCCGGCTGGGACCAATTGAGTGAATCCGACCGCAACAAGCGCATCGAGCGAGGCATGAAGGCCTGGATGGCCTGGGGCGAGGCGCACAAAGACTCGATCGTTCAGAACGGCGGCCCGCTCGGCAAGACCAAGCGCACGGGGGTGAACGGCGTAAGCGACATCAAGAACAACATGGCGGGATACATTGTCGTGCAGGCCGCCTCGCATGCAGCGGCGGCCAAAATGTTTGAAGGGCATCCACACTTCGGCATTTTTCCGGGCGACGCCGTCGAGATCATGGAGTGCTTGCCGGTTCCAACGATGTAATGTCGGCTCGTGACACCGGCAGAACTCAAAATCGCGCTGGACGGCGATGCAGCCGTGTCGGCGCTGTGGCTGGCGCCCGCCAACGCGAAGGCCGCGTACGTCTTCGCGCACGGCGCCGGCGCGGGCATGGCGCACAAGTCGATGGCGGCGATCGCAAGCGGCTTGGCGGACCGCGGCATCGCGACGTTGCGCTATAACTTCCTTTACATGGAGCGCGGCTCCAAGCGGCCGGACGCACCTGCACTGGCCCACAACGCGGTGCGCGCGGCCGTCAACGAAACAGCGCGCCTTGCGCCGGACATGCCGCTTTTCGCTGGCGGCAAATCATTCGGTGGTCGCATGACCTCGCAGGCTCAGGCGCTCGCGCCACTGCCAAGCGTCCGGGGCTTGGTGTTCTTTGCGTTCCCGCTGCATCCCGCGGGCAAACCGAGCGACGAGCGTGCCAAACATCTTAGCGACGTCGCTATTCCGCTGCTGTTTTTGCAAGGTACGAACGATGCGTTGGCGGAACCTGACTTGCTAAAGCCCATGGTCAACGCGCTCGGCAAGCGCGCCACGCTTGCCTTGTTCGAGCACGCCGATCACAGCTTCCACGTGCCTGCGAAAACCGGACTCAAAGATCCCCAAGTCTTGGCCGAAATTCTCGATACGGCCGCAGCCTGGATGCGTGAACACGCTTAGCCGAATTGCTTGGCGTAAACGTCAGGCTTGAATCCGACGATCAGTTTGCCGCCGACGTCGAGCACCGGGCGTTTGATCATGCTCGGCTGCCCTGCCATCAGCGCCATCGCCTTCTTCTCCGTCACATTCTCTCGCTGCGCGTCCGGCAACTTACGGAACGTCGTACCGGCGCAATTGAGCAAGATTTCCCAACTCACTTCCTTTGCCCAACGCTCCAGCGTGGCCTTGTCGATGCCTTCTGCTTTGTAGTCGTGAAACTGATACGCAACGCCGTGGTCGTCCAACCACGTGCGCGCCTTTTTCATCGTGTCACAGTTCTTGATCCCGTAGATCGTAATCTGCTTGCTCTTGGCCATGGGCGGCTTATGCCAAAGCCAACGGAGGAACGTAAATGGCCGACACGCTCACTTTTTACACCAACCCAATGTCGCGCGGACGCATTGCGCGCTGGATGCTGGAAGAAGTGGCCCAGCCGTACGAAACCGTCATCCTGGGATACGGCACGAGTATGAAAGCGCCGGACTATTTGGCGATCAACCCGATGGGCAAAGTGCCAGCAATCAAACACGGCAACGCTATCGTGACGGAAGGCGGGGCCATCTGCGCTTACCTCGCCGACGTCTTCCCGCAGGCGGGTCTCGCGCCCGCGACCAATGAGGAGCGCGCGCGCTACTATCGTTGGTTGTTCTTCGCCGCCGGGCCGGTCGAATCCGCCGCCAATGCGAAGGCGATGGGATGGGAAGCGCCGGCGGACAAGGAACGCATGCTCGGCTTTGGTTCAATGGCGCACGTGCTTGACGCGCTCGAACACGCATTAAAAGATACACCCTACATCGCCGGCGATCGCTTCACTGCAGCGGACGTTTATTTCGGAGCGCACATCATGTGGGGTACGCAGTTTGGCACGCTTGAAAAACGTCCGGCCTTCGAAGCTTACATGGGCCGCCTGCACAACCGCCCGGCCGCCGCGCGCGCGCGCGAAATCGACGACGCGCTCATCGCCCAGCAACAACAGCAGCAACAACAGAGCTGAGCCATGCAGGATCTATTTTCACTGAAAGGCCGCGTAGCGCTCGTCACCGGCGGCTCACGCGGCATCGGCAAGATGATTGCCGAAGGCTTCTTGCATCAAGGCGCCAAAGTCTACATTTCGGCGCGCAAAGGGGGCGCATTGGAAGAGACTGCGACCGAGCTCTCCGCAATTGGCCCGTGCATTCCGATCATTGTTGATGCTTCTGGCGCCGATGGCGCACAAAAGATGGCCGACGCGTTCCTGGGTCACGAAGACTCGCTCGACATCCTCGTGAACAATGCGGGCGCCGCTTGGGGGGCGCCGTTCGCGGAGTTTCCTGAGAATGGCTGGGACAAAGTCATGGACCTCAACGTCAAGACGCCGTTCTTCTTGACACAATGCCTGCACGAAGCGCTGAAGCGCGGCGCCGCGAAAGGTCATCTCGCCAAAGTCATCAACATCGCTTCGGTCGACGGTATTTCGGTCAACCCGCAGGAAACGTACTCTTACGCCGCAAGCAAAGCCGGTCTCATCCATCTCACCAAACGCATGGCGTTGCGTTTGATCGAGGACGGTATCGGCGTCACGGCAATCGCACCGGGTGCGTTCGCGTCGGATATGAACCGCGTGGCGCGCGATCACGCCGACATGGTGTCCCAAGCCATCCCGGCAAAGCGCATCGGCACGGCCGAGGACATGGCGGGCGCTGCAATCTTCTTGGCGTCGCGCGCAGGCGATTATGTCGTCGGCTCGACGCTGATCGTCGATGGCGGCGTCACATACGCGCGCGGCTGACGGACGTCGCTTGCATTTTCGTACTGACTACCTAGCATGCGTATAAAACTGCATGTGAGAGGACCCGTGGCCATGGCGATCTATCTGCTCGGCGGACATCAAACTGATTTCGCGCGCGTGTGGTCACGCGAGGGTTTGGATTTCACTGACATGATGCGCGAAGCGATCGACGGCGCCCTCGCCGCGACGCAGCTCGATCCCGCCGACATCGATGCAATCCATGTCGGCAACGCGTTCGGCGAACTCTACCGAAATCAGAGCCACCTCGCCGCCATGGTCGCGCAAGTGAAGCCTGAGTTTTACGGCAAGCCGGCGATGCGTCACGAAGCAGCGTGCGCGTCGAGTTCGATCGCGGTGCTGGCGGCGACGGCGGAGATTGAAGCCGGCCGCTACGATTGCGTGCTCATTCTTGGCGTCGAAGAGGAGAAAAACCTCCCCGGCGACGAGGCGTCGAAAATTCAAAACGCGGCGTCCTGGCAAGGTCATGAGGATATGGATTGTCGCTTCATGTGGCCGGCCGTCTTTGGTCGCATCGCGCAGGAATATGACGAGCGCTACGGCCTCGATCGCCGCTACTTGAACCGCATCTCTGAGATCAATCGCACCAATGCGTTGCGCAATCCGTTGGCGCAAACGCGCAAATGGCGCTTCGACGCTGAGGCCTTCACTGACAACGACGAACTGAATCCCGTGATCGAGCCCGGCACGCGGCGCCAAGATTGCGGCCAGATCACCGACGGCGCTGTTGCAATCGTCCTGGCGTCCGACCGGTTCGTGGAAACCTATGCCAAGAAGCGCGGCGCGAAGGCGTCGGACTTTCCGCAAATCACAGGCTGGGGCCATGCCAACGCAGGCATCCGCTTTCTCGACAAGATCGAACGCAGCCGCGGCGAAACATACATCTTCCCGCATGTGCGCAAGGCCATCACCGATGCGTGGAAACGCGCCGATCTTCCAGGCGCTACGGCGCTCGACGGCATCGAGCTGCACGACTGTTTCACATCAACCGAATACATGGCCATCGATCATCTCGGCCTCACTGAGGCCGGGCAAAGCTGGCGCGCAATCGAAGACGGCGTGATCGCGATGGGTGGCGCGTGCCCCGTGAACGCATCCGGCGGCTTGATCGGCGTCGGTCATCCCGTCGGCGCGACGGGCGTGCGCATGTTGCTCGATGCCAGCCGGCAAGTGACAGGTACGGCGGGCGATTACCAGGTCGAAGGCGCGCGCACGTATCAGACGCTGAACATTGGCGGCTCGCTCGGCACCGTCGTCAGCTTCGTGGTTGCACGCCCGGCTTAACGATCGCCGCTGGTGATGGCCGCGAAGCGTGCAATGGCGGCGCGATACTCACGCTCTAAACCAGCCACCACCTCACCCACGGTCTCAATCGCCCGCGTGCGGCCGACGCCTTGACCTGCGGCCCAGATGTCGCGCCAGCGTTTTGCATTGTCGCCTGAGTAGTCGCGCGCTGCGGGACCGCCAAGATTGTCCGGATCGCGCCCAGCCGCTGCGAGGCTGGGCTTCAGCCACGACGCGGGCGTGCCGGTGATAGCGGCCGAGACGATAAGATCATCGGCGTTACAATCGACGATCATCTGCTTGTAGTCGGCTTGCGCCATGCTTTCCGTCGTCGGCAGAAAGCGCGTGCCCATGTAGACGAAGTCCGCGCCCGCCGCGACGGCGCCCGCAATGCCCGCGCCGTCTGCGATGCCGCCACCGACAGTGATGTAACCATCGAAGAACTCACGCACCGCGGAGATAAACGCGAACGGCGAGAGGTGACCGGTATGCCCGCCCGCGCCGGCACTGATGCAGGCCATGCCATCGACGCCTACTTCCGCGGCCTTCTGCGCGAGCTTCAAATTCACGACATCCGCGAACACCAAGCCGCCATACGACTTCACTGTCTCCATCACCGGTTTCGGCGAGCCGAGCGCCGTGATCACGATTGGCGGTTTGTACGCGGCAACCAGTTTCAGATCGTCGGCGAGCCGCGCATTTGTTGAATGTGTGATTAGGTTGGCGACCCACGGACCATCATCTGGCGTCACCTTCGACGTAATTTCCCCCATCCACGCGTCAAGCTCGGCGCTCGTGCGCGTGTTGGGGGTGGGGAACGCGCCCGCAATCCCCGCTTTGCACGCAGCGACGACCAGCTCCGGGCCCGACACAAGAAACATGGGTGCGCAGAACACGGGCAAGCGCATCTTGAACGGCAACTCTTTGGTCATCCCTGCGTCGCCAGCCGTTCACGCAATTCGCGTTTCAGAATTTTGCCGACCGGGTTGCGGGGCAGCGCCTCGATCGTCTCCAATCGTTCAATCTGCTTAAATACGGCGACCTTCTTTTCCTGCGTCAGGAAACGATTGATCTCAGCCATGTCGGCGCTCAGCCCCGGCTTGAACACGACGAACGCGCAAAGCCGCTCGCCCAACGTGTCATCGGGCGCGCCAACAACCGCAACATCCGCAACCGCTGGGTGCCCGACCAAATGCCCCTCTATCTCTTCCGACGAGATGTTCATGCCGCCGCGAATAATGATGTCCTTGAGGCGGCCAACGAACCGATAAAATTGCAGCCGATCGCCGCCGAGTTCGAAGAGATCGCCGGTGCGAAACCAACCATCCGCATCGAAGGCGCGAGCGTTGATCTCGGGCGCGCGCCAGTAACCCGAAAAGACCGTCGCGCCCTTCACACGCAGTTCTCCAGGACGGCCAATCTCGGTGATCTCTTCCTCGGTTTCTGGATCGACCAGACGCGTAAAGATACGGTCATGCAAATTCGAGTGCCATTTGAAGCCGTCGCCGAAGCGCGGGAAGTAGGCGGCGCGCAACGCTGGATCGGGCACGTCCCGGTAGGTGCTCGGGAATGACGCGCCCTCGTTGGAGCCAAAGAAATTGGTGATCTGCACACCATGCTTTTTGTGGAAGGTGTCGACCATCCACTCCGACAATGGCGCCGAGCCCGAGCCGATATTCTGCAGGCGCGTAAAATCGACACCCTCGAGCAGCGCCTCGTTCTGCAGCAGCAAGTTCAAGACCGCAGGCGGCGCAACCGTGTAGTCGACCTTCTCGTCGCGGA
>JANNFK010000080.1:0-2402 GCA_031379735.1 Caulobacteraceae bacterium | reverse complement strand
GTCATTGCGGTCTAAGGCTGCAATGACCCACTCTTCGCTATGCGGCGGCGCGCGGCGGCCAGCGACGATGACTTGATTTCCAGTGGGCGGTCCCAGGAATACGTCCTTATGCGGGAGGACGCCGATGGGGTCCGCGCCTTGCCATACCACAAGATGGCCTCCCTGGCGCAGAATTGAGAGCGCCATCGCTTTGATGCGCGCGTAATATGGCTCGGCGCGCCAACTCATCGCATGATCGGGATCGACGCAAACATTGATGCGCTTGGACTGCTCTTCGTAGCTCATCGCCATGTGGGAAATGTTCGGATGCCATTCCTCGCCGAACCGCGCGTCTTGGCGGTACCAGCAAAAATATTTTGAGCATTCGGACGGCCGTTCTGGCAGGCCGAATATCTGGCAGCCACCACCGATTTCGCAGTGGACGCACCATTGCAGGCGCGGCTTGTTTATGGTCGGCACAGCCACGATCTTGCAACAGAGCGTGCAGCCCTCGCACGAGCGTCCCTCGACCAACGAAACGCCAGGCATCAATTCACCTCTCTGCGCCTCTCTGCGCCTCTCTGCGCCACAGCAGCCCACTGACGCGGCGCTCTGGACGTGGGCATAGCGCCGAGTCTGGTAATCACCCTGGACCTTCAGGTTTAGGGTCCATAAACCGGCCTGCGAGGCCGCGCCAGCGGGCCAGCCGCAAAAGGGCGTCCCGCCGCACCTGCGGCGCCTTGACCTTGCGTGTCCGCGCTCGTATTTGTCCGCCCTCATTCGGAACGGCTGCGGCCTAGCTCATGCGTCGCCCCGCCGATTGGCTTTGATTTTGGCGCGCCAAATGGCGGTTCCGGAAGGGCCGTCCGGGCGCGCTGTTTGAGTTTGAAAGAACGGAACGGAAGAGGCGAATGCCGACGATCAACCAACTGATCCGCAAACCGCGGTCACCGAAGCCGGTCCGCAACAAGTCGCCGGCGCTGAAAGCCTCGCCGCAACGCCGCGGCGTTTGCACCCGCGTTTATACAACGACACCGAAGAAGCCGAACTCGGCGCTTCGTAAAGTCGCGAAGGTTCGTCTGACCACCGGCATCGAAGCCGTGTGCTACATCCCGGGCGAAGGCCACAATCTGCAGGAGCACTCGGTTGTGCTTATCCGCGGCGGCCGCGTGAAGGATTTGCCGGGTGTTCGCTATCACATCCTGCGCGGTGTGCTCGATACGCAAGGCGTCAAAGACCGGAAGAAGCGCCGCTCGCTCTACGGCACGAAACGTCCGAAATAAGGAAGAGAGAAAAGTATGTCACGCCGCCACCGCGCCGAGCCGCGCCAAGTTCTGCCCGATCCCGTCCATGGCGATCTCGTGCTCACGAAGTTCATGAACTACGTGATGTACGAAGGCAAAAAGTCCGCAGCCGAGCAAATCGTGTACGGCGCGCTGGATACGGTCGAGCAGAAGGTGAAGCGTCCGTCGATCGAAGCGTTTCACGACGCGCTCGCAAACGTTGCGCCGTCGATTGAAGTGCGCTCGCGCCGCGTCGGTGGCGCCACCTATCAGGTGCCGGTTGAAGTTCGTCCCGAGCGCCGCCAAGCGCTGGCGATCCGTTGGCTGGTGGGCGCCGCCCGCGCTCGCAATGAAAACACGATGGAAGAACGCCTCGCCGGCGAACTCATCGACGCGTCGAACAATCGCGGCAACGCGGTGAAGAAGCGCGAAGACACACACCGGATGGCCGAAGCCAACCGCGCGTTCTCACACTACCGCTGGTAATCCAAACGGACCGTCGGCGCTTTTGAGGCCGGCTTCATACCGGCTTCGCGAGAGGCCGGTAGGTCCAAGCACACGGACAGAATTGTCATGCCTCGTCAGTACAAGATCGAAGACTATCGCAACTTTGGCATCATGGCCCACATCGATGCCGGCAAGACCACGACGACCGAGCGGATTCTGTTTTACAGCGGCAAGTCGCACAAGATCGGCGAAGTCCACGATGGCGCGGCCACGATGGACTGGATGGAGCAAGAGCAAGAGCGCGGCATCACCATTACGTCGGCTGCAACGACGACGTTCTGGAGCGGCAAGCGCTTGAACATCATCGACACGCCCGGCCACGTCGACTTCACTATCGAAGTTGAACGCAGCCTGCGCGTGCTCGATGGCGCTGTCGTCGTGCTCGACGGCAACCAAGGCGTTGAGCCGCAGACCGAGACCGTTTGGCGCCAAGGCGACAAGTACAAGGTTCCGCGGATCATCTTCGCGAACAAAATGGATAAGACCGGCGCTGACTTCTACATGTGCGTGGAAGACATCAAGAAGCGCTTGGGCGCGCGCCCTGTGCCGCTGCAATTGCCGATCGGCATCGAGTCCGGCTTCAAGGGCCTAGTCGATCTGGTCGAGATGCACGCGATCATCTGGAAGGATGAA
>JANNFK010000081.1:0-27904 GCA_031379735.1 Caulobacteraceae bacterium | reverse complement strand
AGTGTCGGGGGGAGCCATTGTTGGGTCGTAGTCTGCAGTGATGATCAGTAATTTCGCGCCCTTGGAGAAACCAATTGCAGTGAGCGGTGTTGGTTCGCAAACTAATAGATTGTTCTCCATCGCGCCGATGATGGATTGGACTGACCGGCACTGCCGGGCGTTCCATCGCACTATGACGCGCGGCGCGTTGCTTTACACAGAGATGCTGACTGCCGACGCGATCATTCATGGCGACCGCGAGCGGTTGCTTGGCTTCTCCGACGTCGAACACCCGGTGGCGCTGCAGCTGGGAGGTAGTGACCCGAAGAAAATGGGAGAGGCGGCGCGGATCGGCGCTGAACTCGGCTACGACGAGATCAATCTCAACATCGGCTGCCCGTCTGATCGCGTTCAGTCCGGGCGGTTCGGCGCCTGCCTCATGCGCGAGCCAGATTTGGTGGCGCAGCTGTGGCGCGCCGCGCAAGAGGCAGCGCCGCGGATTGAAGTCACGATCAAATCGCGCATTGGCGTCGACGATCAGGAGCCGCGCGATGCGCTGTTCGCATTGGTGGATGCATGCGCAAAAGAGGGCTGCAAAAGCTTCACCGTGCATGCGCGCAAAGCGTGGCTCAGCGGTTTGTCACCAAAGGAAAACCGCGACGTACCACCGCTTGACTATGATCTGGTCCGCGATCTGAAACGGGAGCGTCAGAACCTGGAGGTCGTTCTCAATGGAGGCCTCCGAGATCTTGATCATGCGCTCGCTGAGTTCAATGGCGTGGATGGTGTGATGCTCGGCCGCGCGGCCTATCAGAACCCAGCGCTTCTACTCGACGCCGATGCGCGAGTCTTCGGCCTCGAACAGCCGCACGCGACGCGCGAAGAGGTGATTGACGCCTATATTCCCTACATTGAGCGCAATCTGGCCGCTGGCTCATCCTTGCATGCGATGACGCGGCACATGCTCGGACTTTTTGCTGCGCGCCCCGGCGGGCGCTTGTGGCGTCGGGTGCTTTCAGAGCGCGGCGTGCGCGCGGGAGCAGGCATTGAGGTCGTGCGTGAAGCGTTGGCACAAGTGAACCAAGCGCACGCGCAGGCCGCATGAATCCTGAACTGATCTGGTTCGCTGTTGGCCTTATGTTGGCCGGTCTTGCCGCAGGATTTGTCGGCGGCTTGTTCGGCATTGGCGGCGGCATCGTCATTGTGCCCGCGCTCTATTTCGTTTTCACGGCGCTCGGCGTCGATGAAGCGATCCGTATGCACGTCGCGATCGGCACCTCGCTTTCGACCATCATCGCGACGTCGTGGCGCTCACTTGCCGCGCACGCCAAAGCAGGCGCTGTCGACTTCGCCGTGTTGCGATCGTGGACGCCGTGGATTTCGCTCGGCGCGCTGATCGGCGCTGGCGTGGCCGGCTTCGCCAACACTGAAGTATTGCTCGTGGTCTTCGGCGGCGGTCTTTTGTTGATTGCCGGACAGATGGGGCTCGCGAACCCGAACTGGCGTTTGTTCGCTGAGTTGCCGGGTGGCGCCATGCGCGCGCTGATCGCTGGTGGTCTTGGTTTGCTCTCGGCGATGATGGGCATTGGCGGCGGCGCTATTGGCGTCTCGGTGATGACGCTCTGTGGCCGGCCGATCCATCAAGCGGTTGCGACAGCGTCCGGCTTCGGCGCTGCGATCGCGATACCGGCGGTGATTGGCTACGCCGTCATGGGTTGGGCGCGCGATGGTTTGCCGCCCTGGTCGCTGGGCTTCGTAAACGTTCCGGGATTTGTCTTTCTTGCGATGTTGACGACGATCACCGCGCCGATCGGCGCACGTCTTGCGCATCGGTTGCCGCAGCTGACGCTGAAGCGCGCGTTTGCGGTGATGCTGGCGGTGATCGCCCTCAACATGCTGCGTGAGGCGTTTGCCTAGCGCGTTTGAGCAGCGCGCAATCGCGCTGGCAGCTCCGCCATGATCGCTTGGCGCTCGGTCTCGTCCATGCCGCCCCAGCGCGCGATCTCGGACAACGTCCGGCCGCATCCAATGCACTCGCCCGTCTGGCCGCTGACGGCGCAGACTTTGATGCAGGGCGTGGAGATCGGCGGGGCTTGCATGAGTGACGCTAGCTAAGCGCTTGAAATGCGGGCTGCAAATTGGGCTAACTCGATTTCGCATCGAATTTCGATAAACTCACATTGACTATCGATGATCCTTATCGTATATCGATATAGGCCTGAAAACGCAGCAAGGACGCATCTAACCCCTCACGGGGCGGCATCCCAAAAGCGAGACAGGCCGAAAGTAACCGGTTTTACTTGGAGGGACATTCTGATGCGTTTCGCTCTCATCGCCACCACCGCCGCTGCTGTGGTCGCTGTCCCGTTCGCGCTCGCCGCGGCCGGGCCGCAGATGTCGAGCAATGAGTTCATCGAGGCGGTGCGTTGCGCTGCCTATGAGGATGTCTCGGGCGCTCAGGTTTCCGACGCCAAGTACGAGTTGAGCGCCGAGGGCCAGCGCCAGTCGGCTGAGACATTCGCTGCGGCCAGGGCGGAGGCGACCGCTATCGCTCGCCAAGCCGTGAACAGCCAAACCCCCGCCGATCAGGCTATGCTGCGGTCGCAGCGAGCCGCCGCCTGCTCACACGCTGAGTCGGCGACTGGCGCCGGGGAAGAGAACGCAGCCTAAGGCTCGCAAACGGCGCGCGGGTTCGGTTGAGGCCCGCGTGCGGAGGGAGAGACATGAGAGTGTTGGTTTTGGCTGGCCTGATCACGGTGGCTACCGTGCCTTTCGCTGTGGCTGCGGAAAGTGAGATCGATTGCCAACTAACCGATGTCGGCAGGGCGCAAGCCGATCAGCGTCTCGATCAACCGCCGGCGGCGCCAACGACGGCGGCGCGCCTGGTCATCGTTCAGCGCGAAGCGGCTGACACTCCGCGTCCCGCCACCGCCGCCGAAAGGCGCCGTGGCGGCAAGCCGATCCCTGACGCGCAACTGATCCAGCCACGCGGCGCGCTCTGAGTTGATGCAGGCCTCAAGCTCTCTATAGTCGCGGCGCGCAGTCAGTGCGTCGGGCTTGAGACATCATGGATCTGAATTTTTCGCCGGAAGAGATCGCGTTCCGCAATGAAGTGCGCGCGTTCATTGATGAGAACTATCCGAAGCATCTGAAGGGAAAGGTGCTGCGCGAAGACCTCTCGAAGGAGGACTTCCTCGCCTGGCATAAGATCCTTGGCAAAAAGGGCTGGTCGGCGCCGGCGTGGCCGAAGGAATACGGCGGCACCGGCTGGACCGCCACGCAACGTTACATTTGGCTGGAAGAGAACGCGCGCGGTGAGACGATCCCGCCGCTGCCGTTTGGCGTCTCGATGGTCGGCCCGGTCATCTACACGTTCGGCACGCCCGAGCAAAAGCAACGCTACTTGCCCGGGATACTCTCGGGCGAGGTGTGGTGGTGCCAAGGCTATTCAGAGCCGGGCGCTGGCTCTGACCTCGCATCGTTGAAGACACGCGCCGTGCGCGAGGGCGACTTTTACATCGTAAACGGTCAGAAGACGTGGACGACCCTTGGCCAGTATGCCGATTGGGGTTTCTTCCTCTGCCGTACTGACAACACCGCGAAGGCGCAGGAGGGCATCAGTTTCTTGCTGATCGACATGAAGTCGCCCGGCGTGTCTGTGCGTCCGATCAAGCTGCTCGATGGCGGCTACGAAGTGAACGACGTTTTCCTTGAGAACGTGAAGGTGCCCGTCGATCAGCGCATCTACGAAGAGAACAAGGGTTGGACTTGCGCCAAATTCCTGCTCGCGCATGAACGTGCTGGCATCGCCGGCGTCGCGCGTTCGAAGCGCAACGTTGAACGCCTGAAGGCGATCGCGAAGGCCGAGATCGGCGATGAGGGCAGGCCGCTCATCGAGGACGATGAATTCCAACGCAAGCTGAGCGAACTCGAGATCGATCTCTCGGCGCTGGAGATGACTGAACTGCGGACGCTCGCGCGCGAGCAAGCGGGCAAAGGCCCTGGGCCCGAAAGCTCATTGCTGAAGATCAAAGGCACCGAAATTCAGCAACGTTTGACCGAGCTCACGCTCGAAGCTGTTGGCAATTACGCGCAACCCTATCCGCGCGGCCTGGGCCACAACGAGTTCGCGGTTGGCCCGGACTACGCGTCCGCCGCCGCGCCGGTGTACTTCAACTGGCGGAAGGCTTCGATCTACGGCGGCTCCAACGAAATCCAGCGCAACATCATAGCGAAGATGGTGCTCGGACTCTAATGCGACGCCGCCTTTGACGCGGCTGAAAAAAACAGACGCCGGATTCGAACGGCGGCGAGGAACGCTCCGATGAACTTTGACTACACCGACGAACAAAACATGCTCCGCGACTCGATCGCGAAGTGGGCGGCTGGCCAATACGATTTCGATAAGCGACGCGAAGCGTTGAAGAGCGAAGAAGCCTGGAAAACCAACTGGTCCACATTCGCGGAGCTAGGTTTGTTGATGGCGCCGCTGCCGGAAGAATTCGGCGGTCTCGGCGGCGGTCCGACCGATATCAATGTCGTGGCCGAAGAGTTCGGCAAAGCGCTGGTCGTTGAGCCCTACGTGCCGACCGTTGTGCTCGGCGCGGGCGCGATAAAATACAATGGTTCAACGGCGCAGAAGGAAGAACATCTGAACGCCATCGCCGGCGGCGAGCGCATCATCGCCTTTGCGCAGGCCGAGCCGAAGAGCCGCTGGGCGCTGAACGACGTTTCGACCAGCGCCAAGAAGGACGGTGCAGGCTATGCGATCAGCGGCCAGAAAGCAGTGGTGCTCGGCGCGCCGCAAGCCGACACATTGCTCGTCAGCGCACGCACGGGTGGCGGTCAACGCGATGCTAAGGGCATCTCGCTTTTCTTAGTGCCGAAGAACGCCAAGGGCGTCACCACACGCGACTATCCGACCATGGACGATACGCGCGCTTCGGAAGTCTATTTTGAGAACGTCAGTGTCGGCGCCGAGGCGCTTCTAGGCGCCGCCGATGGCGCGCTGCCGGTGATCGAGCGCATTGTCGACGAAGCCAACGCCGCCTATTGCAGCGAGGCCGTCGGCTGCATGCGGATGATGAGTGATCTCACGCGGGAGTACGCGAAGACGCGTAAACAATTCGGTAAGTCAATCGCGGAATTCCAAGTGCTGCAACACCGCATGGTCGATATGTTCATGGCGGCCGAAGAGGGTTACTCGATGGCGCTGCGGGCCACGATTCTGCTCGGCGAAAGCGACGAAGAACGCGCGAAAGCGGTGTCAGCCGCCAAGGTGTCGATCGGCAAACACGCACGCTTCGTCGGTCAAGCAGCCGTTCAAATTCACGGCGGCATGGGCGTCACCGACGAGATGCGCGTCGGTCATTATTTCAAGCGAACCACAATGCTCGACGCTACCTTCGGCAATGTCGATTATCACCTGAAGCGTTTTACTGCGCTGAATACGAAGGCCGCTGCTTAGACTACCCATTCCCGGGACGATGCGCACGCGTCGGCCTGGGACCCAGAAGCTTGGCTGGTGGATCGTAGGAGCGCGAGCCTTCGCGTTCCCAGCCCGAGCAATCTGTTTATGGGTCCCGGTGTCTTCGCTTCGCGAAGCCCCCGAGAATGGGTGAGCTGGCTAGACAACCCGCTTCCGAAACACCCGTCTCACCAGCGCCACTGCGCCCCACAGCAGCAGCAAGCCAACCAGCGCAATGCCCGCAAACACCCACCAATAACGCTGGTAGGTCTTCATGCGTGTGTTGTGCGCGACTTGAGCCTGCGGATCGTAGCCGGGCGGAAGTTCAAGCACGCCGTTACGTGTGGCATAGGTTTGATAGTCAGCCAACATTGACGCGGCGAGTTCGGGCATCTGCGCTGAGAGATCGTTCGTCTCGCCCGGATCAACAGCGATGTTGTAGAGCCGCCAGCTGCCGTCGCCGAGCGATGGTGGGGTGCGGATGAGTTTGTAGTCGCCGCGATAGAGGGCCGAGTGCCCGGAGACTTCGACTCCGATCGGAATCAAGGGTTCGCGCGCGTGCAGTGTTTCACCGGCAAGTAAGGCGCTCATGCTGAAGCCATCCATGGCGGGGGCCGCAGCGGCGAGACCCGCGCGCTCAAGTAGAGTCGGTGCGATATCGGTGACGAATGCCCGCGCGTCGATGCGTTGCGGCGCAACACCTGGCCCCGCAACGATCAGCGGTACATGTAGGCCGCCTTCGCCGGTGGTGAATTTGAACAGCGAACCGGTCGCGGTGGCATTCGCCCATTCCGGCCCGATCATCACGAACGAGCCACGCTCGCCCAGATCTTCGATGCGCCGCGTGTAACCGGTCAACCGCATCCAGCGTCTGAAGTCCGCGTCGGCGATCGGATTGCTTGGTTCGGGCCCGTTGTCGGAGGTGACGACGAAGATTGTGTTCTCCGCCAAGCCGCGGCTTTGCAGATACGCGATGAAGCGGCCGATGTTTTGATCCATCGCCTCCAGCATGCCGGCATGCACTTCCATGCTGCGCGCGTAGAGCGCCTGTTCGTCGCCGGAGATCGCCGCCCACGGGCGCAAACTCGGATGCAGCGGATCGATCGGCGCGGTCGCGGGCAGGAACCCCAACGCCTGCGCGCGCCGCCACCGCGTGGCGCGCAACTGCTCCCAGCCGCCTTCATAGATGTCGCGATAGTGCGCGGTGATCTCGCGCGGCGCCTGCACCGGAATGTGCACGGCCTGGAAAGCGAGGTAGGCGAAAAAGGGTTCGTTGTCGTGCGCGTTGTCCGCATCGAGAAACTGGATCATTCGATCGACGATGAACTGGCTCGAATAGAAATTTTCCGGCAAGTGCGCGCGCTCGCCGTTCTCGAACCAGTCCGCCGTTTGGTAATACGGAAGGTAGGCGCGTTCTTCCCAATTGTCGGCGCCGGAAGCGTCGAGCACGAACGAGTGATCGAAGCCGTGCGAGTTCGGCAGATCGCCTTCGCCGTGACCCAAATGCCATTTGCCGGTCGTGTAGGTGCGATAGCCGCCTTGGCGCAGCCGTTCGGCAAGCGTCACGACGCCTGGCTCAAGCCGCATTGTGTAACCGGGCCGGCCGCGCATTTCAGGCGGCAACACTTCGACGATGGTGGCGTGACCAGTGCGGTGGTTGTCGATACCGGTCAGCAGCATGGCGCGCGACGGCGAGCAGAGGGGTGAACTATAGTAGCGCGAGAATTGCGCGCCACGTTGCGCGAGTGCGTCGATGTTTGGAGTGTGCGCCTCACCGCCATAGGCGCCCAAATCCGTGAAGCCCACGTCGTCCGCGACGATGACAACGATGCTCGGCCGCGGCGCCCGCGCTGGTGGCGCGCCTTGTTGCGCTGCGGCGGGCGCGGCGATGAGCGCAATAAGCATCGCGCTTGTTAGCGCGCGCTGAACCCACTCCCCGAATGCCCTCATTGTCCTGCCTCCACGTGGGACATCGGTAAGGGAGGCCGGAGGGGGCGTAAAGGCGTTGCACAAAGGCACTAACTACTTTGACTCAGTATGGCACTAGCAGTATGAAGCGCACGAGACTCGGTCCCGTCATAACGCCTCGATTTTCGAGCAAGCGCCGAGCTTTGGTTAGGTCCGGCGTAGTGCCACGCATAAGCGATACGTTCACTGACATTGCGATTTATCTGTACCAGACGCCTGATGATGCCGCTGAAGGCAAAGACGCTGGTGGAAGCGGATTCCTGATGGGGGTTCCGCTAAAAGCGCGACCTGATCGTTCGTATATTTTCGCGGTCACTAACCGCCACAACATTGAAAAGGGCGCGCCTGTTATTCGGCTGAACAACAAGTTCGGATACACGAGCGTGATCGATGTCGAAGAACGCAAATGGATGTTTCACCCTGACGGGCAAGACCTTGCCGTCGTGCCTGTGCAACTGAACGAGGACTATCAGCGCTTTCGGTTTCTGACGACGGACGCAATTGTCACGAGAGAGAAAATCACCGAGCTAAATGTAGGGCTCGGAACTGATACGTTCTTACTCGGTCGGTTCATTGGCCGCGATGGCGGCCAAACAAATGTGCCAACAGCGCGATTCGGAAACATCGCGCAGATGCCAACGATGATCCCGAACGAAAACGGACAGCCACAAGAGAGCTTTTTGATCGAGACAAGATCAATCGGCGGCTACAGTGGCTCTCCGGTGATGGCATACCGAAAGCCATTCGAGCTTAATCATGAAACAAGGCAGACGGACCAGACGTATTGGGGACCTGCATTGCTTGGCGTGGACTGGGGGCACACCGGCCACACAGAGGTGGTCTTTGACGCTAGCGGGCGCGAACTCGAAATGTACGTCGAAGCAAACAACGGGCTTTCGATGGCAATTCCAGCTTATCGACTAGCTGAGCTTCTCGAACTTGCGGTCACTGACCTAGAGAAAAAGTCAACGCCTCCTTCTTTTGAAGGCGTTGATCTCACTGCCCCATTTAAGCTTTGGGATTAGTCCTTCTTTTTCGCCTTTAGTTTCTGACGCGCCTCAAGCGCTTCACGAGCCTTCACGTCATTTCTATTTGTTGTCATGACGATTGTTGCGGCTCTCTTGAATTTGGACACTGGACTTTCCTTTGCCCCGTCCTTGCCTGGGCTTTTTTCAGGCGGCTTGTCCGGCGTCTTCATAGCCTGTCAATTCCTTCCACGTGAGGCGCAGGCCGTTGATTGACGACGCCAGCTTGCGGAAGCGGTCGCCGTCCGTGCCCTTGCGCTCGTTGAAGCGAAACGCTTGTTCGTCAAGGTACCGCGAAAGGTGGAACGGCTCAACGCTGACATACGTGCCTGAAAGCGTGCGCTTCACCAATGACCAAAAATTCTCGATGCCATTGGTGTGGACCCGCCCGCGAACGTATTCCTCGGCAGCGTGGTTGACGCTCTCGTGCGTGTAATCGCGACGCAGGCTGGTGTAGGCGCTCATTTGGTCCGTCATGATCTCAGAACCCGGCTTCACATTCTCGCGGATCACCGGAAGTACGTGGCCAACGGCAGTCGATTTGATCATGCGAACGCGAACGGTGCTGAGTGCGTCTTCGCTCGTGCGCTTCAACATACCCATGACCATAGCTTTCTGAGCGAAATGGCTGCCCTCAAGCGTCGCGCGCCGTGCGCGCTTGGCCTTGTGCATATTCTTCTGTTTGCCTCCGATATAGGCCTCGTCGATTTCGACGGTGCCATCGAACTTGTCGCCGTCGATGCCCGCAACCTTCATGGCGAGACGAACGCGGTGCATGACATGCCAAGCGCTCTTTTGCGTGATGCCGGTCATGCGGGCAAATTCGTATGAGCTAATGCCGTTCTTATCGTTGGCGATTGTCCAGATCGCAGCAAACCAAATGTCCAACCCGAGCGGCGAGTCTTCCATGATCGTGCCGAGCTTCACCGAGAACTGCTTGCGCGGGTGCTTCTCCTTGCATTCCCACATGCGGCGGGTCGCGATGAAGCGAATGTCCGTGCGACCGCACGTCGGACAATGCACGCCGTTCGGAAAGCGAAACTCTTTCGCCGCTTCAAACGCGCGATCTGGGTCCGCGTAGAACTGGATCGCTTGCACGAGGGTTTTTGGCTCTTTCATAAGCCTAATCTATTGGTTGGGGGCCACTGAGTCAAGTATATTAATGCCTGCACAAATAGGTCCGAATCCGGCGAGACGACTCCAGGAAAACAGACCATATTGCGCCCATGATCTTAGACGCTGACACCTGCCACGCCGCGTGCGATGCAAAGGATCGCCGCTTTGACGGCCGCTTCTATGTCGGCGTGAAATCAACTGGCATTTATTGCCGCTGCATCTGCCCGGCGCGGACGCCAAAGCGCATCAACCGGACCTTCTGGCCGTCGGCCGCCGCCGCCGAAGGCGCCGGCTTCCGGCCGTGTTTGCTGTGCCGGCCGGAGCGCGCGCCGGGTTTGGCGCCGATCGACGCGCCGGCACGGCTGGCCGCCGCCGCCTACGCACGGATCGAGGCGGGCTCGCTGGAGGAGCAGGGTCTGGAAGCGCTCGCTGACGAACTCGGCGTTACTTCCCGGCATCTGCGCCGCGTGATGAACGCGCAGTTCGGCGCGAGTCCAATCGAGATTGCTCAAACCGGTCGCTTGCTCGCCGCCCGCCGTTTGCTGAACGAAACCGCGCTCTCGATCACCGAGATTGCCTTTGCCTCCGGCTTTCGCTCGCTGCGCCGCTTCAATGCGACCATGAAGGATCGCTATGGCGCGCCGCCCTCGAAGATGCGCGGCCGCAAGGCGCTCACACGTGGCGACACTTTTACCGTCAGCCTCTCGCCGCGCGGTGATTACAATATCGCCCCTGTGCTTGATTTCCTCGGCAAGCGTGCGCTGCCGGGTGTCGAACGCGCCAACGAGAAAACGTATGCGCGCGTGCTGAAGTGGGGCGATGCGCTGGGGTGGCTGGAAATCGGCATGGGTCCGAAGGGCCTGATGCTGACGCTCTCTGAAAATCTCGCGCCGCATCTGCGGCCGCTTGTGGCTAACGTGCGTGGGGCGTTCGATCTCGATGCGGAAATGACCACGGTTGATGCGCATCTGGCGACTGATGCGTCCTTGGCAAAAGACGTGAAGCGCGAGTCGGGCGTGCGCGTGCCAGGAGCGCTCGATGGCTTTGAAACCGCCATTCGCGCCGTGCTGGGCCAGCAGGTCACGGTGCAGGGCGCGAAAACACTGACAGAGCGACTGGTGGCGCTTTATGGCGCGCCGATGGAGCGCGCGCCTGAGGGCCTCGAACGGGCTTTCCCGGACGCAACCACTATCGCGAACGCAGGAGCGACCGCGATCGCGAAAATCGGTCTGCCTATGAAGCGTGCGGAGACTCTGCATCGCCTCGGCGTGGCGTCTGCGGAGGGCAAGCTCCCGCTTGCACGCGGCGCCATTTCGGCTGGGCGCGCAGCGCTCGCGGAAATTCCCGGGATCGGCCCCTGGACCGTCGAGTACGTCGCGATGCGCGCACTCGGCGATCCGGATGCTTATCCTGCAACGGACATTGCACTCATCAACGCGCTCGGCCGCAAGGGCCAGACGCTCGAACATCTCAAACCATGGCGCGCCTATGCCGCAATCCGGTTGTGGCGGCGCGTGGCGAAGAAAGGCATCCAGACATGATCAGCACCATTTACGACAGTCCGATCGGGCCGCTGACGCTGGCGTCGGATGGCAAGGCGCTCATACAAGTGGAGTTCGAGAACGGCAAATATCCGCTACCGCAGCATCCGCTCGGCAACGACAAGATACTCGACCAAGCCCGCCGTGAGCTCGACGCGTACTTCGCTGGCAAGTTGCGCGAGTTCAAAGTGAAGGTGGCGCCCGCCGGTACCGAGTTTCAGCGCAGGGTGTGGGCGGCGCTTCAGACCATCCCATACGGTGCGACGCGATCTTATGCACAGCAAGCTGTACTGGTCGGCTCACCGAAGGCGACGCGCGCCGTAGGCGCCGCCAACGGCCGCAACCCGATACCCGTCATTATCCCCTGTCACCGCGTTATCGGCGCCAATGGCAGCCTCACCGGTTTCGGCGGCGGTATGGAACGCAAGCAAATCCTGCTGGAGCTGGAACAAGGCGGCAATTTGTTGGCTCGGGCGAGCTAATCATTACCGAAGCTTAAACCGCATTGGGGCATCGCACCCACTGGTCGGGGCGTGCTAAACAGCCGCCGCGAGAACGTGGGAGAGTGCCGGAATGCGCAAGCTGTTGGTTGGTGTCGTTTGCGCTGTGGCTATGGCCGTGCCGAGTGTTAGCCCTGCCCAACAACAACCGGGTTGGAGCTACGCCTATACGGAGGGCGTCGCGACCGCCACGCAGCGCGATGAGCGCGGCCGCGTAACAGCGACACTCACCTGCCGCCCGCCGACTGGCGATCTCGTTGTGACAGATTACACATTAGCGCGTAGCGCGCGTGGCGCTAGCACCGCCGCGGTGCGCATCGGCGTTATGAGTGTGAACGTTCCGATGACCCTTGAAGGCCGCGGCCGCAACCGCACCGTTGTCATCAATCTCCCGCAAAGACCGCCAATTCTAGCGGCTGTGCAACCCAATGATCGCCTCTCGGTGACGGTCAACAACCAGACCCACACCTACCTGGACGGTGGCCCGGCGCGGATGCGCGAAGTCGCCTACGGCTGCTGGGGTAGCTGAGGTTCAGCTGAGCAGCAGGGTTGCTTGAGGCAAAACTAGGCGCCTAACATTGCCCATCGCTCACCGGGGGGTGGCTGCACATGGGCGGCACGTCAGATAAACAGAAGCGGCAGACGCAGGGTGTTTGCGCCGTGGTTCGCGTCGAAACGCGTGACGGCGTAGGGCAGGAGTGCGCCGCATTGCTCAGCGATCTCGCGCATAGTGTGCGGGCCGAAGAAGACGGCTGCACGTCCTACACGGTCACGCGCGTGATGGGATCGCCGCTGCACTACGCCGTGCACGCCCGGTTCCAAAGCTGGGACGCCTTTAAAGGCCACGCGGAGACACCGCACCTGAAGCGCTTGCTGCCGCGCATCAACGCGCTACTGGCCGCGCCGATCGCGATGGAACTCTACCTCGAAGTGGCCTGAGGCCGTCGCGCAACGTCTGGAATGAAGTTCACGCCGATTGCGGCGGCGAACGACAGCGCACCGACTACGGCGCCCAACCAATCAGAGTCGCCATCAGCGCGCGTGACTTCGAGAGTCACGAATGAGGCAAGCAGCAGCGATGCTGCGCCCAAAGCCAGACGGGTCTGAACGTCAGCGCCCCGCGAGCGCCAAAGCCAGACATGCGCCGCTAACACCAGCGCGGGCAACAGGAAGCCGTAAGTATCGCGCGAGATCAGGGCCACCGGCGACTGGCGCAGCGACCAGAATGGCGTCATCCAGAGCGCAGCGGCCGTAACCAGCACGCCCAAAGCCGTCACGAGCATCACGTTGGCGAAACCGATGCGCACTTGGCGCGCGCCGTAGCGCGCCCGCATCCGCACGATCAGCGCCGCAACGAGCCAAGCTGAGGCGTGCGCACCGAGTTCAGAGAAACTGATCGGCTCCAATAGAACCGCGCCGCCTGCATAAAGCACACGCACTACCAAATCCGTGGCTGCAACGGCCAGGATGATTACGACGCTTTCCAGAAAGCTCGCGCTGAGGCGCGCATGACGCTGCTTTGCGGCGGACGCAGCGGCGCCAATAACAAGCGCGGGCGCGCCAACGCCTGAAACGATTAGGAGCCACGCAGGCCATGTGCTGGTTTCACTCAACAGCACTTGCGCCGTTGCGAACGCAAAGATGACAGCAAAGATGCTGCACAGAGACGCAAACGCGCGCCAAGCGCGCGATGGCAAGCCGAGGTCGATCGCGCTCAATGCCAAAGCGGCGAACGCAAAGGCGGGCGCGGCGAGCGCTGCCGGCAGCGCTAATCCAACAGCCGCAGCAAACGCCGCGAACACGCCGGCGAGCAGCACCCAGAGTGTGCCCTTCAGCGCGTCGAGCCCACGGTCGCGGCGCATGGTGGACGCAGCAATGACGCCGCCGAGCAGAGCCGAAACCACAGCAAATCCAGTCGCCGCAGCAAGGCGATCGGCTAGTCCGTGTTGCGAAAAATAGAGCGCCGTGATGGCCGCGAGTGGCGCAAGCGCGCCGGTGCCAGCAATTGCCAGCCCGCGCGCGCCAAGTTGCGGTACGCGGATCGCAGCAATGGCGAAGAAGATAGCGCCAGCCCAAGCAGCGGCAGGGGTAAACCAGATCGCGGCACTCGGCTGGCCACTCAGCACGAAGAGCCCAAGTAGCGCCACGCCGAAAGCGCCGATGTGCAGGCCTTCCAGGCGTAAGCTCAGTGCGCCCGTGATCGCGGACGCCGCGACAATGAAGCCAAAGGCTATGCCTGCCGCGCTGATCATCCCGATCTGCACAGCAAGCGCCAATGACGTGATGGTCATGATCAGCGCCATGGTCACGCCGGTGCTGATGCGGTGACGGTGCGCATGGATAAGGCCCGTCGTACCGGCGAGGGCCAGGCAGATCGAATAGCTCGCCGGATCAACCTGGGCTGAGCCGATGGCAAAACCGATCAACGCCCAAGCGCCTGACGTCGCCACCCCTGCCCACGCCGCCGCGCGCCACATCGGCCGATGCGCAATGGCCATCATCGCCGCACCGATGGCGAGGCCGCAGGCTATGATTGTCGGCACGCTGGCATTGAAGGCAAAGCCGAGCGCAGGTGCGATCGCCAGAATGCCAAGCGTCAGCCCGCGCGCGGTTTCCACCGACATTCCGGGCGTCGGCACGGTGACGGTTGGCGGCGCCGGCAAATTCCAAGCGCGCTGCGCGCGCTCGATCGGTGCTTCTTCAGGTTCGGTGGTGACATTTTCGGCGCCGACCGCAAGGGCCAGCACCTCCGCCGCTGCGCTGCGCCGTGCTGCAACCTTTGCGCGCTGGCCCGCGCCCGCCGCCAGCGCTTGGCGCAGCTCCGCGATTTCAGCAGACTGTCGCTCAATCCGCCGCCAAACATAGACGCCAGCCGCCAGAGCGGCGGCGGTCTGGATCGCGAGGAGGGCGAAAATTATCTCCATGCGGCGGCGTTACTAACCGACGCAGGCAGGAAGGGCATGCCCAAAACGGGCCATCTCCCATCCGTAACGAAATCCGTGACCCCAAAGCTTCGTATTCCGTGGCGTTAACCCTGCATTTTGCGTATAAACTTCTGCGTCTGCATGTGGCCGCCTGTATAGGCCTCGCGTCCAGTTGGGTCGGTGATTTGGGCCCACTGGTCTCGCACCGCCTCCGCACTTGCGCCTTGGCCGAGGTAGGCGCCCTCGGTTTCGGTGATTTGAGCGAGGGCGAAAACGCCTGCGCCGGCAGTCAGGATTGCGCCTGTCGGCCCATCCTTCGATGCAAGGTAAACCACACCGGGAGTAACCTGTTCCGGCCCAAGCTTCTCCAGCATCTCCGGCGGCATCAAGTTTTCAGTCATCCGTGTCGCCGCGACCGGTGAGATGGCGTTGATACGGATGTCGTTCTTAGCGCCTTCGAGGCGGATCGTATTCATGAGGCCGACAAGCGAAAGCTTCGCTGCGCCGTAATTGGCCTGGCCAAAGTTGCCGTAAAGTCCGGTCGAAGACGTGGTCACAACTATGCGGCCGTAATTCTGCGCCTTCATGATCTCCCAGACCGCCTTCAACGGCTTCACGGCGCCCATCAGGTGCACATCGACGACGCTGGAGAAGTCGGAGAGCTCCATCTTCGAGAAGCTCTTGTCGCGGAGGATGCCGGCGTTCGCGATCAGCACATCGATGCGGCCCCACTTCGCCATCGTGCTTTCGACCATTGCCGCCACGCCCGCGTCGTTCGTGACGGAGGCGCCGTCTGCGGTAGCCTCACCACCGGCCTTGGTGATCTCAGCAACCACCGCTTCCGCTGCAGCAGACGAGCCGCCCGCGCCATCGAGCGTGCCACCAAGATCGTTGACGACGACCTTCGCGCCGCGCTTTGCGAATTCGAGCGCGTGGCTGCGGCCTAGCCCGCCGCCGGCGCCCGTTACGATCACAACCTGGCCGTCGAAGCGAATATCGTCGCTCATTTGAGATGTCTCCGAGTGTGAAGGTTTGATGTCGTTCGCGTTTGCGCCGGTCAAGGGATTGTGACGCTCATAGCGTCGCACTGCGTTACGGAAAACGGGCGGAAAGCGCATTTGCCATGGCTTCACGGCGTCGTCGTCTGCCGGTGACGCTCTTCGGCTAAATTTACGAAATCGGCCGCATCCGTTGCGCGAGCGCATCCGCGCGGCGAGCGAGTTTTGCGCGGCGGCGGTTCAAGTGTTTGAGCGCGCGGCGCAGGTCGCGGTCGCCGCCCGCCAGCTCCGGTTCCGCCACGAGCCGTTCCATCAACAACAGCGCATCGCGCTCACCGCCCAGCGCCCCGCCGATCCTTTCGGCCGTCTTGCACCGGCGTTTGCCGGGCCAAGCGTCATCGAGGATCAAAGCCGCAAAAAAGCGCTCCCGTTCGCGAGTCCGCCACTGGTGACGCAGCCCAGGGTCAATCGCGCCAACACCGCGCCGCCGCGCCCGCCGTGCGCGGCGCTCGAGCCGCCTGGCGCCGCGTTTGATCTGCGCATGCGAGGCCTCTGGCCATACCTGCGCTAGCGCGAGCAAGTCCTTCAGACCCGCTCGCGCGGCTTCAAGGTTGAGGCCGGGCTGGGAGGCGGCGATAGCGTCAATGCCATGCGAAACGGCTTTGAACGCGCCGGCGGTGCGCTTGCCGGACTTGCGCGCAGCGCTCAATGCGGCTTCGCTCAGCGCCGCCGGATCACGCGAGAGCGCCAAATTCCGCATCAGCGAACGCGCTGAATCCACGAACACAGTCGAAAGGCCCGGCGCACACGAATGTCCGACGCGCGCCAGCGCGCGTGCGCGCTTCACCCGCACACGGCAATGATGCACCGCGTTGGTGGAGGTCTCGACCTTGTCAAGTTCTTCGATCGCGAGACGCAACTCTTCTGTCAAAGCTGCGCGCAAATCGAACGCCGTTCCTGGCGATCGCATGTGACAACCCCTGAAAGCCCCGCGCGGCTATTCTCGCCGCGCGATCTTCTTGAGCGTGCCAGAAAATGAAAGCAATGGCCGCTCTGCCTGTGTCACAATTCCGCGGATGAATATGACGGAGCGCGTTTCGCGCATGATTTCGCCGCGTGCTTCAACCAAGCTCTCTAGGCCGCCGGCGCCAACAAACTCGGAACTAAACGTCAACGTCACCGCGTGCGCGCCCGCCAACGTGTTGTGCGCAATGCCGAAAAATGAAAAGTCGGCGAAGCTCATCAAGCAACCGCCATGGATCGAACCGCCGCCATTGAGGTGATGCGGTTTTGGCTCGAACGCGCAGTGCGCGCGGCCGTCGGCATCTGTTTTGAAATAGAAGGGGCCGATGATGGTTTCAAAAGGGTCGCCGCCCTGGCTCCAGGTCGTCCAGCCCGCAAACGGGCCCTCCGTCAGCGTAACACCCCCGCTCCACGTCGTTTGGGGCGGTTCATCGCCGTTCATGGCATTCCCTCCATGCGCCGGTGCTGGCATGGTGGGCGGGTGTCGGCAAGGCGGGCCCCGCATGCGCGTGATTTTTGCGATGATGGCGTGTCTGGTGCTGGCGCAGTGCGCCTCACGTGGCGACAAGCGCTTCCATGTCGGCGAATCGGCGACCTCCTACGTCATCATTGGCGTGGCGGAGGCCGGCCAGAACACCTC
This sequence comes from Caulobacteraceae bacterium, assembly GCA_031379735.1. Lineage (GTDB taxonomy): Bacteria > Pseudomonadota > Alphaproteobacteria > Caulobacterales > Aquidulcibacteraceae > Vitreimonas. Next base: position 10,723 of record JANNFK010000081.1, on the reverse strand, counting down.
GCCCAGCTATTCGGTTCTGTGGCGCCGGCTCGATGCCGAAGGCGCGTTCATGCGCTACGGCGCCCGGCGCATCTTCGAAGCGCGGTCCGAGTCCGGCGAAGGCATTCAAGCGCCCGGCATTCCTGGCGAGTTCATACTGTCCGAAGTCGAGCCCGGCGCGTACGCCCTCGACAGCACCTTCGCTGCGATCCGTGACGGCCATGTGACCTACACCGCCAATGGGCTTGTCCAGGGACCTGAGCGTCCTGTGTTCGAAGTGCGTCCAGGTGAGGCCGTCTATCTCGGCATTTGGGAAGCGAACCTCGAAGACTCGTACGCGGTGACGCGCCTTTGGCGCCTTCAACAATCCGATCTCGATGCCGTTTTGCGCGAGACCGGTAGCGTCACTGGGCCCGTGCGTGTGATTGAAACACAAGTGCGCTCGATCCCGTGCCACCCATTCCGCCTCAACCAAGTCTCAACACGTCAGGTGTGCTGAATACATGGACCACGAAACGTTTGACCAACTCCTTGATGGCGTGCGCCGCTTCGTCAACGAGCGGCTGATCCCGCTTGAAGCAAAAGTAGCCGAGGACGATGCAATTCCCGCCGACGCGCTTGCCGAAATGCGCGCGCTTGGTCTGTTCGGCATCTCGATCCCTGAAGAGTATGGCGGGCTCGGCCTCACCATGGAGGAAGAGTGCAGCACGATGTTTGAGTTCTGCCGCTGCTCGCCGGCGTTCCGCTCGGCCTTCGGCACCAACGTCGGCATCGGCAGCCAAGGCCTCGTGATGTTCGGCACCGACGCGCAGAAGGATAAATGGCTGCCTGGCATTGCATCGGGCGACACGGTGACGTCGTTTGCGCTGACTGAGCCGGAAGCCGGCTCCGACTCCGGCGCTGTCCGCACCAAAGCCGAACGCGAGGGTGACGCCTATATCCTCAATGGCTCGAAGCGTTACATCACCAACGCCAACCGCGCGTCGATCTTCACCGTCATGGCGCGGACAAACCAGGACGTAAAAGGCGGCAACGGCGTCTCGGCATTCCTAGTGCCGAGCGATCTCAAGGGCGTGTCGGTCGGCAAGCCCGAAAAGAAGATGGGCCAGCAGGGCGCGCACATCTGCGACGTGAACTTCGATAACGTTCGCGTGCCGATCGATCTGCGCCTCGGCGAAGAGGGTCAAGGTTTCCGCATCGCCATGCAGGTGCTCGATCGCGGGCGACTGCACATTTCCTCCGTGTGCGTCGGCGTGGCGGAGCGATTAATCGAAGAAAGCGTGCGCTACGCAGCCGAGCGAAAACAGTTCGGCCAACCCATTGCGAATTTCCAGATGATCCAAGCCATGCTTGCCGATTGTCGCGCCGAAGCGAACGCCGGCCGCGCCATGGTGTTGGAAGCCGCCCGCAAGCGCGATCGCGGCGAAGACGTCACGATGGATGCGGCGGCCTCGAAGCTATTCTGTTCCGAAATGGTCGGCCGCGTCGCTGACCGCGCCGTGCAAATCTTCGGCGGCTCCGGCTATGTCGCCGATCACGGCATCGAACGTTTTTATCGCGACGTGCGCATCTTCCGCCTCTACGAAGGCACCAGCGAAATCCAACGCCTGATCATCGCCCGCGAGATGATGAAGCAAGGCAAATGAGCGATAAGCCTGCCTTCCGCTTCCATCCCGATGCGTACGAGCACGGCGTCTTCGAAGAGTCAGACGAGCCGTGCGCCGCGTGTCGCAAGCCCTGCGTTTGGGCGTACACCCAGCACATCTACACGCTGCCGCCCGAACCCGCGCCTGTCTGTGCGCGCTGCATCGCCGACGGCAATCTCCGCACCGTCGTGACTGACGGTGACTATGGCCTCCATGACTTCAGCTTCGACAACGATCCCGAGGAGCACCTCGCCATCGAAGTCGAACAACGAACGCCGGGCTTCGCCACCTTCAATCCGTTCGTATGGCCGGTGCGCGATGGCACGCCGCTCGCGTTCCTTGGTTTCGGCGAGGACGATGCGCTGGTTGGCAAAACTGAAGTGACCGCCGCGATCGCCGCGCTCAAGGTGGAGATGGGCAGCGACGTCGGTGCGAGCTACGCGATGATTTTTAGAATACTGACCGGCGATACTTACGTCGCGACCCTGGACCTCGACTGATGGCCGCGAACGACGACGCGAGATCCAAGCCGCAAAGGACGTTGGCGGAGCATGCCAAAGCCATCGCCGCGCTGCCCGGCGAAAAGCTGGCTGAGCTGAAAGCTTTCGGCGCCGAGAAACTTGATCAGACCATGGTCGCGTTCCTGAGCGCGCTCCCGGCGCTGCAACAAGCCGGTTACCAACTTCGTGAATTCGAGATCGAACTCGGCATCACACCAAAAATCATCGCCCATTTCATGCCGGCGCCCGCGAGCGTTGAAGGCATCGCCGCTGCGCGCGAGGCATTGAAGGCGAACAAGATTGGCGCCTCGATGCTGAGCGTGCTCATTCGCGCCGGCGACGTGCATCGCCAGATCAAGGTGCCGGGCTTCGATTGCGCGCACATGGAAATCGACGTCGGCGTCATTCCCGCCGTGCGGCTGCGTTACCGGGCTGGCGAGTAGGGCTGTTCCGCGCCCCTGGAACGGCGCGGGCTGCGCCACTAGTTCCACTCCAGTGACCAAGCTCTCCGACATCGTCACCGAAATCCAAGCCTGCCGCATGTGCGCGCAGTCGCTGCCGCACGAGCCGCGTCCGGTGGTGTGGGTCGATGGGCGCGCACGTATCCTCATTGTAGGGCAGGCGCCCGGCCGTCGCGTCCACGAGAGCGGCATACCGTGGAACGACCCGTCTGGAGATCGTTTGCGCGACTGGCTGCAACTCGACCGCGAAACGTTCTACGATAAAGGCAATATCGCCGTTGCGGCGATGGGGTTTTGTTACCCCGGCACGGTCAATGGCGCGGATTTACCGCCGCGCCGCGAATGCGCGCCGTTGTGGCGGCCGCGTCTTCTGCCACTTTTGAAAAATGTGCAGCTGACGCTCCTGGTCGGCGCCCACGCACAACGCTATCATCTTGGCGCTGCAGCGAAGTCGAGTCTCGGCGATACGGTCCGCGCATGGCGCGAATACCCCGCCAATGTCATGCCTTTGCCGCATCCGTCATGGCGAAATACGGGCTGGCTGAAACGCAATCCATGGTTGGAACGAGATTTGCTCCCAGAGTTGCGGCGCAGGGTTTCATCTGCCTTGCGTTGATGGTGTTGGCGGCGTGCGTGCCGACAGTGCAGCGCGCTGGCTCGCCGGTGGGGGCGTTCTCTGGCCCACGTTTCGACGTGGCCTCCGAACACTTCGTCTCGTTCGACGGGGCTGAGCTTGGTCTGACGTCCTGGCTACCGGCAAATGCCGAAGAGCCGCGCGCCGTTGTCATCGCGCTCCATGGCATGAACGACTACGCCAACACGTTCTACCTCGCCGGCCCATGGTTCGCGGCGCATGGCGTTGCGATGTATGCATATGATGCGCGTGGCTTTGGCCGCTCGCCCAATCGCGGCCTGTGGCCGGGCGAGCGTTTGATGGCGGAAGATTTGCGCACCGCGATCATCGTCGCGCGCCGTACCCATCCGAACGCGAAGATTGTCGTCATAGGCGACTCAATGGGATCCGCCGAAGCAATCGTGACCTTCGGGGGTCCGAACGCGCCTGAAATCGATCGGCTCGTCCTCGTTGCGCCCGCCGTTTGGGGCTGGTCGACAATGCCGGATCAATACGCGCTCGCACTCTGGGTCGGCGCCCACACCTTTCCCTGGCGTGCTGTGCAACCGCCACGCGGCGTCTATCGGCGCATCACCGCGTCGGACAATCAAGAGGCGCTCCTGCAGGCGGGGCGGGCGCCGCACATGATCTGGTCGACCCGGATCGACGCCGTGTACGGCCTCGTTGGTCTGATGGAGACGGCGTCGGAACACGCCGCCAATCTCGACGGGCACGTGCTTTTCCTCTATGGGGCGCACGACCAGATCATCCCGCGCAACTCGGCTATTGCCGCCGCCCGCCGCTTGCCGCGCTCGGCCCGGACGGCTCTCTACCCCGACGGCTGGCACTGGCTCCTCCGCGACAACCAGCGCGAGGTCGTGTTTGGCGACATTTTGGCCTTTATCGAGGACGCCAATGGCCAATTACCCTCCCAAGCCCACCCGCTTTTGCCGGTGGTCCAAGCAAATCGTTAACGAGATTATTCTAGGGTCGACCTCGTTATGGCTGCCCTTAACGCTCTTTTCGACAAGAGACGTATCGCGCTTACGCGCGCGAAGTTGCGCGCCTGGTGGGACGGCGAAGACTTCAACGAAGAGACCGCGACCGCAGAGTTTGAGGCCGCGCTCGCCGCCGATCCTCCTGCGAATGACGCTGACGACGAACTTTTCGAATACGAATTGCCGCCGCGTCTGGAGGCGCTTGCCATCCTCTGGGGCGCTGATCGCTGCCGCCCAGGCGATGCAACCGCAGACAAACTAGAGCCCGCGCGCATCGGCCTTGCTCCGGAAGGCGTGCTTGCTGTTCTCGGCCCAGGTCTCGCTGGCCCAATGGTCGCCGTCGCCGGCGCCCATTCCGGCAAGATCGAAGTGTTCGAGTGGCGTGAGGAAACGTTTGAGGCGCTGAAACACGGCTTGAAGAACGCCAAGCTCGACCAGCGCGTCAGCGCTTCGCGCATCGATCTCGAAGCCCATGTGTTCGCGCCCGCCTCGTTCGATGGCCTCTTGAGCATCGACGATTTTGCCTATTGCGGTTACCCGCCACATCTCGCTCAGCAGATCATGAAGTGCTTGAAGCCCGGCGCCTGCGCGGTGGTGGAATGCTATGTCGGCCTGAAGACCCCCGAACTAGCGACGGCCTTCGCTTCATCCTTTGCTGAGCCGCAGATTCGCGCGCACGGCGACATTTTGCAGTTCTTTGTCGACGCTGGCCTTACACTCGAAGCCGACGAAGACATGACCGACGATTTTCTCTTCACCGCTCGCGCGGCGTTCAAGCAGCTTGGCGAGAAACTGGCGGCCGCAGGGGCGCTCGAAGTGCCGGTCGCGCGTGAATTAGCCTGGGAAGCCGAAGCTTGGCGCATGCGCTTGCAATTGCTGGCGACGCGCCGCCTGGAGCGCCGCCGATTCACATTGCGCAAGCGCTCCGAACCTCAGACTGCAAACGCAAACGCGCCAGCCGGCTGAAGCGTCACGGAAACGCTGTCGCCGAGCGTCGTCCGCGCTGGCGCCAAGGCGCGCCAGATAATCCCTTGAGCTTCGATCCGAACAAGATCGTGCGCGCCATGAGGACGCACTGCGAGCACGCGCGCGCCTGTACCCGGCGCTAGGCTCAGCGTTTCTGCGCGCACGGCGACATTGGCCTTGGCGCCGGCTGCCAGATGCGTTGCGCTCACCGCACCGAACGGCGTCTCTACTGCGCCATTCGCGACTATGCCTTGATAGATATTGACCGGCCCAAGCGCCGCCGCCGCGTCGAGCGACGCCGGATGATCGTACGCATCGCGCGGCGCCGCTTCTTGCAACACCCGCCCAGCCTTGAGGATCACCAGCCGATCCGCCGCTTGCAGCGCATCTTCAGCATCGTGGGTAACGAACAATGTCGTCGTCTTCGCCTCAGCCAGGGTCGCCAATGTGGTGTCACGCAATTCAGCGCGCAGGACTGCATCGAGGCCGGAGAAGGGTTCGTCGAGCAGAATGGCCCGCGGTTTCGGCGCAAGCGCGCGCGCCAACGCCACACGCTGCTGTTCGCCGCCGGAAAGCTCGTGCGGATAGGCGCCGGCGCGACGCTTCAGGCCAACCCGGTCGAGCCATTTCAGCGTCGTCGCATCACGTTCAGCGCGGCCAACTTTGTCGAGCCCGAACGCGACGTTCGCACCCGCCGTCAAATGTGGAAACAGCGAATAGTCCTGAAAGACCATGCCGACGCGGCGCAATTCAGTCGGCTGCGTCACGCCCGGCGCCGACACGCGCTCGCCGCCAATCCGAATGTCGCCACTCTCGACCGCTTCAAGCCCTGCAATAAGGCGCAGAATCGTCGACTTGCCTGAGCCCGAAGGTCCCAGCAGCGCGACAACTTGGCCTTGCGGTGCGGTGAACGACACATCGTCCAGCACCAATGTCTTGCCGTAGGTGCGGCGAACTTTGTTGACTTCGACGCTGCTCATGACGCGATCCCAGCACGCCCGCGCTCGATACCGCGCGCGAGAATGATGATGGGTGCAAGGCCCGCGAGAAAGATGAGCAGGGCCGGCGCCGCAGCTTCAAGCAATCTTTCATCGCTTGCGTATGAGTAGGCTTTCACCGCTAGTGTATCGAAGTTGAAGGGCCGCAGGATCAATGTCGCCGGTAGCTCTTTCAGAATTTCGACAAACAGGATCAGCGCCGCCGCCGCCAAGCTCGGCGCAGCGATCGGCAGATCGATTTTGACAAACCGCCGCCAAGGTCCAGCGCCCAGTGTGCGTGCGGATGCATCCAGGTCCTTCGACAGGCGCGAAAGCCCGGCGTCGATCGGGCCGACGCCGGCAGACGCAAATCGCGCCGCGTACGTCCAGAACAGCGCCGCCAGCGAAAGCCCGGCGCCCAAGCCGCCAACCCAGCCCGCTTCGCGCGCTAAGCCAAACAAAGAAAGCGCACCCAACGCGATCACCGCGCCCGGCGCGGCGTAGCCCATGCCGGCGGCAAACAATGGCGACTTGCCAAGGACTGTTGTCGCGCGTCGCGCTGCCACCGCAATCGCCGCAGCCAGCGCCAGTGTCAGCACTGCGCCCGACCCCGAAAGCACCATCGAGGTCACAAACGGCCGCACGATATCCTGCACATCGGCATGCAACAGCGCCAAGCGCGCGAGCCACAGCAACGGCAGCAAAGCGCCAAACGTGATTAGCGTCGCGCAAAACGATGCTGCAAACCCGCCCGCAAGCGCGTTCAATTGATAACGCGGCAAGGGCCGCCAACGTGACGAGCCGCCAGCATACGACGCTCGCCCACGCGCACTTCGCTCCACAAACAAAAACAACATCGCAGCAACCAGCAGCACCGCCGAGATTTGTAACGCCAGCGCCGGTGCGCCGTGAGCGTACCAAGCGCGAAACACCGCCGTCGAGAGCGTGCTCAGGCCAAAGTGTTGCGCCGCGCCGTAATCAGCGGCGATCTCCATGCATGCGAGCGCCGCACCCGCCGCAATGCCAGGTCGCGCCAATGGCAACGCCACGCGCCAAAAAACCCGCAACGGCGAAGCGCCCAGCATCCGCGCCGCTTCCAACGCGCATGCCGATTGGCTCGCAAACGCGGCGCGCGCGGCGAGATAGACGTAAGGATAAAGTCCGACCGCGTAGATAAACGCTACGCCCCAGAAGCCTTGCACCGGCACTGGCGATGCGCCCGCCCAGGTGATGCCGGCATAGGCGTACGCCAGAATGTAGCTCGGCGCCGCGAGCGGCACGACGAGCAGCCACTCAAACAAGCCGCGTCCCGGAAATTGGCACAGCGTCACCAGCCACGCCGAGGCCGCGCCAAATGCTATCGCGCCTGCTCCGCCTGCGAGCACGAGCGTGAACGTGCCGATCGCGCCGTCGCGAATGAGCGCCGCACCAAATTCCGCTCCAGCGTCGCGCGTCAGCGCCAATGCTATGACCGCCATAGCCGGTGCAGCGCAAATCAGCGTCGCGACCGCCGCCGCGATCGCGACGCCGTCAAGGCGCAGCGCGTTCCTGCGGGTGTGGGTTGCGGCAAGGCTCATGTGCCGCTGCTTCTAGCGCGTGTTGGCTTAGCTCCAACCCACTTCTTCGAAGATGCGAGCAGCGTCAGCCTGATGGCGGCCCAACGCGTCGAGCGGGATGTTCTCTTCCTTGAATGGCCCTGCTGCCGCGAGATCCGGCGCGGGCGCGATTTCTGGGCGGATCGGGAATTCAGTGTTGAGCGGCGCGAGCATGGTCTGGGCCGCGTCGCTCACCAGATATTCCAAGAACTGCACCGCCCGCTCGCGGCGCTTGGCATGCGCTGTAACCCCACCACCCGAAATGTTGACGTGCGTGCCGGCGCCTGCCTGATCCGGGAAAACGAAGCCAACCTTCCCGATCACGTCGCGCTCGGCCGCATCTTCCGAACGCAGCATGCGAAAGTAGTAATAGTGGTTGCAGACAGAGGCCTGCGCTTCGCCTGCCGCAACCGCCTTGATCTGGTCGCTGTCGCTGCCCTGCGGGTCGCGCGCGAAATTGCCGCGCACTGCCGCCGCCCACGCCTTCGCATTCTCGACGCCGAGGCGCTCGATCCGCGCGGCGAGCGTTGAAAGTTGATAGGTGTTCGACGACGAGCGCATCACGATTTGATTGCGGAAGCGCGCGGCGCCGAGCGCATCCATGGTCGCCACTTCTTCTGGGCGCACCGCATCCTTCCGATAGACGATAATCCGCGCCCGTTTGGTGAAGCCCCAAAACGCACCGTCCGGATCTCGCAGATGGTCGGGAACTTTTTCCCGCAACGTTGGCGTCGTGACGTTCTGGAAGAGGCCCGCTTCCTTCACCTTCCAAAGGTTGCCCGCGTCAGCGCTGACGAAGATATCGGCTTCCGATGCTTCACCCTCGGCGCGCAAGCGCTCCAGCAATTGCTCGGCGCTGCCGGTCAGCGCGCGCACTTCAACGCCGGTTGCTTCCTGAAAACCAGCGTAGAGCGCACGGTCGGCGTCGTAGTGACGCGCCGTATAAACGTTGAGGAAGTTTTCTTCTTCCACGCCGGCGCCACCAGGACTGCAGGCGGCGAGGGCGGTGGCGGAGGCGCCCAGAACGAGGCCGCGACGGCTAAGGTGGAGTGACAGAGTGGCCTCCCGGGCAAAACTTGCGAACCATTCGCAATTGCACCTTACGCCCATCAGGGTCAAGCCCGGCCGACGGCGCAGCTTGACGCAGGCGGGCCGGCCCTTATGGTCCGCGCCCTTCGGAAGCTCAGGTTTCCGGGCGCGTAGCTCAGCGGGAGAGCACTCCCTTCACACGGGAGGGGTCACAGGTTCAATCCCTGTCGCGCCCACCATTTTAGTCAATAATAACAGAACGTTTTGAGTCGCGGTCGAAGCTGGCTTTCGCGTCGAAGGGCAATTTGGTAGCATATTGGTAGCGGAAATCAAGATCCACTCAAACGCACGGTTTGAGACGGATTGCGACAGGCGATGAGACGGCTTGAGACGCTCACCCGCCGCGTGTTGTTGCGCGCCGAGAGGGGGCGCGGGGATGGTCGCCAGGTAGCAGATACTGATTGATCGAACTCATGTATCGCCAATGCGTCTTAGGCGGCTGACTTGCCGTGTTGCTCAAGTATGCGAAGCGCATTCGGATCATGATCTAGCAGCAGAAGCGCGCTGCTGATCGCTCGGCTCGAAAGCAGATTACCGGCCTCATATTTCTGAAACGCGCGCGGACCTCCGCCGATAACCTGACCGGCGTCAGCCTGACTAAGCCCGAGTTCTCGCGGCGCGGCGCGGCGCTGAGCACACCACGTCACTCAAGCGCCGCGTGGCGGTCGATCTCGTCCATGTCTTCTGAGCGCAGGGGCGTGTCGCATCCGGACGTGTGGCGCACGATCCAGGACGACCTGCTGGTCCTGGACGCATCGCTGGCGAGACTCGAACCCCGCGTTGGAGGACCATGGGCAGGTAATGGCGAGTGATTCCCCCTCGAAGCAGGCGAAAGCCGAGCCCAAGCGCAGTTACTCGCAGAAGACGCTGAAGGTGCTGTTCGCCTTTTGCGGCAATCGCTGCGCCGAGCCGAACTGCACCAACATGATGGTGATTGATGCGACGGACGCGTCAGGGGAACTCGTCGTCGGCCAGATCGCGCACATCTACGCGGTCGCCGACAATGGTCCGCGCGGCAAGCCCGGCCTCACCGAAGCGGAGCGGAATGCACCAGACAATCTGATCCTGCTTTGCCCGACACATCATGTGGTCGTTGACGGCCAGTACGAGACCTATCCGGCGGCGACGCTCTTCGACTGGAAAGAGAAGCGCGAGCGGCGATACCGCGAGCAGGTCAAGGATCGCATCAGCGAGATCGGCTTCAAGGAGCTGGAGTTTGCCGCCGAGAGCCTGCTTGGCAGCGCCGCCAACGCTTCCGTCGACTTCGGCAATATCCCGCCCGCGGACAAGATCGCCAAGAACGCCCTCGGCGCATCTTCGGCGAACCTGTTACTCATGGGCTCCGCGAAATCGCGCGAATGCGAGACGCTGATCACGAAGGTGTCGCAGCTGCAGCCCGGATTCGCCGATCGACTGCGCCTTGGCTTCGTTACGAAGTACCAGGCGCTGCGCGACGCCGGCAACAGCGGCGACGATCTGTTCATGGGCATGTACGACTGGGCTGCGGGCACCAGCGGCGACAGGGCGCGCGAAGCAGCGGGACTGTGCATCCTCTCGCACCTCTTCATCATGTGCGATGTGTTCGAGAAGTAGCGATGTCTCTGCTTCCCGACAAATACGTCCCGATTGAGTATTCCAGCGTGGGCCTGGCGGCGCTGGTGCTGGAATCGCTCCAACCCAACGACACCGTCTCCACGCTGTGGCATCGCCTTAGCAACGACGAGCGCGTTCGGACATTCAACCGGTTCGCCGATGCGCTCACCGTGCTTTACGCGGCGAACGTCATCGACCTCGTGCGCGGCAGTATCCGTCTTGCGCGCCGGAACGGCGGCGGCGTATGATCCGTCGTGTCCGCTCCGATTTGAAGACCTTCAGGTCAGTCGAGTTCCAGGCGGGCAT
>JANNFK010000052.1:0-94213 GCA_031379735.1 Caulobacteraceae bacterium | reverse complement strand
GACTTTCTCCTCGCGGACATCGGCTCCCCTCGCTTTCAGGGGACGACGTCTCGCACGCGCTGGGCCTTTGGGGCCTGTTCAGCTTCGTCGGATTGGCCGTTCAGCTTCCCTCGGAACCGGTGTTCAGCTTCCGTCGGACTGGGTGTTCAGCTTGGCTCGGAAGCGATGTTCAGAATGCGTCGGTGCACGCAGCAGAGGCCGAGCGGCTGCGCGATTGGCTCGAAACGCAAGGCTGGGGGCGCTCGCAGGTCTTCCTGGACTTGCAGGATCTAAAGTCCGGCGACAGCTGGCGCGATGTGCTGAACGCGATGGGCGACAAAGAAGCCGTCATCGTCTGCCTCTCGAACGAGTGGCTCGGTTCGCATGAATGCGTGCGCGAGTTCACGCAAGCCCAAGAACGCGGCAAACCGATCCTGCCGATCTTTGTCGCGCCTGTAACCGCGCCGATCCCGCGCTTCATCACCGATCTTCAAATCGGCGATGCGACAAAGGAGGACGGTTTTCAAAGCTTGCGGGATGGCCTGCTCGCCAAACGCATCACGCCACAATCTTTTCCGTGGCCGCCAGCGAATGAACCTGCCCGCTCGGTCTATCGCGGTTTGCAGGCGCTCGACGTTCAGGACGCCGCGATCTTCTTTGGCCGCGACGCCGACATCGCGCGCGGCCTCGACGAGCTGCGAAGATTGCGCAACGGCGCGGCGCAACGGCTGCTGGTGATCCTTGGCGCATCGGGCGCGGGCAAGTCGTCTTTTCTCCGCGCCGGCCTCATCGCGCGCTTGAAGCGGGATGAAGAGAACTTCCTGGTGCTGCCTATCGTGCGTCCAGAGCGAGCGGCGATCAGCGGCGCGCAAGGTTTGGCGGCGAGCGTGTCGGCGGCGCTGGGGCGCAACGCAACACTCAGCGGCGTGGCGGATCTGGCGCAAGCCTTCGGCGACTTGCGCAAACCGGTGATGGAACGCTTTGCGCGCCATGCCGAGGCGGCGCAGGAAACTTACGTTGCCAAGCCGCCAACCATCATCATTCCGCTCGACCAAGCGGAAGAGCTGTTCGGCGCCGACAATGCTGAACGCGCCAAGTTCTGCGACATCGTATCTGGAGCGATCGCGCAGGATGGAAATGCCTTGCTGATCGCCACCATCCGCTCGGATTCCTACGAGGCGTTGCAAAACGGCTTGATGCCCGAAAGCCAGAATACTTTCTCGTTGCCCGCCATTGGAGCGGGTTCATTCAAGGAAATCATCGAAGGCCCGGCGCGGCTTGCGAAGCCGGCGTTGACCGTCGAACCGGCGCTGACGCAGCAATTGCTGGCCGATCTCGACGCCGCCGATGCATTGCCCTTGCTCGCGTTCACGCTTGAGCGGCTTCAGACTCAATTCGGCGCCGACGGAAACCTCACGCTCGTTGATTACGGCGACAAGCTCGGCGGACTTGCCGGGGCCATTCAATCGGCGGTGGATGCTGTTCTTGGCGCGCAGCCGAGCGCCGAAAAACTAGCCTTGGCTCGGCGCCTGTTTGTCCCGGCCTTGGTGCAAGTGGATCAGGACGGGGTCAAACGCCGCGTCGCCCGCCGCCAGGACATCCCGCCGGAAGCGCAACCCTTAGCTGACCGCTTCATCGAACAACGGCTATTGGTCACCGACGATGGGACCGTCGAGGTCGCGCATGAAGCGATCCTGCGCCAATGGCCAACCCTGACCGCGTGGATTGAAGAGGAGCGCGACGCTCTGCGCGTGCTTGATGGCGTACGCGCCGCGACACATGAGTGGAAGGCGCGTAGGTACACGCAAGCTTATCAGAGCGCCAAGGCAAGGGCGAAGAGCGGCAGCGTCGGCGAAAGCTGGCTCGCACATCGTGGCCTACGTTTGAATGAAGCCGAAAGAATTGCTCGTCGCACCGAGTTTGACGCAGTCGTGGATCGCGACATGCGCGACTACCTCGCGGCCTGCCGCAAGGAAGAGCGGCGCGCAGCTGGAACGCGCTTGCGGATGCAGGTGCTCGCGGGCGTTTCAGCGCTGGCCGTGCTCGGCGGCGGCTACGCCTACACGCAACGGGCGACGCTGGAGCCGATGGTTCTCGGATGGTGGAATTATCAGCGCCTCGCTCACTCAGGCGAAGAGCTTCGCGCCGGTCCCACGGGCGCGTCGAGTGCGTTCCAGGACTGCCGGGAGGGCTCAATCTATTGCCCGGTCATGGTGGTGGTCCCGGAGGGCAGTTTTGTCATGGGTGAAGCACCGGCACAGATCGGCGTTGATGAGCAAGGTCGTCCGCAGTTTGCACCGGATGAGCGGCGACGCATTTCGATTGCGCGCTTCGCCGTGTCGCAACACGAGGTCACGTTCACCGATTGGCAAGCCTGCGTGGTAGGCGGCGGGTGTCGCGGCGCTGCTGAGCCTTCGGATTCCGATTGGGGGCGCGAAACGCGACCTGTGATCAACGTCAGCTGGGATGACGCGCAGGATTATGCACGCTGGTTGTCGCAGATGACTGGCCACGACTATCGCCTTCTCACCGAAGCGGAATGGGAATACGCCGCGCGCGGGATCACTTCGGCCGACGATCCGCGTAACGGCGAGACCTGGAGTTTTGGCAACGACGAACGTCTATTGGGCGACTTCGGGTGGTTCGTGGAGAACTCAGACGCTCAGACCCACCCAGTCGGGACCAAGCACGCCAACCCGTTTGGTCTCTTCGACATGCACGGCAATGTCTTTGAATGGGTGCAGGATTGCTACGCGGGGTACCTTCCCGCAGATCTGGGTGGCTCGGCCGTTGAGTCAGATGCTGAGGTTTTTAGCGGCCTCTATGACGGAACTTCCTGCCCCGACCGCGTGCGTCGCGGCGGTTCCGCAAACAGCAACCCCGGAAACCTCGCTTCCTCAGCCCGCGGCGGATTCAATCGAGACTACCGATTCCATAACACTGGGCTCCGCGTAGCTCGGACGCTTTAATATCGTTTCGCCTTGGCGTTTTACTTCCTGCATCTTGAACTCCTGCCCCTAGGCCGGTCACGTAGGATTCCGCGCCACCTCGCCTTATGTTCTTCTGACCTAACGGAGGACTTTCCATGTCTCACGAATTTTCCCGCCGCACGGTTGCGCTCGGCCTGGGCGCGAGTGCGCTGCTCCCCGGACCTGCGCTGGCGCAAGAACAGCAGACCTATTCCGAGGACGAGATCGTCGCTGCGGCGCAGCGTTTTTTCGGCGCCGGCGCTGAGGGACTGGCGACTGTCGTGCGCCACGTGTTCGAAGATTTGGGCCGCCCTAACGGCTATATCGAAGGCAATGAGGGCTCAGGCGCGATCGGCGTCGGCCTGCGCTACGGCGATGGCCATTTGCATTTGAAGGGCCGCAGCGGCGAAACCCGCGTCTATTGGCAAGGGCCATCGATCGGCTTCGACACTGGCGGCAACGCCTCGCGCGTCTTTACCCTGGCCTACAATCTGCGCCGCCCCGAAAGCATCTTCCATCGCTATCCCGGCGTCGATGGTTCGGCCTATTTTGTTGGCGGCGTCGGCGTGAACTATCAGCGCCGCGAAGGCGTGACGCTGGCGCCAATGCGTGCGGGCGTGGGTTTCCGCCTCGGCGCGAACGTCGGCTACCTCGCCTATTCGCGGCGCCGGCGCCTCAACCCGTTCTAAATCGCGCAGGCGTGATAACGTCTCCTCGTTTCTATCGAATCTGCGCCACAATCATGTAGCGTCCTGCCCGGGCGGAGGGAGACGCATATGAAATTGCGCTTATTGGCGGCAGTGGCCGCGTTGGTGATCGCCGGCGCTGCAGGCGAGCCTGCGCCCACGAATGGCGCACCGAACAAGACCGAAAACCCGCAGCCGCCTGTCTGGCGCGAACTTGAGCGCTTCGACAACGACGCCGACTTCATGCGCTATGTACGCGACGTGCAGCGGATGACCGGCGTCAATCGGCGTTACGAGTTCGACGACAACGTCCAAGCGATGGACGGCGGCGCGCCGCCACCGCCCTCTCCTCCTCCGCCGCCACCTCCGCCGCCATCGGTGGCTGCGCCCTCGCCAAGCGCATCCCAAGGGATCGTTGTAACCGCCCAAGCGCGATCGAGTGACGCAAGCTCAGGTGAACCGTCCTCAATCACCAACGTGCAGACGCAAGGGGTCGACGAAGGCGGCATCGTCAAACAAGTCGGCCGCTACCTCGTGGTTCTGCAAGACGGCCGCTTGTTCGTCGTCAACACGCGCCCCAGCGACGCCGCCGGACTTTCACTCGCGAGCCGCACCAACGTCTATCGCAGCCCGGGTCAAGACACTTGGTACGACGAATTGCTGACGAGCGGAAACCGCATCCTCGTCACCGGCTATTCGTACGCGGAGCAAGCCTCGGAAATCACGGTCCTCACGATCGACGATGCGGGTCAATTGCAACGCGAAGCGACGTACTACATCTCGTCGAACGACTATTACGACATCGAAAATTACTCGACGCGGCTGGTGAACGGCAATCTCGTCATCTACACGCCGCTTGATTTATCCGGCATCAATCCGCGCGTCGCGATGCGCTGGCCAATCGTGCGCCGCTGGTTGCGCGATGGCGATCGCCGCGCTGTCACCACTGCCGGGCGTTCGCTCTTCGATGGCAATGACATTTATCGGCCGGTGCAACGCACCTTGCAGCCAATGGTGCATTCAGTGTCGACCTGCCCGCTGGGCGATCTCAGCGCCGGCGATGAGCTCGACTGCCGCACCACGGCGTTCGTCGGCGGCGGCCAACGCGAATTCTTTGTCTCGACGACGGACATTTTCCTTTGGGTGACGCCGAACAGCTACGACCCGGTGCTGGCGCGTGATTGCGCGCGGCCTGGCATGGCTTCGGCCTCCATTCCGGCGACGATCTATCAAGTGCCGCTCAACGGCGAGACGCCGCGGGCGCTGCATGCGCGGGGGCTGCCGCCAAACCAGCTCGCGCTCGATGCGACGACAGAGGAGTTCCGCGCGCTGCTGACCTGGAATGCCGGCCCTTGCGCGAACGGCGGCAACGCACAGGTCCGCTACTTCCATGCGCCGCTCAGCACCTTCCGCTCAACGCCGATGGAAGCGGCGCCAAACCGCTACGTGCAAGCGCCCGCGCCAGAAGCCGCGCAATACGAAGTGCGCTACACGCAAACGCATGTGGTCTATGGCGGGCGCACTGGTTGGAGTTCGTACCCGCCGGAGGCAAACATCGTGCTGCCTGCGTCGCGCGTGATCGCGCTCCCGCTTGCAAACCCTGCGGCGGCCACAATCGTGCAAGCGCCGCACAACATCATTCGCCTCGAACGCGCTGGCAACAACGCCATCTTGAGCGGCTATCGCACTGATCGCGGCTTGAGCGTCTCAGTGCTCGATCTCGATGGCGCGCCGCGTATCGTCAGCACGCAAATCCTGGATGGGCGATACGAATCTGAGGGCCGCTCACATGCCTTCAACGCGCTTGTTGGCGCAGACGATACCGGCGTCATGGGTCTGCCGACCGTGACGCGCACGTGGGAAGGCGGCCGCTGGTGGTTCAGGAGCCAGGCGTCCGACATCAGTTATCTGACGCTGAGCAGCGCCGGACGCTTGGGCTGGGCCGGGCAATTGATGGCGCGGCAGAATGCGCAAGATCCGAGCTACGCCTGCGAAGTGTCGTGTGTGGATTGGTATGGCAACACGCGCGCACTGTTCATCGGTAGCCGCATCTTCGGACTCTCGGGCACGGAACTGATCGAAGGCGCGCTCGCCAATGGCCGCATTCGCGAGACCAGGCGGCTCAATCTTTCTTCGCCACCGCCCCGGAGCTAGCCGACTTCGCCTTCTTCGACGCTTGCTCGCGTTCATGGCGTTCGCGAAATTCCTCCGCGAACGAAGAGGCCAGGATGCCTGTGGGCAATGCAACGATGCCAACGCCGGCGAGTGCAACCAAACCCGCCGCGACGCGGCCCCACATGGTCTCAGGATAGACGTCGCCATAGCCCACGGTGGTCAGCGTCACGACCGCCCACCACATTGCGCGCGCGATCGAACCAAACGCTTGCGGCTTGGTGTCGCCCTCGATGAGGTAGAGCATCATCGCCGCGACGTAGAGCTGCGCGGCAGCCACGCAAAGCGCCGCCATCAAGGGCGCCCATGCACGTTTCACGGCCGCGCCAACAATCGCGAACGCCGGCACGTAGCGCGCCAACTTGAACAAGCGGAAGAGCCGCAGAGCGCGTAGCGCCGGAAAGAGCGCGCTCGTGGACTCGAAGAAGATCATCGCAATCAGTTCAGGCAAGAACGCCAAAACGTCCGCCACGGTCACTGGCTGCAGCAGAAACTTCAGCCGGCCCAGCACGCCCTTGTGTGCCGGGTTCTCTCCTTCAGACCAGAGACGCAAGGCAAACTCGACCGCAAAAATCCACACAACCGCGAGATTGATGTTCTGCATCAACGGGAGGATCGAGCGATCGAGGTGCGTGTCTGGGCGCAACAACTCGGTCTCAAACGCAAGTGAGATCAAGCTCGCGATGACGAGCACAATGATCGTGCCGGAGAAAAAATTGATCCCGCCCGGCTGATCGGGCTCGAGCCAATCGTGGACGTAGGCTTTGATCGTGTTGTGCTTGCGCTTGATCAGAGCCATCGTCCCCTCCTCGCGCGCCGTTTTAGTGAGGCGCGCGAGCGCGGCAAGGCCGTTCAGGCAGGCGTTGAAAGCTTAAGGCCGACAATCCCAGCCACGATCAGTGCAACGCAGCCGATCCGCACGAGGTTGGCGCTTTCCTGGAACAACATGATCCCGAGCAATGCCGCGCCCACCGCGCCAATGCCGGTCCAGACGGCGTAAGCCGTGCCGATCGGCAAATCGCGCGCCGCTTGGGCCAACAGCCATATGCTGATGATCATCGCGCCGATGGTGATGGCGGAGGCGACCGGCTTGGTGAAGCCATCGGCGTATTTCAGCCCAATGGCCCAGACGATCTCGAACAGGCCCGCGGCCCCAAGCATGATCCAGGCTTGCATAACGACTCCTTCGCGCTGTTGGCGCTTCGTATAAGGGCCGTCCCCGATCGTGGAAAGCGCGAGGCCGTCCTCGCGAGAGCGATATGGGACATGCGTAATCGCTTGCCAAGGGCGCGAGCGCCGGCGGAGACTGCACCCCATGCGGGGCCTCGTCTTTATCCTTTCACTGTTCGTGAGCGCGTGCGCCACCACGACCACACCAATCAACGCGCCGCTCGGCGCCTTGCGCGGCGACATTGAGGGACGCGCGCCAGTTGGCGACGATCTCATCGTGCTTGCACTTTCCGGCGGTGGCGCGCGGGCGGCGTCGTTTCATCTCGGCGTGTTGCAAGGATTGCGCGATACGATTGGTCGCGACGGGCGGCCGCTGAGTGAACACATCGCGCTCATCACCTCCGTTTCCGGCGGCTCGGTGCTGTCGGCGTATTATGGATTGAATGGCGACGCCGGGCTCGACACGTTCGACGCCGCTTATCTCGGGCGCGAATGGCGCGTGCGTGGGCCGGGTTCGCCGTTTGGGGTCGCTGGCGCGTTGCGCGGTGGCATGAACGGCCCGGCGCAATTGGCGTCGTGGCTCGACGACAACATCTATCACGGCGCGCGGATGAACCAAATGGGCGCCGGCCCGCGCGTCATCTTGAACGCGACCGACCTTTATAACTCGACGCCGTTCGCGTTCACCCAGTTCTTTTTCGATGGGCTTTGCAGCGACGTGCGCGAAGTGCGCGTCGCGGATGCGGTGGCGGCCTCGATGGCGGTGCCGGTCGCGTTCAGGCCGGTGTTGGCGGAGAGCTTCGCTTCGCGCTGCGCAGGCCCTGCCGCGTGGACGACGCGCGTGCTGGCCGATCGCAACGCTGGCGAGAACGTCCATCAAACTGCGCACGCGTTCCAAAACTATCGTGGCGACACGCATGCGGCGCAGCGTTACGTGCATTTAGTCGACGGCGGCGTGGCGGACAATCTCGGCATGCTGAGCTTGCAAGTGCTGCGCGCCGGGGATGAAGCGCCCTCGCCGCTCACGCCGCGCGAAGCACTGCAGGCGCGGCGGGTTTTGTTTCTGGTGGTGAACGCCGAATACATCCGGCCGCGGACGTTTCAGCATGAAGGCACTGATGCGATCGGCGCTTACGAAATGATGTATTCGCCGGTCGATGTAGCGACGGAAGTTGCAAAGCGCGCGTCGGTTGATGTGTGGCGGGCGCAATTGCCGGAGTACCAGCGTGCGCTGCGCGAGTGGCGGTGCAACTCACCGCAGAACAGCCGCGGCACAACGTGGCAATGCGATGACATCAGCTTGAGCATGGACGTGATCACGTTCCGCGACATGACGCCGGAGCAGTACGAGGCGCTTTACGATACGGCGACGGATGTGTCGCTGCCGCGTGAATTGGTGGATGCCCTGACAGCGGCGGGGCGTGGGGTTGTGGCGCGGAATGCAGCGTTGGGGGCATTCGCCCGCTGAAATAGCCTCACGGATGACAAGCCGGTCGCGCTATGCGAAACTTTCCGCGCGCGGAGAAGGATTAATGTCATGAAGCTGAGTGCGTCGTCTTTAGCTATCGCCGTTCTCGTCTGCACCTTCGCCCTTCCCGCCCAGGCGCAGCAGACGCGGTCGGGTCAATCCGCTCAAGAGAACCGGACGTCCGACAGAGAGCGCAGATCACACGCAACTGGATATTTCGCACTTGATCTGGCTAATAATCAGCCAGGCTACGTCAACAAGGTTGAGGAGGAAGAGCGGCCTCCATTGCCGACAATCCCGAACTCACGCGCGGCCAGCGCGCTCTCCTCTCGTCCGCTTCTCACAGTGAGGCCAAATGACCTCGTTATCGCGCCTGCCACCGACGACAAGGACGACAACGACTAACTCCGCAGCGTGCCGCCTGTCGCCTTCATAACCGCGCTCACGATTTTCGCGCTTGCCGCTTCTATCTCGGCGTCGGTTAGCGTTTTCTCGCGTGGTTGCAGCGTGACTTCGATGGCGAGGCTCTTTTTGCCGGCTTGCATGCGTTCGCCACGATAGACGTCGAACAAGTTCACATCGCTGATCAACGCTTTGTCAGCGCCGATGGCGGCGCGGACGACGTCGGCGGCGGGCGTGCCGTCATCAACGATGAAAGCGAAGTCGCGCGTCAGCGGTTGCAGATCGAGTTTCTCCAGCGGCGGCTTGGTGCGGCCTTTTGCGCGCGGCGAGGGCAACGCGTCGAGAAAAATCTCGAACGCCAGGGCCGGTCCTTCGACATTGATCGCCTTCAGCGCGCGCGGATGTATTTCGCCGTAGTACGCAATCACCTTCGGACCGAGCTTCAGCGCGCCGGCGCGGCCGGGGCGCCAATGGGCGGGCGCGTCCGTCGATGTTTGCAGCGACGCCACCGGCGCGCCGATCGCTTCGAGGATCATCAGCACGTCGCGCTTCACGTCGAAAATGTCCGGTTGCGGCGCCGCACGCCAATGTCGCGGCGCACGCGCCTGCCATACGGCCGCGAGCGTGCGCTGTTGGCCAACGTCGTTGGTGTTGGCGTAGGCGGGGCCAGCTTCGAACAAGCGTGCATCGTCGAAACCGCGATCGGCATTGCGCTGTGCGGCCGCGAGCAATTGCGGCAGAGCCGTAGGCCGCATGCAGTCGAGATCGCTGGCAATCGGGTTGGCGACCAACATCTCTTCGCTGCCACCGCCGAAGGCCTGTGCTTGCGCACGCGAGCAGAAGCTCCAGGTGATGGCTTCGTTATAGCCAAGCGACGCGGCCGCACGGCGCGCGATGCGCGAGCGACTTTCGCCGACGCTTGCCGGCGGCGGGCGGAAGCCTGCGGCGCGCGGCGGTTCGTTCGTCGGCAGTTTGTCGAAGCCTTCGATGCGCGCAACCTCTTCGACGAGATCGGCCGGACCATCGACATCGCGGCGCCAGGTCGGCGGCTCGACGATGATGCGCTTGCTCCCTTGCCCTTCGGCGCTGGTTTCGAAGCCGAGATCCTTCAGCACCGCGCGCACGCGCGTCGGCTTCACATCGATGCCGGCAAGTTGGCGGACGCGATCGGGATCGAAGAAGATCGCTTTCGGCGGCGCGGGCAGATCGCCAGCAACCATGATCTCGCTCGGCTCGCCGCCGCAGAGATCGAGGATCATACGGGTGGCGAGTTCGAGCCCCGGCACGACGAAGCCGGAGTCAACGCCGCGCGCGAAGCGATATTGCGCGTCGGTGGTGAGCGTGAGGGCGCGGCCGGTTTGGTGCGTGATTGTGGGATCGAAGAGCGCGCACTCGACCAGAATGTCGGTCGTCGCTTCAGAAACGCCGGAATACTCGCCGCCGATGACGCCGCCGAGGCCAAGCACGCGCTCATCGTCGGCGATGACGCACATGGCGGGCGTGACGTTGTAAACGTTCTTGTTGAGCGCGACGAAACTCTCACCTTCGCGGCCCATGCGGGCGCGGACGACGCCGTTGAGCTTGGCAGCGTCATAGACGTGCAGCGGCCGCGAGCGATCGTGGGTGATGAGGTTGGTGATGTCGACGAGCGTGCTGATCGGCTTTTGGCCGATCGCGCGCAGACGCTGCTGCAGCCAGGCGGGCGATGGGCCGTTCTTGACGCCGCGAATGAAGCGGCCAGCGAACATCGGGCACGCGTGCGCGTCTTCCGTCGCGACTTTTTGCGGCGATGGGTAGCGGCCGGGCACCGGCATGATCGGTTTTGTCGTTTGCTTGCCGATGCCAGCCGCGGCGAGATCGCGGGCGATGCCGGCGACGCCCAGCCAATCGGGACGGTTCGGCGTGACCTCGATGTCGATCACCGGATCGTTGAGACCGAGCGCTTCAGCCAGCGGCGTGCCGACTTTGAGATTGGAATCGAGTTCGAAGATGCCGTCAGCGTCGGTGTCGAGTTCAAGCTCGGCGCCGGAGCAGAGCATGCCGTTGGAAACGACGCCACGCACCGGGCGTGCCTCGAGCGTGATGCCGCTGCCTGGGATGGTCGTGCCGATCGGCGCGAAGGCGGTGACGAGACCAGCGCGTGCGTTCGCGGCGCCGCAGACAATCTCAAGATTGCCGAGCGCGGTTTCGACTTGGCAGACTTGCAGCTTGTCGGCGTTTGGGTGCTTCGCGGCGCTGATGATGCGCGCGACGGTGAAGGGCGCGAGTTTTTCGCCGGCGTTCTCGACGGATTCCACTTCGAGACCGGTCATAGTCATGGTTTCGACGATGGTGTCGATGCTCGCGTCGGTCGCGAGATGCTCCTTGAGCCAGGAGAGCGTGAATTTCATTGGGCGATGCTTTCGTATCCTCCCCCGCGAGCGGGGGAGGTGGATCGCGGCGTAGCCGCGAGACGGAGGGGGAGGTGGGATGCGGCGACAACGCCCCCCTTCCCCTCGCTTTGCTCGGGACTTCCCCCGCACGCGGGGGAAGATGGAAGTGCACACATCACCCCACCCCCTGCGCCAGGCCCGGCAGCAGATACGGGCTGAAGCCGTAGTGCTTCAGCCAACGTTGATCGGCGGCGAAGAAGTCGCGGAGGTCGGGCATGCCGTATTTGAGCATGGCGAGGCGATCGATGCCCATGCCGAAGGCGTAGCCTTGGTATTTGTCGGGATCGATGCCGCAATTCTTGAGCACGTTCGGATGAACCATGCCGCTGCCTAAAATTTCCAGCCAATCGTCACCGGCGCCGATCTTTATCTGACCGCCGGAGCGATCGCAGCCGACATCGACTTCGGCGCTTGGTTCGGTGAACGGGAAATGGTGCGGGCGGAAGCGCAGGCGTACGTCATCGACTTCGAAATAGGCTTTGATCGCGGCGATTAGCACGCTCTTCAAATCAGCCATGGTCGAGATCTCGTCGATGACGAGGCCTTCGATCTGGTGGAACATCGGCGTGTGGGTGGCGTCGGAATCTTTGCGAAAGGTGCGCCCCATGCAGATCATACGGATCGGCGGCTTCTGCTTCAGCATGGTGCGCACTTGCACGGGTGACGTGTGGGTGCGCAGCACTTTGCGCGCGCCGTCTTCGCCCTTCGCATCGAGGAAGAACGTGTCATGCGTTTCGCGTGCCGGGTGGTTTGGCGGGAAGTTCAGGGCGGTGAAGTTGTTGAAGTCGGTCTCGATGTCCGGGCCTTCTTCGACGCTGAAGCCCATCTCGCCGAAGATTTGCGCGAGTTCTTCCATCACTTGCGACACAGGATGGATAGTGCCGAGGCGCGGGCGCACTGGCGGCAGCGTGACGTCGACGGCCTCAGACTGAAGCTGACGATCAAGCGCGGCTTCGGCGAGCGTCGCCTTCTTGGTGACGATGGCTTCGGTGACTTTGTCCTTGAGGACGTTGAGCGCACCGCCAAATGTCTTGCGCTCGTCCGGGCTCATCGCGCCGAGGTTCTTCATCAGCGCGGAGATCGAGCCCTGCTTGCCCAGCGCCTCAACGCGCAGCGTCTCGAGCGACGCTTCGTCATTGGCGTTGCCGAGACGCGCCAAGAGGTCGGCTTCGAGTCCTTGAAGATCGGTATTGGCGGTCATGACGCCGTCCTTTTTGCTCACCCGTTCACGGGGGAGCTGTCAGGCCGCGAAGCGGGCTGACTGAGAGGGCAGTGTGCCGCTGTGCTTGCAAGCACTCGCGCGGTTGCGCCCCCTCCGGCCGCTTCGCGGCCACCTCCCCCGCGGGCGGGGGAGGAAACCACGGAGTGTTACTTCAGTGCGCCCTGGGCCTGAGCGATCAGGCCCTTGAACGCATCAGGCTCGTGCATGGCGATGTCAGCCATGACCTTGCGATCAAGCGTGATGCCAGCCTTCGTCAGACCGGCGATAAATCGCGAATACGTGAGGCCCTCTTCGCGCACAGCCGCGTTGATACGCACGATCCAGAGTGCGCGGAAGCTGCGCTTCTTGGCCTTGCGATCGCGGTAAGCATAGAGACCGGCCTTCTCGACTGCGGCGTTCGCCGTGCGGAAGGTGTTCGAGCGACGGCCATAATAGCCCTTCGCCTTCTTCAAAACTTTCTTGTGCCGGGCGTGCGCGGTGACGCCCCCTTTTACGCGTGCCATATCAACTCTCCATCAGATGTTTCAAACTTGCGGACGGGTCCGGCGCGGCTATTTCAAGCCGTACGGAATCCACAATTTCACGCGGTCGGCGTCGGGCTTTGCGAGCTCCGACGTGCCGCGGTTCTGACGGATGTATTTGGCGTTGTGGCTGATCAGGCGGTGGCGCTTGCCGGCGGCGCCGGCCATTACCTTGCCAGTCGCCGTGAGCTTGAAGCGCTTTTTCACGCCGCTCTTGGTCTTCAGTTTCGGCATTTCATCCTCTTTTGGATCGGGCGTGGGCCGAAACCCACGCAAAAAGGATCGCCACGGCATGCCGTACAGGCCGGGCCATCCAAGAAGGCGGGGCTGATAGCATGGGGGTTCCGGGCGGGCAATGGGGCCGGACCGATCGTAGTGTTCCGCGCCGGTACGCCGACATTTGGGCTCCCTGCCGTGGCTGAGGTTGGTTAAGCTGCAGGGCAAGTGGGAGCGAACGGCATGGTGCGACAGCCGCAAAGCCTGGCCGAGGCCAAGGAGATTTTCCGGGAGGAAAAGAACAAGGTCACCGGCTCATTGTCGGCGATCGCGGGCTCTCGCTGGCTGATGGCGATCCTCGCGACGCTTGTGATCGCGTTCGGCACGCATCTGGCCTTCGCCCCTACCCGGCTCCCGGCCGTGGGCGGCGTGAGCCTCGCCGTCGTCGGCCTTCCGCCGAGCGTTGATTTCGGCTTTGCGGGCGAGCAAGCGGCTCAGGCTGCTGAAGCGGCGCGAAACAGTGAAGCACGCACGCGGGCCCAGGACTTCCTCGCCGCCAATGCCGAGCGCGTGCCGTTGTTCAACGCCATCGCCTTCGGCGTCGCGCTGTTGCTGCTCTTTGGCAACATGTGGATCATGACCAAGCGGCGGCGCTTTAGCCGGGGCTAGGGCCTAAGCGCGCCGAAACCCAAACCGATAAGCTGGGCGCTGCTCTTGCGGCCAATCCGTCCACGGACCGGGCGAAATCGCAACGAGCCTGAACGAACCACGCGGCGTCGGCACAGCTTCTTCGGCCGCGGTCACTTCGCGTTCGCCCGCGCCTTCAACAGCGACGCGCAAACGCAAACGGCCTGCCCAAACGCAACGCGCGTTCTGCGGGCAACGGCTATCTTCCAGCACTTCGAGCGGCCGCACGATCAGTCCGCCGCCCAAGTCGGCGCTCTGACCAATGCCGGCCGCGACGACGCCCGGCTCACGCAGAGCCGCGTCGCGCTGCGCGAGGTCTTCGCGAATATGCTGGGGCAAGCTGGCGTTCGGCGTGGGCTCGACAGCTTGCGTTTGAGCACAAGCAGCCAAAGCAAACGCCGCAAACAGAATAGCGCGCATGAGAACGACACTCCTTGCTTGCGGCGATTGCCGCCGAAGCCAACTCGGGCAACATCATTCTAAGACGCCCGCACCTGAACCGCGCCTGATGAAGCTCGTTAAGAGGCTCTAGGCGCCATCACCATGACGACTTGGCGGCCTTCGAAGCGCGGCTCGTGCTCAACCTTGGCGATGCCGTCGAGCTCATTGCGCATACGATCGAGCAGATCCATGCCGAGATTGGTGTGCTGCATTTCGCGGCCACGAAAGCGCAGGGTGACTTTCACCTTGTCGCCTTCTTCGAAGAAGCGATGGATGGCCTTCATCTTCACTTCGTAATCGTGGTCGTCGATGTTCGGGCGAACCTTGATTTCCTTCAGTTCGACCCGCTTGGCCTTCTTGCGCGTCTCGGCCTTCTTTTTCTGCTCCTCGAACCGGAACTTGCCGTAGTCGAGAATTTTGCAGACCGGCGGCACGGATTGGGGGGCCACCTCGACGAGATCGAGGCCGGCTTCGCGGGCGGCATCGAGCGCCGCTGAGATCGGCATTTCCCCTTGCTTCTCTCCCTCTGCATCGATGAGGAGCACGCGCGGCACGCCGCGGATTTCCTCATTCACTCGCGGCCCATCCTTCGAGGGGGGCGGCGCGGCGTACGGACGTCTGGCTATCGGGCATTCTCCTGCAGCTGTTGATAGAACGCATGAGCGCCGCGCCCTTTCGGACGCGGACTCACGCTTTGAATATTGCTTGTCATTGGCTCCGCATCAAGCGGTAGCGGTGTGTCTATAGACGCCGCAATTGCGGAGTTGGCGGTCAACTTGGTCAACCGGGAGGTCGGCGACTACAGCGGCGGTGAATTCCACCACCCCGCTCCGGCCCCGGGGGGCGGCTGGCGCGCCCTTCGCGGTTGAGCTCAGGAAGACCAGGCATGGTGCGCCGGCGGCGGCCGCCACATGCATCAGATCGACATCGTCGCCTACCGCGAAGGAGGCGCGCTCGGCCAAGCCAATGCATTGGAAGAGATCAGGCCGGGTCACGAGGTTTTTGGCGCGCGGCTCGGCTTTGGCGATGGCGACGCCGATCGGACGTTCTTCCGAACCGCCGATCACCACTGGCGTCACGCCGTTATTGGCGATGCGCTTGGCCAGATCGATATATTTGTCCTCCGGCCAGCGGCGGTTGGACTCAGCGTCCGAGCCACGCGGCATCAGCAGCACGTACGGACCGCGAATGCTGAAATAGTCCGGCTGCAACCGCGGCGTATCGCGCATGACCGAACGCAGCCAGCCAAGTTCAGGCATCAGCGCCTCATCACCCAATCCGGCAGCGGCGAGCTGTGCGCCGAAGCGATCCAGCGGGTGCTGGAAAGCGGCGTTCGCGTCGGCGACAGGCCCAGACCATTTCGGCGGCCAAGGGCGCAAACCCTGAAAATAATTGCTCGTACGGCTCGACCCTTCGAGGTCATAGACGAGATCGTATTTGGCGCCGCGGAGCCGCTTGATCAGATTGGTGATCGCCTGCGGCTCAGTCGGTTTGCCGTCGGCTTCGACCAGGTCGAAGTACGGCGCCTTCTCGGCGATTTCCTTCGTCGCTTCCGTCGTCAGCAGCGTGATACGCGCGCCGACGTGTTCTTCACGAATGCGCCTGGCCGCCGCGAGCGCTTGAACGAACGTGGAGATGCCGCCGAGTTGGATGACCAACACGCGCTTGGCGTTTGTATCGCCGTTCGCTTCTGCAGCTGGCTTGCGCCAGATCATACGTCGTCTCCTAGAGCACCGGCCGCACGGACGCCTTGGCGATTTTGCGGGATTCGGCTTCGCTTAACACCCGTTGGTAAACAGCTAATGTGGCCGATTGCAGGGCAAGCTTTGAATAAAGCTCGCGCACCCGCTGCTGGCCCTTTTTCCCCATGTCAGCGCGCTTTTCCGCTCCCGCATCGATCATTCGTTCTATTGCGCCGCACAACGGACCGGCCGCACCCGCAGGAACGAGAAAGCCGGTTTGGCCTTCAACGACCGTTTCGGTGTAGCCGCCGAGATTGGAGGCGATTACCGGAACGGCCATCGCTTCCGCTTCGACGGCGCCGCGTCCGAAAGCCTCGGGCTCGATGACAGGGAACACCGCCATGTCCGACGCCGCGAACGCCAAAGGCATCTGCCTCAGATGCCCGACCATCGCCACAACGTCTTGCAGTCCTGCGGCTTTAATCGCGGAAAGCATTTCCTGGCTGTAAGCGCGCCGCCCTTGATCATCGCCCGCGATGATCACCTTCACCGCATTCGGTCGGCGCGCCTGAAGAAGCTTCACAGCCTCAATCAGAACCAGCTGACCTTTCCAGCGTGTAAGGCGCGCAGGAACCAACACAACGCAACGTTTGTCGTCAGCCGAAACGTCCCACTTGGCGCGCAATGCAGCGATGTCGGGGGCGCCAATCTTCTTAGGATCGAACACGTCGAGATCGACACCTCGCGGGATCGCGGTGATGCGCTCGGGCATAACGTCGTGATGCGTGAGGATGTGTTCGCGCGTAAATTCAGAATTGGCGATGATCGCATCGCCGCGCGCCATTACTGAATTGTAGAACGCCTTCAGCGGCGACTTCGCATTGTAAATGCCGTGATACGTCGTCACGAACGGCACATGCGCCATGCGAGCCGCGAGTAACGCGCTCCACGCCGGCGCTCGCGAGCGCGCGTGGATGATTTGCACGTTGCGTTCACGCGCGATCTTCGCGAGCTTGAACGCGTTGGCGATGAGCGTGATCGGATTTTTGGAATGCGCCGGAATGCGGATCAATTCGCCGCCGGCCGTCTTGAGGTCCGGCTCAAGACGGCCGCCGGCGGTAGCGATCAAAGCGAGCCCCCCGGCGCGGCTGATCGCCTCCGCAATTTCAAGCGTAGTCCGTTCGACCCCGCCAGCGTTAAGCTCAGGGGTAACTTGCAGAACTGTCAGGTTGTGACCTTCTTGCAATGCTTGGCCGCTGCCCGATTTCCCGCCCGTTTGGCTAAACCAATGTTTGATAACGGTTTTGCTTAACAAGGCGCTTAGATTCGTTAAACGCGCGGTATTGTGCGGTTTTCCTCACCCGCGCCGTCCGGAGTAGAGCGATGGCCTTCGGCCAAATCGAGGCTCTTGAGCACCAAGGGGTGCGGCTTGCATACGAGCGGATCAAGGGCGCGGCGCCAACCTTCGTCTGGCTCGGCGGCTTCAAGTCCGACATGTCCGGTACGAAGGCGCAAACGCTTGCGAACTGGGCCAAGGAAAGCGGCCAAGCCTTTGTCCGATTTGACTATTCCGGCCACGGTCAGTCGGCTGGCAAGTTCGAAGACGGCACGATTTCAAGCTGGCTCTCTGACACCCTCGCAATTCTGGATCAGCTCACTGTTGGACCGCTGGCCTTGGTTGGGTCGTCGATGGGCGGTTGGTTGGCGCTGCTGGCGGCGCGCGCCCGTCCCGACCGTGTGAAGGGCCTCCTCCTCGTCGCGCCTGCCGCCGACTTCACCGAGCGGCTGATGTGGCGCGGGTTCACCCCCAAGGAGCAGCGGCAAATCCTGGCCCACGGCCGGCTCGAGCAGCCGTCAGAATATTCGACCGAGCCCAACGTCATCACTCGCGACCTGATCGAGGATGGCCGCAAGCACCTCATTATGGACACCCCGTTCCCCTTCGACGGCCCCTGCTACATCCTGCAGGGTCAGCTCGATCCGGACGTGCCAAGGGACCACGTCCTCGAGCTGACCGACCTCATCCGGACCGACAACAAGATCATCGATTTGATCAAAGGCGGCGACCACCGGCTCTCGCGGCCCGAAGACCTTGAGCGCCTGCTGCGACACGCCGCGTCGATCGCCAAACAGCTCGCGCCCTGAGCGAACGCCTTGGAATTGCCCGCCCTTTGGGGCATCGGTGAACCGTCCATACGGGACGGCTGAGGGAGTTCTAGAGTCCATGTCCATCTTCGCCGCCCTGATCGTACCGCTTGCTTTGGCGCAGTCCGCCGCAGCGCCCACCGGCGCGATCGGCGAGCGCTTCGCGCAGTGCCTGCAACTGATCGAAGAAAATCCGGTGCGCGCCTACGAGGAAGGCATGGCCTGGGCCGCGGAAGCGCAGTCCGTCCACGCTTATCGCTGCGCTGCGATGGCGCTGATCGCACAGAACCGCTTTGACGAAGGCGCGCGCCGCTTGAGTTCGCTGGCGAGCGCGGTGAACCCCGAAAACACTGGCCTGCGCGCCGAACTCTGGTCGCAAGCCGGCAATGCCTGGCTGCTCGCGCAAGAGCCTGGCCAAGCCCGCAGCAATTTCACCCGCGCGATCACGACGGTGCAAAGCGATCCGCAGCAATTGCCCGATCTCTTGATCGACCGCGCCCGCGCTTACGCCATGGAGCGTGAGTGGCGTCTGGCGGAAGAAGATCTCTCCCGCTCGCTCGACGTTCGCCCCGACGACGCGCTCGCCCATCGCCTGCGCGCTGCGGCACGGATGAACCAGCGCTCGTACGAATTGGCCGAAGCTGATGCGCGCGCCGCCATCCGGCTCGAACCGGGCAACGAGGAAAATACCCTCGTGCTCGGCGACATCCGCGAAAGCGTCCGCACCGGCGCACCGTACGAGCGCCCCTAAATCGTAGCGCTCGCTTCACACTTTTCGCGACGGACAATCCATCAAGCGCCGTTAGAGTAGTCGTGAGGGCCCTATCGCTGGGAGGCGAACGTGAATTTCAAAACAGTTTTAGCAGGCGCTTTGGTAATCCTGGCGGCGTGTGCGACGCCCGCTGCGGCCTGGACCCAGGTCGGCGTGCGCGACGTACGCGACCGCACCGACCGTGACGTCATCGTCCTCGAAGGCCCGCGCCGCTTCGAGCGCATCAAGCTCTGCGTCTATCGCAACCCCGTTCACTTCTATGATCTCGACGTCTTCTACGGGAATGGCGGCCATCAGGACGTCTCCGTCCGTCAGCGCATAAACCCAGGTGAATGCACGCGCGTCATAGATCTGAGCGGCGATGACCGCAACATCACGCGTGTCGCAATGGTGTACGAAGAAACCAGCTTCCGCCGCCGCAGCGCAACAGTGCGGCTCTTCGCTGAGTAATTACGGAATCGCATCTGCATTAGGCGCGGCTGTGATCTGGCGCATGTCCCAGCCGTCGCCGCGGATGTTATCGACTTTCCAGCGATCGTCTTCCCAGATGAGATCGTAGATAATCTCGGTGCGCGCCGTCGCGTTGTTAAAACTCGCGCGCACGACAGCGTGGCTGCCCTCGCTGATCGCTTCGTTGACGACGCTGAGATCGCTCAGCTGATAGTCCTGGGCGCCGATGATCGGATCGAAGTCCAGGATCGGCTCGTTCAGCGCCTGTGACCGCGCCGTCATCGCCGAAATCTGCGCCCACATCGCATTCGACCAGGGCGCCTGCTCGCGGAATTCCGGAAACGTCGCATCTTGGATCATGTAGCGATCATAGAGCGGGCGAATGACGGAAGCCGGATCGGTGGCCGCTCGCGTCGCTCCAGGCGCATCCGCTTTCTCCGCTTGCGGCGGCGAACACGCTGCGAGCGCCAAAACGCCAAGCGCCAAAATCAAATTTCTTCTGAGCATCGCCGCCTCCGTGTACTGGAGCTAAGCTCAAATGGCGCCAGGCGCTAGCCGCTAACTCCGCACCCACCCCACCGCCGGGTCGTTGAAATCAACGACATCGCCCAGTTCGTACACGTTGCGATAGCCGTAGCCGTAGAGGTTGATGAAGGTCTGGATGTTGAGCGCAAGTTCGACGCGCTTCAGAATCACAGGCTGAGCGTTGTTCGAAAAATTGTTGTTGCAATAAATCAAAATCCGCACGTTCGGATCGCGCAGCGCTTCGCGCAAACTCGGATCGGTAAAGTCGGTGAACGGCAAGTTGATCGCGCGGTCTATGTGGCCTTCTCTGAACGCGTCGGCCGAGCGCGCATCGAGCACGATCGTGTTTGGCTCACGCGCCATGCGTTGAAAATCCGCCAGCGTGATCAAGCGATCGGCGCGATAGCGTTCGACTTCACGCGTCAGATCACGGAAGCCGCTATAATTG
The DNA here is from genome assembly GCA_031379735.1 of Caulobacteraceae bacterium. Lineage (GTDB taxonomy): Bacteria > Pseudomonadota > Alphaproteobacteria > Caulobacterales > Aquidulcibacteraceae > Vitreimonas. Next base: position 73,826 of record JANNFK010000052.1, on the reverse strand, counting down.
ATTTGAGCAGACGTATTGGCCTGCGGTTTTTCCTGCGCCAAGGCGCTCGCCGGCGCCAAACTCACAGCCAACGCTAACAACACAACACGCATGACAACCTCCTCCCACGCATTGGGAGCAGGCGCCTCGTTTTGGGTCTTATTGCGGCTGACTGTTGATCATCGTGAGGAGATAGGGCGCGCCGACAGTCAAGAAGCCGCCGATCAGCAGCCCGACAGGCATACCCATCAGCGCGCCGACATAGCCGTTGCCCAAACGCTCACCCCAATCGAGGCCACGCCCGCCAAGCCGGATCACGAAGCCAAGCGCACCGCCAATAAGGCCGCCCATGCCGCCGTAATTCCAGCCGAGCACGCACAGCACGATCATGCCCGCGAACGCCGCAAGGGCGAGCAACAGCCTCAATCCGTTCAAGCAGGATCACTCCCTCGCAGACGCGGCCGATAGGCCCGGTCCCCAGGACTCTCTTGGCTTGTGTCCTAGTGCTGATGCAAGCGTCAGAGGCGCCGCAGCCGCCTCAGAGCCTCTGTTCTGGCTGGTGGATGACGCCATTGGGCGTCACCCCCGACGCCGGGGCCACGCGCCGGGACAGCGCTTCGCGCTGCGCGGCTGCGCCAATCAGTCCAAGCTCCTGCGGCGTCAGCACCAGAAGCTGGCCAGATGCGGCAAGCGCCTCGGCGATGTTCTGACGCGTCTGCATGTCCATGATCGCAAGCAAAGCCGCAAGCGCTGCGGGATCGCGGTTCTTGAACACGTCGGCGAGCTGATCGATCTGCTGCGGCCGCAATGTCAGCACGCCGGCCGCACGCGCCAGCGCCCGCGCCGCTGCATGCTGTTCCGGCGTCGCGTTGACCGGCAGCGCAGCGCCGCCCGCGATCGCCATTGACCCGCCGATCGCGAACTCATCCGGTTGTTGATAAGTAAAGTTTCCAGTGTGGAAGCGCACGCCAAGCGCCATGCCGCGTTCGCCGGCCTCATCGCCTTCGTCCTCGTCGCGGCGCAAGCGCTCGATCGCGCCGCGCTCGACATCCTGCAGCGAGGAGCGCAAATCTTCGTCATTGCGCTTGCCAATTTCGGCGCGGAATGCGCTTTGAATACGGCTTTCCATCGCCAGCGAAAATTCCTGGATCTCATAAACGTGCTTCAGCAGCGCCCGGTTCAAGCTGAACTGCACACGCGCATCGACGATGACTTTGTGTGAATCTGCTGTCACCGCTTCGAACGGCAGCGGCGCGCAATAATGCGGACGCAAATTTATTGAGCCGGTGCGCGGGTCCATCAGTTTCACGGTCCGGCGCCCGCCTGTCGCGGGATCGAGTGCGACGAACTCGATGTGCGGCGCGGTCGGCCCTCTCACGATCTGCTCGTCGAAATCCCAAAGCACCACCTTGCCCTCCAGCGCACGGCGGAAGCCGCGATCGTCCTGGGTGATGTAGGTGCGGTCGTAGCGCGCCTCGAAATAGCGCGACCAAATGTAAAAGACGGCGGCGCTCACAACGACGCCAACGAGCACAGCGATAGAGATCATGACCGCCAACGACATGGCGAACCCCGCTAATTTCAACAGCGGAACAAACCTAGCCTAGTCCCGCGCGCCTTGCACCTCGCATGCGCGTGAAGCGCGAAATCCCGAGCAGTGGCGCGCCTTTAGGTGTTGGGGCGATCCAGCGCCAGGACGCACCCGGCCATGCCAGAAGTACGAACTTCACGCGCACGCGCCACGATCGTCGACGCACGGCCCCGCACATAAGGGCCTGGATTGTCCGCGCGCCAGCGGTTCGGGCTCGGCAGCACCGCCGCTAGGCGCGCCGCCTGCAACGGAGTCAAATCACCAGCGGAGACGCCGAACCGTGCACGCGCCGCCGCTTCGACGCCGAAATTGCCGTCGCCCCACTCCGCCGCGTTGAGATAGGCCTCCATAATTCGCCGCTTCGGCCACATGAACTCGATCAGCGCCGTGAAATAGGTCTCGAAGCCTTTGCGCACCCATGAGCGCTCCGGCCACAAAAACAAATTCTTGGCCGTCTGCTGGCTCACGGTCGAGGCGCCACGTGTACGCCCACCACGCCGGTTCGAGTCCATCGCGTCCTGAATGGCCTCGATGTCGAAGCCGTCATGTGTGCAGAAGTTCGCATCCTCCGCCGCGATGACAGCGCGCACGATGTGTGGCGACATACGGTTGATCGGCACCGGATAGTGGCGAACGGTTTGCCCTTCCGCCGCTCGCTGCATCATCAGCACCGTCGATGGCGGATCAAAGAAAAGATACGCCATCGCCCACGTCACCGGCGCGAGCACGAAAGCGATAAAGAGCACGCTGACGCTGGTGATGAACAAGCCATAGCGCTTACGGCGCTTGATGCGGCCGAGGTCGAGATCGAGATTGCGCTTCGCATCACGGCGGCGCTGGCGATCGCCAGGACGCGCCGCCGGCTCCGGCATCGGAATCTCAGGCTCGCCGAACGGATATTCTTCCTCATCGAATGCCGAGCGTTGTTCGGCTTCAGCGTAGGGGCGATCGATCTCCGCCAACGGTTCTTCGTGCAAGTCTTCGGCGGCGGCTTCGTGGATGCGCGGCGGCGGCTCAGCGACGGGCGGCGGCTCCTCGTACACCGGCGCTGGCGGTTCAGGCTCAAGGTAAGCCGGCTCAGGTGGCGGCGGCGGTTCTTCGGCGAATGGCGCCGGCTCTTCGATGAATTCCTCCTGCGGTGGTCCTTCGAATTGCTGCGGCTGCTCTGGCTCCAGCGCAGGGATTTCCTCCGCGCGCGGTTCGGGCGTGGCGTCGCCTTCGTTCTTCGGCTCTTCCTCGTCCGGGTTCATTGATCCCATTCCTCGGCCACGCTCTCGTCCCCTTCGCGCGGCGCCCGGGCCAATTTGAGGCGCTCGAACGCCTCCGCGTCAAGCAATCGCCGCGCGGCCCATACCGCCATGCCGCGCACAAGTGGGGATGAATCCTGCAATAAGCGCTCCGCGACCGACGCAAGCGACGCATCGCCGCTGTTGCCAACCGCGCACACTACATTGCGCACGAAGCGATCGCGGCCCGTGCGCTTCACCGGTGTTCCAGCGAAACGCGCACGAAAAGCCGCGTCATCCAGGCTCGCAAGCTCGGCCAAGGGCGCAAGCCGCAACTCATCGCGCATCGCCATACGCGTCTCGCGCGACACTTGCGCAAACTTGTTCCACGGACACACCGCCAGACAATCGTCACATCCAAACACGCGATTGCCGAGCGCCTCGCGGAACTCGAGCGGGATCTGACCTTTGTGCTCGATCGTCAGATAAGCAAGGCAACGCCGCGCATCGAGTTGATACGGCGCCGGAAACGCATTGGTCGGGCACACATCGAGACACGCGCGGCATGAGCCGCAATGATCAATCTCCGCGGCATCAGGTTCGATCTCAGCCGCGCTCAGGATCGCGCCGAGAAACAGCCACGAGCCATGCTCACGCGAGACCAGATTCGTGTGCTTGCCCTGCCACCCAAGTCCCGCGCGCTGCGCCAACGGCTTTTCCATCAGCGGCGCGGTATCGACAAAAACTTTGACGTCCGCATTGGTCTCGCGCGCCAGCCATTGCGCGAGCTGCTTCAGCTTGCCTTTGACCACATCATGATAATCGCGCCGCGCCGCATAGGCCGAGACTATGCCGCGATCTCGTTGCTGCAGCATCGCGATCGAATCATCAGATGTGGCGTAACTCTGGCCAACTAGGATCGCACTCTTCGCAAGCGGCCACAGCGCTTGCGGATGCTCCCGCGGATTGGCGCCATCGCGCTCGGCGGCGAGCCACGACATGTCGCCATGCCGCCCCTCGTCCAAAAATTCCCGCAACCGCGCCCCCGCCGGCCACGGCTCATGCACAGACGCAACACCGATAGCGTCAAAGCCAAGCGCGACACCGTGCATTTTGAGGGCGTGAGCGGAAATCACGCCCCCGTATGTATCGCGCTGAAGGCTAGCGCAACGCCGCCGCTATCGCCTCCATGGCTGGATCGCGCCCAGCGCGGTAAGCCTCGATGGTCCACGGCGCTTCGAGATCAGGCGCCAAGCTTGCCACAGCGATCGGATGCCTCACGACTGATCCGTGGCAGTTCTCAATGTTACGGCATCCAGTCCGATAATCGTGGCGCTCGGTGGCGATAAGGATCGCCCCGCCCGCATGCGGCAGCGTGAACGCATCGCCTTCGGCGTGAAAGTCGAGCCGGTCGCCGACCATTTCTCCCACAATGGTCACGCGGTCAGGCGCCGACTGCTTCAGATACGCCACCGTTGAGATCGCCGCCGAGAATGTATTTGGACTGGTCAACACAAATACGCGTCCAGCTACAATCCGCGGCAGCCAACGCACCCATGCGCGCGTCGTATTGAGATCGCCGCCGCCATTCATACGCATATCAAGCACAATGTTGCTGCGACCGGTGCGGCGCGCGGCGTCGAGCGAGGCCAACATGAACTCGGCGATATCGTCTTCGTCGGAGCTGTTGTTCTGACGCAGCTCGATCACATAGGCATCAATCTCAGGCGCGTCGCGCATACGGAACGGCTTATCGGGCTCCTGCCAAGCCCACGGCGCCGCCTCTGGCGGAAGCAACGCGCGCCAGTTCGCGCCTTCCTCAGCCATAAGCTCAGGGTAGTACCAGCGATCGCCGTTAGCGCGCAGTCGATCAGGATTGGCCGGCTCCGGCGTGAAGCGGCGCGTGACCAACCCTCCGTTGGTCAATTGAAACCGATACGATGCACGCGCTGCGCTCGAGATGACATCGAGAGCATGCATCTGCTCTGGGCTTTCAAAAAGGTAGGCGGCGCCGCGATCACGCCAAGCGTCTGTACCGCCGGCAAGGGAACGCGCGGCAGCGCGCACTTGAGCAATCGGGTGGCCATCGATCGCCACCAATCGCGCGCCCAGCAAATCCGCATTGGCGGGCGTCGCCCGAAGGACGTAGAAATCCTCGCCGAACGGATCGAACCGCACGTCCATGATGCGGTTGAAGCGGCGCGAGCGCGGCCCCGCAAAATAGCCGCTGTGACCATTGTCGGCGAGCGCGACGATGCGCGAAAGCTCAAGCTCGAAATAGGCTTGGCTGACATCGCCCGCCTGCGCGTCCAGCGCAGCGAGCCGCCGCTCCGCTTCATCAGTGCGTCCCGCGAAAGCAAGCGCACGATCTTGACCGATAAAATGTTCGCGAAAAACCGCGATGTCGGCGCGCCGCGCCTCTCCAGTCGTTGGGTCCGTGACCGGCGCTTGATCATCCTGCTGACCCGGATGTTGGGCCGCCGCAGGTCCCACTACGCCAAGAGCGGACAGCGCAAGCGCTGCCGCGAACGTGCTAAACGTATTCATGCATTCCCTCCCTCAACTGGGAGATGCAGCGGCCGCGCGATTGGATGTCCGCATGCGACGAAGGCTCAGGCTGCCGCGACGGATGACGTGCTGGGCGCGTCAGACAGCGCATGCTTCAGCCGCGGGATCATTTCGGTTGGGCAGATTTGCCAGAAACGCCCGCGCGCAGCGTCCCAATTCGCCAGCAATTGCGCCGCACGCGGCGAGCTGGTGCGCTTGGCGTGCTCAGTGACAAGCGCCTTCAGCACCTTCTCCCAGTGTGCCGAAGCAAGCCGCTGCCAAATGATCGAGTCCGCATTGGCGCGATCGGCAAAGCGCCCATCTTCGTCATAGACGAACGCCATCCCGCCCGACATGCCGGCGCCGAAATTGTCGCCGACATCGCCAAGGATCGCGATCGTGCCGCCGGTCATGTACTCGCACGCATTGGCGCCCGCGCCTTCCACGACCGCTGTTGCGCCAGAGTTGCGCACAGCGAAACGCTCGCCCGCGAGCCCCGCCGCATAAAGTTTGCCGCTGGTCGCGCCATAAAGGCAGGTGTTGCCGATGATCGCGCCCGGCTCTTCACCTTGCGGTGGCCGCAACATGATCAGCCCGCCTGAAAGCCCTTTGCCGACATAGTCGTTCGCGTCACCGGTCACGTCGAGCGCGATGCCTTGCACCAAGAATGCGCCAAGGCTTTGCCCACACGAGCCACGCAGCTTCACCGTGAGCTGGCCGTCCGGCAATTCATCCTGCCCAACGCGCCGCACCACATGCGCCGACGCACGCGCGCCAATCGCACGCTGCGTGTTGCGGACGTTGAACACCAATTGCTTCTTCTCGCCACGCTCGAAGAAGCCTGGCGCCTCGTCGATGAACTCGTGGTCGAGCGCTTGCGGCGGCTCGTTGCGGCCAAGTTGCGTGCAGTAAGAAGGATACGGGCTATCGACGCGGACCAGCAGCGGGTTGAGATCGAGATCGTCCAAATGCTCCGCGCCGCGGCTGAACTGGTGGATGAGATCAGTGCGGCCAATGACTTCGTCCAAACGCCTAAAGCCGATCTGCGCCAAGATCTCGCGCACCTCCTCGGCGATGAAGCTCATCAGGTTTACGACCTTGTCCGGCGTGCCGGTGAAGCGCTTGCGCAAATCATCGTCCTGGGTGCAGACGCCGACGGGACATGTGTTGGAGTGGCACTGACGCACCATAAGGCAGCCCATCGCCACCAGCGACGCTGTGCCAATACCGAATTCTTCCGCCCCCAAAATCGCGGCAACGACAATATCGCGGCCTGTACGCAAGCCGCCATCGGTGCGCAGCCGCACACGGTGACGGAGGTTGTTCAGCATCAAAGTTTGGTGCGCCTCCGCCAGCCCCATCTCCCAGGGGATGCCAGCGTACTTGATCGAGGTTTGCGGTGACGCGCCGGTGCCGCCGACGTGTCCCGAAATCAGAATCGTGTCCGCGCCAGCCTTCGCGACACCAGCCGCGACCGCGCCAATACCCGATTGCGCCACCAGCTTGACGCATACACGCGCGATCGGATTGATCTGCTTCAGGTCGTAAATGAGCTGCGCCAGATCTTCGATCGAGTAGATGTCGTGGTGCGGCGGCGGGCTGATCAGCGAGACGCCCGGCGTCGCGTGACGCAGGCGCGCGATCAGTTCTGTCACTTTAAAGCCCGGCAGCTGCCCGCCTTCGCCAGGCTTGGCGCCTTGCGCCACCTTGATCTCGATTTCGCGGCACTGGTTCAGATATTCTGCCGTGACGCCAAAACGCCCCGACGCAATTTGCTTTACCGCCGAATTCGCATCGTCGCCGTTCGGCAATCTTTTGTAGCGCGCCGGATCTTCACCGCCCTCGCCGCTGACGCTGCGCGCGCCGATCCGATTCATCGCGATGTTGAGCGCACCGTGCGCTTCCGGCGACAACGCGCCCATACTCATCCCAGGCGTCAGAAAGCGCTTACGGATATCGTTCACGCTTTCAACGTCCCCCAGCGGCGTCGCCGGATAAAGCCCATCGCGCACCTCCAGCAAGTCGCGCAACTGGATCGGCTGATCCTTTCGGCGCTCACGAACGAATTCGGAATATTTGCGATAGGCCTTGTAGTCGCCAGTATCGCACGCGCGCTGTAATTGATGGATCGAGTCCGCTTCAAGTGCGTGGCGCTCGCCCCGCGCGCGATAGCGATATAGTCCGCCAATCGGCAACGCCATCAGCGTTTCATCGAACGCGCGCGCATGCTGATCCAATGCTTCCAGCGCCAGGCCCGAAAGGCCGATACCGGAGATGCGGCTGGTCAACCCCGGAAAGAATTCGTCGACCAAAGAACGCGACAAGCCGATCGCTTCGAAGTTCAGACCGCCGCGATAAGATGAGATCACCGAGATTCCCATCTTCGAGATAATCTTCAGCAAGCCCGCCTCGAGCGCCGCGCGATAGTTCGCCGCCGCCTGCTCACGCGTCAGCTTTCCCGAAAGCCCGCGCGCCGCACGATCCGAGATCGTATCGAGCGCCAGATACGGGTTGACCGTCGTCGCACCGCACCCGATCAGCACCGCCGCGTAATGCGGATCGAGGCACTCAGCCGCCCGCACCGTCAGCGAACAATAGGTCCGCAAGCCCTTCGCCACCAAGTGCGAGTGCACCGCGCTGACCGCAAGGATCATTGGGCACGCGATGCGATCCGGCCCTTGCGTCTCGTCACTCATCACCACGTGCGAGCGCTTGTAGAACGCCACCGCTTGCTCGGCTTCGGCGCAAATCCGCGCGAGCGCCTTGCGCAGCGCAGCGCCCGCGTCTTCACCCACTTCCGGCGCCGGGAAAGTGCAATCGATGTGGGCCACGTCATCGCGCATCTCGCGCATCATCCGCGCAAACATGCCGTTGGTCAGGATCGGGCTTGACAGCACATAAACGCGCGACTGCGTCTCGTCCTGCGCCAGAATGTTGCCGAGGTTCTTGAAGCGCGTCGTCAGCGTCATCACCCGCCCTTCGCGCAGCGGATCGATCGGCGGATTGGTGACCTGACTGAAATTCTGCCGGAAGTAATGCGAGAGCGGCCGGTTCTGTTCGGAGAGCACCGCCAGCGGCGCATCATCGCCCATCGAGCCGATCGCCTCCTTACCGTCTTCCATCATCGGCTGCAGCAGAAGTTCGATATCCTCCATCGTGAAGCCGGCAGCCGCCTGCCGCCGCAACAGCTCCGCGCGATCGGCAAAAAGCTGTGGTTCAGAGCCTTCAAGTTTCTTGTCGAGATCGATGACGTGATCGAGCCACTCGCGATAAGGATGCTGCGCCGCGAGCGCGTCAACCAATTCATCGTGGCGATAAAGCTTACCCGCGTGCGTATCGATCCCAACCATTTGCCCTGCGCCGATGCGGCCACGCTCAATGATCTTGCGATCATCCAGCGGGCACATGCCGGTCTCAGAACCCACAGCAAGCAGGCCATCTTCGGTGCGCGCATAGCGCAGCGGCCGCAGCCCATTTCGGTCGAGACCCGCGACCGCCCAGCGGCCATCGAACATCGCCAACGCCGCAGGCCCATCCCACGGCTCCATCACCGCGTTGCAATAGGCATAAAGCGCGCGATGCTCATGCTTCATCGTGCGCGACTTCGCCCACGCTTCCGGGATGAGCAACGCCTTCGCCATCGGCGCCGCGCGGCCCGCGCGCACCAGGACTTCAAACACATTGTCGAGCGCAGCCGAATCCGATCCGCCCGGTTGGATGATCGGTTTCACATCCGCGTCGGCATTGCCGAACGCGTCGGAGGCCATGGGAATTTCATGGCTCTTCATCCAATTGACGTTGCCCTTCAGCGTATTGATTTCGCCATTGTGCGCGAGCATGCGGAAGGGCTGCGCCAAGCGCCATTGCGGGAACGTGTTGGTCGAATAACGCTGGTGATAGATAGCGACCGCGGAAACGAAGCGTTCGTCGCGAAGATCAGGATAGAACGCATCGATCTGCGCCGCGAGGAACATGCCCTTATAAACCAACGTCTGCGCCGAGAGTGAGCAAACGTAGAGTTCAGGAATGTTCGAGGTCAGCGCGCGGCGCTCAATGCGGCGGCGCACGAGGAAAAGATCGCGGTCAACCGTGTCGTCATCGCGGCCGAGCGGGTCGTGCATCAGCACTTGCTCGATCTCCGGCCGCGTCGCGTTGGCCTTTTCACCGATCTGGCTGATGTTGACCGGCACTTGCCGCCAGCCATAGAGCACGAAGCCGGCGCGAATGATTTCGCTCTCGACAATTACGCGCGCGCGTTCCTGGGCGCCAAGATCGAGTCGCGGCAGGAAAATCTGACCGACAAAAATCGGACCCTCTTTTACATCGTGCCCGGTGCGCGCGACTTGCTCGTGGAAAAAGTCACGCGGCGCGTCGACGAGAATGCCCGCGCCATCGCCGGTCTTGCCGTCGGCATCGACAGCGCCGCGGTGCCACACCGCTTTCAGCGCAGCGATCGCGAGCGTCACCACATCGCGGCGCGGTTTGCCATCGATCGCCGCAACCAAGCCAACGCCGCAGGCGTCGCGCTCTTGCTCGGCGCGATATAAGCCGTCGCGTTCGAGCTTCGCGCGCTCGCGCTCGTAGCGCGCTATGTCTCCGGCGCCACTCATTGCGCCGCAACCTTCGCTTGCGCCTGAATCCAGCCGTGCATCGCATCAGCTGCGTCGCAGCCTTCGCGGATCGCCCAGACCACCAAGGAAGCGCCGCGCACGATGTCGCCCGCCGCATAAACACCCGGCACGTCGGTCGCGAACGTCAGCGGATTGGCCTTCACCGCACCCCAGCGCGTCACCGGCACGTTCCAATCGCTGATGTCGTCCGCATCGAAGCCAAGCGCTGCGATAATCAGATCGCCCGGCACTTCATAGCCGCTCTCCGGCACTTCCTGCGGCGATTGCCGGCCGCTCTCATCGGCCTGGCCAAGTTGCATGCGGACCGCCTTCACCGCCGGCGATTTGCCCGCGCGCACAGATTTCGGCGCCGCCAGCCAATCGAACGCAATGCCCTCTTCCTCCGCATGCGCCACTTCGCGTTGCGAACCCGGCATGTTGGCGCGGTCGCGGCGATAGAGACACGTCACGCTCTTCGCGCCTTGCCGCCGCGCCGTACGCACGCAGTCCATCGCCGTATCGCCGCCGCCGATCACGACGACGCGGCGATCCTTGGCATTCAGCTCGCCGCTCGCAAACGCAGCGACGTCATCGCCCAGGCCGACACGGTTGGCCGCTATCAAGAAATCCAGCGCCTTCACCACCGCGCGATCGTTCGGCGCGTTCAACGGCTTTGGCTTATAAACGCCGGTCGCAATCAGCACCGCGTCATGCTTGGCGCGTAAATCCGCGAACGAGATCGTCTCGCCGACATTGCAGTTCAGCTCGAACGTCACGCCGCCATCGATCAAACGCTGCGCCCGGCGTTGCACGACCTCCTTCTCGAGCTTGAAATTCGGAATGCCGTAGATCAGCAGGCCGCCAATCCGGTCGTGACGATCATACACCGTCACTTGATAGCCGCGCTGGCGCATGCGCTCTGCCGCTGCCAACCCAGCCGGCCCCGCGCCGACGATGCCAACGCTCTCGCTACGCTCAGCGCGCGGCTTCAACGGCGCCACCCAACCTTCGCGCCAAGCTGTGTCCGTCAGATATTTCTCCACCGCGCCGATCGTCACCGCGCCATGCTGGCTTTGCTCGATCACGCACGCGCCTTCACACAGCCGATCCTGCGGGCAGATGCGTCCGCACACTTCTGGCATGGGGTTGGTGGCGGCGGAAATCTCGTAGGCCTCTTGGAGCCGCCCCTCGGCGGTCAGCCGCAACCAGTCCGGGATGTTGTTCTGCAGTGGGCAGTGGGTCTGGCAGAACGGCACACCGCATTGAGCGCAACGGGCGGCCTGTTGGGTCGCCTTTTCGGCAATGAATTCCGAATAAATCTCGTGGAAATCACCCGAACGCTGCTCAGCGGGGCGCTTTACGGGCATAGTTTGCCCGACAGACACGAATTTCTGCATGCGTTCGGCCACGAACGCCCTCCAAATGGCGTACAACGGGGAGATTATTTCTCTATGACGGGATTCACCCCGGTTTCAAGCAATAGACTGCCTAAGGCGACCAGTTGGCCTGAATCTGGCGTCTTCCGCACACCGGCGACGCACTTCATGGTCGCCCCGGCTCATTTTGGGGGCGCCACTTGGACTTACTCGATCTCGCCCGCGCGGCACTTCTCGGGGTACTTCAGGGCCTGACCGAGTTTTTGCCTGTCTCCTCCACGGGCCACTTGCTCATCTTCGGTCGGGCCATCGGCTACGACGATCCGGGCGGGGTCTTCACGGTGATGATCCAGCTCGGCTCGATCCTCGCGATTATGTGGCTCTATCGCCAGCGTATCATCGACGTGATCGTCGGCCTGCCGACCAAGCCAGAAGCGCGGCGCTTTGCGCTGATGCTTTTCTTCGCCTTCCTGCCAGCCGCCTGCATCGGTCTGCTCGCCAACAATTTCGTCCGCAACGAACTCTACATCCGCCTCGACATCATCGCGATTGCGCTGATCCTTGGCGGCTTCGCCATGCTGGCCATCGAAAAGTGGCCGCCGAAAGTCGAGGTGAAGGACGCAGCCGAAACGCCGATCTGGCGCGCCATCGGCATCGGCGTCTTCCAAACACTCGCCCTCATCCCCGGCGTGTCGCGCTCCGGCGCCACGATCTTCGGCGGCTTAGCGCTCGGCCTGGACCGCCGCGCGGCCGCTGAATTCTCCTTCTTCCTCGCCATGCCGACCATGGTCGCGGCGTTCATCCTCGATTTCATGACAGTGAAAGATCACATCACCCCCGACCGCGTCGCCGAGATCGCCGTCGGCTTCGTGTTCGCGTTCATTTCCGCACTGATCGTGGTGAAGCCGTTCCTCGACTTCGTCACCAAAGTGGGCTTCGCGCCATTCGGCTGGTATCGTATCGTTGCAGGCGCCGTCTTGCTTGGCGTGCTCGCCATGGGATGGCTGTGACTAAGGCGAATAAGCTCTACACAATCGGCTATGAAAATGTAGGCCAGGGCGACTTCGTCGCGGCGCTGAAAGCCGCGAAAGTCAGAACCTTGGTCGACGTGCGCGAAGTCGCTAACTCGCGCCGCGCCGGCTTCTCGAAGAAATCGCTCGCCGCAGCACTCGACGAAGCCGGCATCGCTTACGTTCACCTAAAGCCTTTAGGCACGCCGAAAGCCGGACGCGAAGCAGCGCGCAAAGGCGACACCAAAACCATGTCGCGGATCTTCGAGGCCAAGCTCGTCGAGCCCGAAAGCCAACTCGCGCTCGCCGAAACCGCCGATCTCGCCAAACGCGGCCGCACCTGCATCATGTGTCTTGAGCACGATTGGCGCGACTGCCATCGCGCCATCGTCGCCGCCCATATCGAAGACGCATTCGGCCTTAAGCCCGAACACCTTTCGCCCGCACCACGCTGACAATCGCCATCGCCAGCAGCGCGATCCACGCGATCGCGAACGCCGCGCCCATCACATTCGACAACGCCACGTGATCATAAGCCGCCGCCGCCACACCAAAAGCGGGCAGCATTAGCAACGTCCCAAGGATCAGCCACTGCTTATCGTTAGCGTAGCAAATGCCAGCGCAAAACACGGCATGCGCCGCCAGCAATACGAATTTCGACCAGGCGCCGAGCTGCGAATACTGCAACAACTGCCCCGGCGCATCGAGCGTCTGCGTGATCGCCAGCAGTGTTATGGTTTCCAGATAATCCGCTGCCGCCGCCATCAATGACGCGCCGATCGCTATAATTACCAAAGGCCGCTGCCACGCGCCGTGTGCGAGAAAGAGCACGGCGCAGATTCCGAAGAGCGTGTAAGTCGGAATGAACGCGATCACGTCGAGGTGGTTGACAGCGTCCATCGCCGTGATGCTCAGGGGCCGGCAATCGCTGGCGCCTTCGCCGAAAATGCCGATGAGATCAGTTGTATTGCGCGCGAACTCGAACTGAATGACCGACCCGCGCGCAAAGCACGCGCCTGCGGCCTGCACTTCGGGCAACATTGCGAACGCCACCGACAGGCCGAGCGCAATGACGCCGGTTGCGATCGTCGCGATGGCCCAAAAACGAGCGCTCAAATCGGGTTCTGCTTCGTCTGGAATTGGCCGTAGGGGCGGAAGCGCCAGAGATAGCTCGGCACGATCGCTTCCACGCTTTCAAGCGATGTCACGCCCAAGTCCTGGATCGTCAGCGCACCGGAATCCATGCCGACTACGTTATCGCGCCTCAGCGTCGTCACCTGATCACCCGTAAGCGGCGGATCAAACGGTAGCGGCGAAAACGCGGCGTTGACCAGCAATCCGATCGGATGCGCGACGAAGAACGGCAACGACAGACGCATCGCACGCCGATCAATCTCGTTAGAGATGAAGGCGATCAATTGCTTGAACGAATAGACGCTGGGACCGCCCAATTCGTACACCCGCCCTTGCGCCTCGCGCTTGCCGAGCGCAGCCACGACCGCATCGGCGACATCGCCAACGAAGATCGGCTGAAATTTCGTCTTGCCGCCGCCAATCATCGGCACCGCCCCGGCCATGCCGTGCAAGAACGGATTGCGGACCATTTCGGCGAAGCGATTGAAGAACTTGTCTTCCGGCCCGAACACCACTGACGGACGAAGGATTGTCGCGGTCGGTACGGCGTCGAGCACCGCGCGCTCGCCACGATACTTGCTGCGCGCGTAGCGCGAGCCCTTCGGCGCAGCACCCAGCGCTGACATTTGCACCACGCGCTTGATGCCGCGCTTGGCCGCCGCTTCCGCAACGGCCTTCGCGCCTTCCACCTGCAGCGTCTCGAACGTCTGCTTGCCGCTCTCAAACATCGTTGCAACGAGGTTCACGACCGCATCCGCATCTTCGAGCGCAGCGTTGATCGAGTGCGGAAAGCGGATATTCGCTTGCACGATTTGGATCTGGCCGACATCGCCCATAACACGCAGTTCGTGACCGAGATGCGGACGCCGCATCGCGATACGCACGCGGTAACCACGCTTCGCCAACGCGCGCACAACTTGTTTTCCGATGAAGCCGGAACCGCCGAAAACTACGACGAGATCGCCCGAATTCATGAAGCACTCCATCAGCGTAGGTTCAGAGCGCGTGCGCGATAGTCGCGAACTGAGGCTCGGAACTTTGTCGAGATGTGTCGCTATGAATGGTTCGACACAAATTGGCAACAGCCCGGGAACCAGGACGTCGCGACAGCTTGGCTCATGTTCCTACGGAACGATGCTGCGGCGGCGGATTTGAAACACTGCGAGGCCAAACGCCCCGAACTAGCACTGAGGATAGTACCATGAAAAAGTTTCTTGCAATGGCCGTCGCAGCGAGCGCGCTCGCTGTCGCGGCGCCTGCTGCCGCACAAACTTGGCAGAGCATCAATCAACGCCAAGCCAACCTCGATCAACGAATCGACGCCGGCGTGCGCAACGGCTCGCTGACGCGCGCCGAAGCTGTCCGCGTTCGCGGTGAGTTCAACGATCTCGCACGTCTCGAGACGCGCTATCGGTCGAGTAATGGCCTCTCGGTCTCGGAGCGGCGCGATCTCGACATGCGCTTCGATCGCCTGAGCGCGCAAATCCGCTATGAGCGCAACGACCGCGATGATCGCAACTGGCAGCCGATCAACCAACGCCAGCGCCAGCTCGACAACCGCATTGATCGCGGCATTCGCAGTGGTGCGCTGGATCGCCGGGAAGCTACACAGCTTCGTGCTGAATTCAGCCAAATCGCCAACTTGGAGCAGCGCTATCGCCGCAATGGCCTCTCTAACCAGGAGCGTCGCGATCTCGACCGCCGCTTCGACCGTCTCGACTCACGCCTTGAGGCGTCGTTGAGCGATTGGGACCGCCGCCGTCGCGGCTAAGCGATAAGTAACGAAAGTGAAGCCGCCGGCGCGCAAGCATCGGCGGTTTTGCCATATCCTGGCCGCGTTGTTCGGCGATGCCAACGATATGAGCCGCCAGCAACCTATCCGCTTGCGTGAAAGCCGCGCGCCAATGCGCGTCGGCGCGAAAGTCATCGACGCACAGTACGAAGTCATCGGCCGCCGCACAGTCTGGCGCCGCATTGTCACCTTGTTCACCGCAATCTTCTGGGCCGCCGCCGTAGGCTTCGCCGTGCCGCAAGTCTGGATTTTCGCGCAGCAAGTTGGCGTGTTCTTCGCGGCGAGTTAAGTAGCGTCCGCCTTCGACAAGCTCGGGCTGACGCTAACTCTTCGCCCCAACGCGTCACGCTAAGCCTGTCGAAGCGCGACGTCACCACACGCATATTACTGCGACAACCGCGCCAGCTCGTCTTCGCTGATGTCTTCGTTCGAATAGACATCCTGCACGTCGTCGAGATCATCGAGCAGATCGACGAGCTTCAGCAGCGTCTCGGCGTTGTCGCCTTCGACAGGGATAGCGATGTCGGTGCGCCAGACGAACTTGGCGCTGGTTGCATCACCGAACTTCTTGCCCAGCGCTTGCGCTGCGCCCGCGAGCGCGTTCATCTCGCAGGTCACAACGTGGCTATCACCTTCGACAACGCAATCGTCCGCCCCGGCCTCAATCGCCGCTTCGAGCATAGCGTCTTCGCTGGCCGCTTCGAGCGCGTAACGAATCTCGCCCACGCGCTTCCACGAATTCGAGACCGAATTGGTTTCACCCAGATTGCCGCCATTCTTGGCGAAAGCCGAACGGACTTCGCCGGCAGTTCGGTTCTTGTTGTCGGTCAGGCACTCGACGATCACGCCGATACCGCCAGGCCCAAAGCCCTCGTACCGGATTTCGTCCAACTGCTCTGCCCCGGCGCCGCCACCCTTATCGATGGCGCGCTGGATGTTATCCTTGGGCATATTGACCGCCCGGCCAGAGACCATGGCGCGATAGAGCCGCGGATTGGCGTTCGGATCGGTGCCGCCGAGCTTCACCGCCGCCTGGATTTCGCGTGCGATCTTGGTGAATTGCTGGGCGCGCTTCTTATCCTGACCGCCCTTGCGGTGCTGGATATTCGCATATTTGGAATGGCCTGCCATGGGCGGGGTGTCTAGCGGCCCCGCCTCTTCGGCTCAAGCCGCCACGGGCGCCAGAAAAGTTTTTGCGGCTAGGGGTTTCGCTTGCCCACGCAATCATGGAATTGAGGTCCCATGAGCAAAGCGCGGCGCAGGACCGGGCGCGCAGAACCCGCGCGCTGGTCCACTCTCCCGGAAGACGAGCTTCTGGAGACACCACTGAAGGACCTGAAGGTTCGCCTTGACGGGGGGTGGCCAGCCGATTGCCTCAAACAGTTGAACGCGGAACTACGCGCGCGCGGACTCATGGTGAAAGTCCACGGCTGGATCTCAGACGAGTGGTTCAGCCCGCCGGAAACACCTGGCATCGCCTTTCCCTTTTACCTTGCCCACCCGCGCTTGGCGCGTCTTGAGCGCAAGATGATGCTCGAAGTTGAAGGCGGCACGCGCCGCGATTGCATGCGGCTGCTCCGGCACGAAGCCGGCCACGTCGTCGAGTACGCTTACGGTCTCCACAAGCGGAAACGTTTCCAACGTCTCTTCGGCCGCGCCAGCGAGCCCTACCCCGATCATTACCGTCCCGATCCGAGCAGTAAGAAGCACGTGCAGCATTTGCGCCGCTGGTACGCACAATGCCATCCCGACGAAGATTTCGCCGAGACCTTCGCCGTCTGGCTGACGCCGCGCTCGAATTGGAAGAAGCGCTATGCCGCTTGGCCGAAGGCGTTGGAAAAGCTTGAATACATCGACGAACTGATGGCGGAGATTGATGGTGAGAAGCCACTTCCGCAAAAACGTTCCGAAGTCGATCCCGTATCCAAGCTCAAGGGCAGTTTGGGCGAGCACTACGCGGCAAAGCGCGAGCGCTACGCCATCGATGCGCCGCACGTCTTCGACCGCGAACTCAGAAAAATGTTTCCTGGGGATGCGCGCAAGATGAGCGCTCCGCTCGCAAGTTCAGTCATTCGTAAGAACCGTGCGAAGATTATACGTGCAGTGGCGAAGAAGTCGGGCGAATTCCCACTCGCGCTTGACGCGGCGATCGATGACATGATCACTCGGTGCAAAGCGTTGAAACTGCGTTCGCCTCGCGCGGAGCTAACAGTGCGGTCTGAAATAACAGCGATGCTAAGTTCAAAAGCGATCCATACGCATTATTCGACCACGCGGCGCCACTGGTTCGCCGTATGAAGAATTTGCGCGTCCTCGTTATCTGCCGGCCGGACCAATTGCCGCCGGACTCATTAGAGGGCTTGAGCGAAAAAGAAATCTACGCCTGCAAGACCGAGTGGGACGTCTTCACCACATTGCGCGCAAGCGGGCACGAAGTTCAGGGCCTTGGCGTCCAGTTCGATCTGACGCCGCTGCGTGACGCGGTCGAGACCTTCAAGCCAGACATCGTCTTTAATCTGCTCGATCAATTCCACGGCGACACGCTTTACTGCCAGCACGTCGCGAGCTTCTTGGAATTGTTGAAGGTCCCCTACACCGGCTGCGGCCCGCGTGGGCAGATGCTGTCGCAGGGCAAAGACCTTTCGAAGAAGCTGATGAAGTACCACAACATTCCGACGCCGGCGTTCGTCGTGGTGCCGATCGGACGCAAGGCGAAACGGCCGAAGCGGCTCAAGTTTCCTCTGATCGTAAAGAGCGCGACGGAAGATGCGTCGGCGGGGATTTCTCAAAACTCCGTCGTGGATACGGACGAAAAGCTCGAAGAGCGCGTCGCCTTTATCCATGACCGTTTGGGCACGGCGGCGATCGTTGAGCAATACATCGATGGCCGCGAGATTTATGTCGGCGTCATCGGCAATGACCGGCTGACGGCGCTGCCGATCTGGGAGCTAAAGTTCACGGCGCTGGCGGCCGGCGCACTGCCGATCGCGACCGAGCACGTAAAGCATAACGTCGAGTACCAAAAGAAACGCGGCGTCGTTGATGGCCCGGCGGATGATCTCAGCCCTGCGCTGAACAACAAAATTCGCGATATGGTCAAGCGTTGTTGCCGCGTCCTCGAACTCGACGGCTATGCACGGATTGATTTGCGGCTCGATGCGCAAGGCACGCCATTTTTCATCGAGGCCAACCCCAACCCGGAAATCGCCTCCAGCGAAGAGCTGGCGCAATCGGCGCTGCACGACGGCGTCAGCTACGCTGACCTCTTGAACAAGATTCTCTCGCTCGGCCTGCAACGCGCCGGAAAGGAGATCGCCTACGTAGAGCGCCCCGCCCTGCGCCCCCAGCGCCGCGCGGTGATGGTGGCTGAAGCCAGCGCCGCGCGCGAATAGGAACCTGTCGCCTTAGCTTTTGGCCTTGCGACCGCGCCAGCTCGACAAGCTCACCTGATCCACCACGCCTGCCTTGAACACGCGTGACGCCAGGTAGAGGATCACGATCACACTGACGACCATCAGTCCACCCTGGCCGGCGATCTCAACCCAGCTCAGTCCGGAGGGCGCGCGGATCAGCATCAAGAACGGCGTAAACAGCGGAATCCAACTCGCGGTCTCGATGATCGGCGCATTCGGATTGTCGAGCGCCGGCGTGATCAGCAGCATCGGTATGGCAAGCACCAGCGCGACCGGCCCCAGCAATGTCTGAGCCTCCTGCACGGACTCGCAGAGCGACCCGAGCGCCAGGAAGATCGCGCCATACATCAGATAGCCGGCGATGAAGCCGACGAAGAACGCCACCAGCAGACGCGGTTCCAGGAAGGCCGCCGCGATCTGGCCAAAAATGTTGTCGCTCGCACGATCCGCCGCCATCGTCAGCAATGTGCCGCCGAGCGCACCCCAGAACAGAAAAAGCGTGGCGCTGACCGCCGCGACGCCAAGCAACTTGCCGATCAGCATTTGCATCGGGCTGACGCTGGTCAGCAGCGTGTCGAGAATCTTGTTCGACTTCTCTTCGATCACTCCGTTCAGCAGCATGTTCGCAACCGAAAACACGATGCTCCACAACACAAACGCCAGCGCCAAGGCCGCATAGGACGGCGCGCGTTCGCGCAGTGTCACACCTTCGGCGCCTGACGAACGCGGATCGAATTGCACGATCTCGGGATCAAAGCCCTGCAACCGCTCCGCTTCGCTCGCGGGCAGCCCCTGCGCCGCCAACGCTTCGCGCTGCATCTCAAGCCGCAACGCGCGATGCGCGAGATTGGTCGGCTCATCGTGATTGAGCGCGGTGCTCCAGTATTCGATCACCGGCGCGCCGGCCGCATCGCGCCGCAAATTCAGCGCGCCATACAGCGTTCGGCCATCGCTGAGCACCTGCGCACCATTGAGATAAGGCCGCAGCGCCTGAATTTCACGCGCGGGCGGATCTACGATCTGGTAGCGCGGCGATGGCGACGGAAACGCCGCCAGCGCATTCGGCGCTGCATGCTGAGCCACGACCGCCCGCGCCGCAGCGATCGCCGCTTCGCGGTCCGGCGCAGCATCAAAAGCCTCAACCGCAGGCGCCTGTAGCGATGGCGCGGTCGCGCTGAGATAGGCATTGATCTCGCCGCGTGCGTCACGCAACGCGTTGGCCGCGAACGCCGACTTCACGGCGTCGGCGTCGCTCACGCGCTCAGCAACAATAGTCAGCACGCGCGGCGGCTCGGCCCGCGCCAGCAAAATCGGCGCAAACAGCAGCAGCGCAATGATTAGCGGCGCCGTCAGCAGCGAGAGCCAGAAGCCCCAGGCGCTGATGTAAGCGAAGTAGTCGCGGCGAGCGACGAGAAGAATCGGCGACATCGCGCTACTCCGCCGCACTGATGGCGGCTTTGTCACCGACCAGAGCCACGAACGCTTCGTGTAAGCTCGCCCGCGCCGGCTCAAACAAAGAGAGCGGCGCGCCGGCCTCCACGCACGCCTGCAGCAATTGACGCGAGCCGTGGCCGTTCTCCAGCTTGGCGCGCCAACGTCTGTTGCCATGCTCGTCACCATCGAAGGTGATGTTGAAGCCTTTCGCCGCCAGCGCGGCGGCGAGATCGTAATCGCCTTCGGTCTCCAGCATCGCCACCGATGGCGCGAGCGCCAATGCTTCCGGCACCGTGCCTTCGAAAGCCGCCTGCCCTTGCGCGATCAACAAGATGCGATCGCAGAGCCGCTCGGCGTGCTCCATAACGTGCGTCGAAAATAGGATCGTGCGGCCCGCCGCCGCCTGCGCGCGAATGGTCTCTTCCAGCACACGCTGGTTCACGGGATCGAGCCCCGAAAACGGTTCGTCAAAAATGATCAGGTCCGGCTCGTGCGCGATGGCGCCGAGCACTTGAACCTTCTGCGCCATGCCTTTCGACAAGGTCTTGATCTTCTTGCACCGGACTTCGCCAAGTCCATGGTCGGTCAACAGCTTATCCGCGCGTTTGAACGCGACGTTCGCCGGCGTGCCCTTCAGCCGAGCCAGATAGGCAATCGCCGAACGCGCGCTCATGCCTCGATAGAGCCCACGCTCCTCCGGCAAATAGCCAACGCGCTTCATCGTCTCGCGATCGGCCGCGCCGCCCAAAACTGATATCCGTCCAGCCGTCGGCCGCAACACGCCCACGAGCATACGCAAAGTCGACGACTTGCCCGCGCCATTCGGCCCAAGCACGCCATAGATCGACCCCGCCGGTACGCGGAAACTGAGGTCTTGCACCGCGGTTCTAGAACCGTAGCGCTTGCCCAACCCTTCTGCTTCAAGCGCGGCGTCCATACGCCCCGAGGTGTAGCGGCCGGCCATGCCAGATCAAGCGCCCGCGCCTGTGTGCATTGCCGCATCGCCTGAAGCGCGACAATCACGGCACGCCCTCGCCCAAAAGGGGCCAGCCCTTAAGATTACGAAATTTGTCTCCCACCGCTTGAAGTCGCGAAAATGAAGGCGCTAGCTTCGGTCTCCTACGAGGGAGGACGCCGATGAAATCGCCTGATCCCGATAAGCTGAACACCTTTCTCGGAAAACTGGTCGGCGATCTTGGCGCGGCGGCGGGAGCAGCCCTGGTGCTGCTTGGAGATCGCCTCGGCATTTACAAAGCAATGGCCGACGGCAAAGCGGTTACACCTGACGAACTCGCGGAAAAAACCAAGCTAAACCCCCGCTATTTGCGCGAGTGGCTCTCGGCGCAAGCTGCGGCCGGCTACATCGACTACAATTCGAAGAGCAAGAAGTTCAAACTCAACCCCGAACAAGCCTGCGCGCTCGCCGACGAAGGCGGCCCTGCCTTCTTCGCTGGCGCGTTTGAGCTCACACAAGCGATGTGGCTCGACGAGCCAAAAGTCGCCGAAGCGTTCAAAACTGGCAAAGGCGTCGGCTGGCATGAACATTCGCAATGCCTCTTCCGCGGCACCGAACGTTTCTTCCGCCCCGGTTACAACCGCCACCTCGTGTCGGAATGGATTCCGGCCATGCGCGGCATGCCGGCAAAACTGGAGAAAGGCGCAAGCGTCGCCGATGTAGGCTGCGGCCACGGCGCTTCGACCATCCTTATGGCGCTCGCCTACCCCAAGTCGAAATTCTACGGCTACGACTATCACGGCCCGTCGATCGAGCGCGCGAACAAACTCGCGAAAGAAGCCGGCGTCTCAAAGCGCGTGAAATTCGAACAGGCCAGCGCCAAGGATTATCCCACGCTCGGCTACGACATGATCGCCTTCTTCGATTGCCTGCACGACATGGGCGATCCCGTCGGCGCCGGCCAGCACGTCAAGCAGGCGCTCGCCGACGAGGGCGCCTGGATGATCGTGGAACCTTTCGCCCACGACGACCTTGCCGACAATTTGAACCCGGTGGGCCGCGTCTTTTATGCCGCTTCGACCATGATCTGCACGCCGGCCTCCTTGAGCCAGGAAGTTGGCTTGGGTTTAGGCGCCCAAGCTGGTGAAACCCGTCTCAAAAAGGTGGTCAAGGACGCTGGCTTCAGTAAGTTCCGCCGGGCCGCCGAGACGCCCTTCAATCTGGTGTTCGAGGCGCGCGCCTGAATTCTGGGTGGAAGGACAATTTGAATGCGAGCTTTGATATTTGCCGTGGCGCTGGCCGCGAGTGGCGCAGCCTACGCTGAGCCTGTCGCCTATACGCTCGATCCCGCGCATACGCAGGTGGCGTTCTCGGTTGAGCGCTTCGGCTTCAACCATGTGCTTGGCCGCTTTGAGAACGTGACTGGCGAGATGATCATCGACGAAGCCAACCCGGCCAACTCGAGCGTGCACGCGCTCATCCAAGTTGGAAGCGTCGATACCGGTAACGACACGCGCGACGAGCACTTGCGCGGCGAACGCTGGCTGAACGTCACCGTCAACCAGACCATCGAGTTTCGCTCAACCGCCGTGCGCCTCACCGGCGAACGCATCGCGGAAGTCACCGGCAATCTCACGCTGCTCGGCCAAACACATCCAGTGACGCTGAACGTTACGCTCAACAATATTGGCGGCACGCCCAATGCCCCGCAACGGCGCCAAGCTGGCTTCTCCGCAACCGGGTCACTGGCGCGCTCGGCTTGGGGCTCCACCGGCGCCCAAGGTCCAAACATGATCGGCGATGCTGTGGCCATCACCATCGAAGCGCTCGCCGTGCCGGCGGCGACGAACTAATGGCGTACTGGCTGATCAAGAGCGAGCCAGACACCTGGTCGTGGGATCAGCACGTCAAGAAAGGCGCCGATTCTTGGACCGGCGTGCGCAACCATCAAGCCAAAGTGCATCTTCAAAACATGAAGAAGGGCGATAAGGCGTTCTTCTATCATTCCAACGAAGGCAAGGAGATTGTCGGCGTCAGCGAGGTCGCGAAAGAGGCCTACATCGACCCCACCGACAAAACCAACGCGTTCTACGCCGTCGACTTCAAGGCCGTGGAGCCGCTGAAGACGCCAGTGAAGCTGGCGACGCTCAAAGCCGACAAAAACTTCGCAGACATGGTGCTGGTAAAAAACTCCCGCCTCTCCGTGCAGCCAGTGACAGCTGACGAATGGAAGGCAATCAGGAAGATGGGCGGCTTAAAGTGACTCAATATCTCGATCCAAACCTCTTCACCGACGCCGCCATTCCGGACGAAACCAAACAGATCAACGCCGGCATCATTGCGCTCACCAAGGACATGGCGAATTGGTGGGACGTCGGCGCCCAGAAGGTCCGCGACGCGCGCGCCAAGGGCGAAGGCGTATTTCCGGCGCCCGCGAAGTCCGACCGCGCCAAGTGGATCGAGTTCGACGGTCCCAGCGGCAAGATAAAGCTCCGCGTCATCGCCCCGGAAAACTCGCGCGGCGTCTATCTCCATATTCATGGCGGTGGTCACGTGCTCGGCGCTGCCGACCAACAGGATCGCCTGCTTGAGCGCATCGCTGACGGCGCTCAGCTCACCGCGATCAGCGTCGAATATCGCCTCGCGCCCGAGCATCCCTACCCGGCCGGCCCCGACGACTGCGAAGCCGCGGCCCTCTGGGTGCACGACAACCTTCGCGACTTCGGCGGCGACGTCTTGACCATAGGCGGCGAAAGCGCCGGCGCGCACCTATCAGCACTCACCATCTTTCGCTTACGCGACAAGCACGGTCGCACGCCATTCAGGGCCGCCAATCTTGTCTTCGGCGTCTTCGACCTCGGCATGACGCCAAGCGCGCGCCAATTCGGCAACGAGCGCCTCGTGCTGCGCACGCTCGACATCCACAAATTCGGCGAAGCATTTTTACCCGGTACGAACAACGAGCAAAAACGCGATCCGCAATTTTCGCCGCTCTTCGCCGATCTCCGCGGTCTTTGCCCGGCGTTCTTCACGATCGGCACCAAGGATGCGCTGCTCGACGACAGCCTGTTCATGCACGCACGCTGGATCGCGGCAGGCAACGCAGCTGATCTCGATATTTATCCCGGCGCCTGCCACGGCTTCATCGCCTTCCCGTCACAGCAGACCGCTCAGTCGATTAAAGCGCAGATCGCATTCCTCAACCGCGCGCTGGACTGACTCACGCGACGAACATTGCCAATGCGCCTACGAACGAAGCACACGCACTTCGTTCGCCGCACGCGCACGGCGTCTCGTCTCTCTCGAATTGCGCAAGGCGCCCGCAACGCACATTGATGGTCACGCCACTTCAACGCATTGCCTGTGTTGATATCTGGCGGCCGCGAACCCCCGTTTGCCGCCAGCTACAAGCCTCCGACCTCGCCCTCATGAGCTAGGAGGTTGGGACGCCGCGGCCGGTTCCGAGTGCCGGTCCGCCGGCGTCCCTTTCGCATTAGTGGCCTTCCAACTCCGCGACGAGCGCATGCATGCCGTACACATCCGACAGCGCGGTGCGGATGATCGTCGCCGACACGGTGACGGAGCGATTGAGCGCGCCGTCATAGAAATACTCGCCGCCGAGCGCGTGCACGTTGCTGTCGAACACCGCGCCTACGACATCGCCCTCGCGATCCAACAGCGGGCTTCCCGAGTTGCCGCCGATCACGTCCGTCGACGTCGCGACATTGAAAATGCCGCGCGGATCAAGGCGGGCGTGCGCATCGATCCAGCGTTGGCTCAGCACGAACGGCGCACCGCCGCTCGCGCGCTCATAGAGCCCTTCCGTGTGGGTGAAGGGTCCAACCACGCGTCCGCCCGGCTCCGACCAGCCAATCACCCGCCCATACGTGATGCGCGGACTGAAGGTGGCGTCCGGATAGTCCGTTTCACCGAACGCGCGGAAGCGTGCGCGCGCGATGCGCTCCTGCGCTCGCGCTACGGGCGCTTCAACTTGCGTGACATAGCTCTCGCGCACAGCGCGCGCATCCACGTCCCAATTGCGCACGAACACGATCATCGGATCGTCTGACTGCGCGATCGCCGCCGCCCCGCCGATCCAAAGCTGCGCGCGATACGCCGGATCGGTCAAACGCGAATGCGACAGCCGCTCAGCCAAGGTTGCGGCCGTTTCATCGCCAAAAATCCGGCCGACAGCGGGATCGTTTGCCGGCAGATGCTCGCGCGTCTGCGTCAACCAAAACGCCAGATGCAGCGCCTCGAAATCCGGCGTTACGGGGCGGTTCGCACGCAAGGCTCGCGCCATCACCGGCAAGCGCGCCTCCGCGAAACGCGCCAATCGTTCCGCGTCGGGCTTCTCGCGTTCGGCGGCGCCACGCACCAGATCGCGCGCCCACGCAAAGAGCTGCGACCGCTCACCGGCGCGCAGTTCGAGATACTGATACCGAAAGAACTGACTGCGGTAGGCCGTCTGCGCGCGCTCGATCTCGGCCCATGCGTCGCCGGCGTCACGCGTTGCAGCACGGTTGCGGCGTACGCGCATCTGCAGATCTGCCTCGCGCGCCGCGACATGCGCAAACCCTGCAGGATCGGCAAGCGCCTGACGCCGGCCCGAGAGGCCCTTCACCGAATTCTCGACATCCTGCAACATCCCCGAGGCGATGCGCGACTGGTCCGGGCCAAGCGCCGAATACACGACCAGCTCTTGATGCAGATCGGTAAGCGACGCCACCTGCCACGGCAGGCTTACGTCACGCTCAAACGCAAGCTCGGCGCTTGTGCGCAGACGTGACGTGCGGCCGGGATTGCCGGTGACGAGTACGATCTCGCCTTCCGCGAGCGGCGTGAACCGCATGTCGAGATGGTTCGGCGTCGCCGCCGGGCGGCCGTCTTCGTAAAGACGCAGAAGCGCGAAATCGAGGCAGTAGCGCGGAAAATTGAAATTGTCCGTATCGCCGCCGAACGACGCCATGCCGTGCTCAGGCGCGAAGGCCAAGCGCACGTCCGAATAGGTGTGATAGCGGTAGAGGCCGTAGCGTCCGCCTTGATAAAGCGTGACAACTTCGCAGCGTTCCCGCGCACTCGCGCACGCGCCCGTGAGCCGGGCGATCTCACCGTCGCGCGCCCGCGCAAAACCCTCAGCAGCAACACCGGCGGTAGCGGTTTCAATATTGGCCGTGACGTCGGAGATCGAGGTCAGCACATCGACCAACATGTTCGGGCAGCGCCGCTCTTCCTCGCGCACGGGCGCCATGAAACCGTATTCGATGTAGTTGGTCTCGGTCGTCGAAACCGCGGTGACGCACGAGATCACGCAGTGATGGTTGGTGAGCACGAGCCCAGCTTCGCTGACGTTCGACGCCGAGCATCCCGGCAAACGTGCGGTCCCCACCATGGCGCGATCAAGCCAAGGTTGATCCGGCGCCCAATCCATTTCCGCGCGCATCCGATCCGCAGGGAAATTATCGAACGTCCACATGCCTTCTTCGGCGCGCGCGGCGGGCGCGGCGGTCAGACCAAATATTCCGATAACGGCCGCAGCCGCGCGCAAATTCTGGCGCATCTTTTCCCCGACTCAGTTGGGGCGAGAAGACGCGATGCGCGACTTTGGGGCAAGCGCGCGAGGCTGCGGTATTATTCCAGGCCGACGGCCGCAAGCATCTGGGTTTTCACCTCGGCCGAAATCTCTTCGGCGTCGTTGATGAAATCGCGTGCGTCCGATTCGTTGGCGCCGGTAATGCGCACATTGGCGCGATCGTCGGCTTCGCCGGGGCCGCCTTCATCCGCATCGACATGGACGGACCGGCCGCCAGCATTGACGCGCACAGTCGCACTTTCGCTGTTCGGATTGTCGCCATCAGCCGCAACCGAAATATCCACGCCCGGCAGACGCATCGCAAACACCTCAGGCTGCGCTTCGTCGTTCAGCGCCTGCATCTCGCCGAGACCTTGAACGGCTTCAGCGTCAAGCAAGGCTGACGCGCCCTCGGCCGTGCGCGCGGCGGTCTGGCGCCCGTCCGGCGCGGTGACGATGTAGGTCTGCACACCCTCGACGGCGCGGACCTCAAGCGTGTAGCCGCCGGCCGGCCCCTGCCCATTGTCCGCCGACGTGTACGACCCATCGCACGCGGCCAGCATCAACGGCGCCGCCAGCGCCAACAGAAAAAGTCTCATCATTGTCGTCCCTCCCGTTCGCGGCGGTTTTGGTCGACACGGTCATAGCATGCGCCGCGATCGCTTGCGCGGCTGCTCGTATCGCATTGGTCGCGCGCCTGCTCGTCGTAAATGCCCGCGCAACCAGCAAGGCTGGCGGCTGCGATCAAGGCCAATAGAACGCGTCTCATGACGGCCTCCCTCCGGAAGGCGCCATGGATCACCGTCATCGCGGCGAATTTCGGGCGTTAGCGGGTGCGCTCGAAGCGGACAACCTTCTGCTCGCGATCGAGATAGGCGACCCGATAGCCGGCCTTCATCCAAGCGCGCGCATGAGAATGATGGTCCTGATTGTCATTGGCCCAAAACGAGCGATGCTTCAGGGCGCTCTGCGGAAGTGGCTTGCCGATGATCTCTTCGATATCTTCGAAGGTGAGCATTTCCGGACGGCCATTGCGCCGGCTTAAGTGTGAGTGGAGCGCCGCGTATTTGCGCATCTTATTTCCCTCCCGCACCACATCGCGAGCGAACCGGGTTCGCAACGATGCTGACGGATAGAGAGGATGAACTGATTTGCCGGATATGCACAGGGGGCGCGCAACGAGTCGCGCAGTTGAGTCTGCGCGATGATTGCGACAGCGAAAAGATCGGCGCATGTTCAATCCGCACATAGGAGCGCACCGAATGAGAGATGTCGCGGTCGTCAGCTACTGCCGCACCGGCATCGCCAAGGCGACGCGCGGCGCGCTGAACCAAACCCATGGCATCGCCATGGCCGCGCATGTGATCAACGAAGCCGTCGCGCGCGCGACGATCGAAGCCGGCGAAATTGAAGATGTCGTGCTGGGATGCGGTCTGCCTGAAGGCGCGACCGGTCACAACGTTGCGCGCAACGCAGCATTGTTCGCAGGGCTTGGCGCCGGCGTGCCAGGCGTCACCGTCAATCGCTATTGCGGCTCGGGGCTCACGGCCGCGTCTTATGTCGCAAACGCCATTGCGCGCGGTGAAATTGCCTGCGGCATCGCCGGCGGCGTCGAGAGTATTTCGCTGGTGCAGTTCAATCTGAACTTCAACGGCTTCTTCTACGAACCGCTGCAGCAAATGATGCCCGCTGTGTGGTGGACAATGAACCAGACCGCAGATTTCGCCGCCAGAAAGTACGGCGTCAGCCGTCACGATCTCGATGAGTACGTGGTGATGAGTCAAAGGCGCGTCGCTGAAGCAACCGCCGCTGGCAAATACGCGGAAGAGATCACACCGATCGCGACGAAAATGAAAGTCACCGACAAAGCCAGCGGCGAAAGCAGCATTGTCGATGTCACGCTCGACCAAGACGAAGGCCCCCGCCCCGATACGACGCTGGAAAAGCTCGCAGCGCTGAAGCCCGTCCTCGAAGGCGGCACGACGACCGCGGGCAACGCCTCGCAACTTTCCGACGGCGCGGCGGCCTGCGTCCTTATGGACGCGGACCTCGCGGCACGGCGCGGCTTGCCGATCCTGGGGTATTGGCGCGGGTTCGCACTTGGTTCGGTTGCGCCCGAGGAGATGAGCATCGCCATCACGCCAGCGATCCGCAAGCTTATGAAGCTCAACAGCGTGAGCGCTGACAGCGTCGATCTCTGGGAGCTCCATGAAGCCTATGCGGTCACGACGCTCTACAATCAACACCAACTCGAAACGCCGTGGGATCGCACCAATGTCAATGGCGGCGCCATCGCGCTTGGCCATCCCTACGGCATGAGTGGCGTCCGCTATCTTGGATCGACGCTCATGGAACTCGGCCGCCGCAACGCCAAGCGCGCCATCGTTGGCGTCTGCACTGCTGGCGGCATGGCGACGGCGGCGTTGCTTGAGCGCTAAGTTCTATTGGTAAGGATACGAATATGCGTGCTCTCATGTTTACCACCCTCCTCGCGCTTGGCGCATGCGCGACGATGAGCGAAAGCGGTCCGCCGCTTCGGTATGCCGACGCCGCCAGCCGCGGCGCCTGGGCGGCTTTGCTGGCGGGCCAACCCTCGCAAACGCAAGTCGAACGCACCACCGATGATTGGTCGAACGCGCTGGGCGATAGTTTCGCGTGCCGCGTGCCGACGCGCGAGGTGATCAATGCCGGCCTCGTTGGCGCGCTAGAAATTGGCGCGATGAACGCAGCCGCGAGCCGTGGCGGCGAACGCGAAGTGCGCGACGGCGTCGGGCGTTACGTCGTGACGCTCGCAGGCCTCGCGGTGCAGCGCCGCGAGGCGCCCTCGGAAGACCGTTGCCAATCCCTCGCCGCCTGGGCCCCGCGCATCGCCGAAGAAGGACGCGAAGCCGTCGCCCGCGCCCGCCGCAACGGCTTGATGGAAGACGATTACGGCCTGTTGCTCGGTTTGCTGGCGCGATAAGGCAGCAGGCTCAAACGTCGCTGGGGCCGCGCAAGCCTTCGCCGCGCCCGCAGCGGATCGCTTCTTTCTGCGTCACGATCCAATCGAGATGCGCATCGTGCGGACCGGTTGGCACCGCGCCCATCTCTTGTTCGGCATACGCCAAGCCAACAGCAATGGCGCCATGCGCGCGGTTGAGCGAGATGATGCGATCATAGTGTCCACCCCCTTGGCCAAGGCGCCTGCCTGCGCGGTCGAACGCCAATAGCGGCACGAGAAACAAACGCGGCGCCAGATCAGCGCCATTCGCCGGCGGCGACGGCACGCCAAACGCGTCGGCGCTCAAAATCTCACTGCCACGCCACGCAATGAATCGCGCCGGGCCTTTGCGGCTCTCCATGCGCGGCAACGCTACGGTGCGCCCAGCTTTGGCCAGCGCCGCCAGCAACGGCCGCCCATCGATTTCACCGCCCACCGGCCAATAGCCTGCTACCGGCGACAGCGTCGCCAACTCCAGCGGAAAGTTCTCGATCAGCTTCAGCGCCGCATCGCGCGGCTCGACCGCATTGCGTTTAGCCCGCATCAACATGCGCGCATCGGCTTTCGCGGCTTCGAGTTCGGCGGGGGTCATCTCCACACCCATCCCCGGATGCGAGCGAAGCGAGCAGTCCGGGGCCCATAAACACGAGTGGCGCCGCGAACTCTCGAACATTTGGATTTATGGGTCCCGGGCTCTCGGCAAACGCCGAGCCCCGGGAATGGGTGAACTGAAAGTGGTTGGGCGGAACCACGTGCGCCGTAAGGAATGCTCATCCTCTCGAACCCTAGCGTACTAGGTGGGCGCCAGGTGCTGCAGACCAGGGTCCGCGACAGAGCCAGCTCCCGAGAGAATTGATACGGTCCCAGGGATGAAAGCGCCTCTCGAACGCTGCAGAAACCGCCCGAGGTGAATCTAGTGCGGGGAGCGCTCCGCCTCAAGCTCTGCCTTGCGCGACACGCAGCGCGCCGACCCGGCCACGATCGGGCGTATCCGGTGGCTGAGGCGTCTCGGCGTCGATTCGCACCTCGACCAGCATGTCTGTGAGCCGCTCGATCTCGCAGCGGGCGCGGGCCAAAGCCGCACTCGTGGCTTGCGCTTCATCCATGAGCCCGAGTGCGGTGAGCACCAGCCGGCGCTTGGCGTTCGCGTCGCCGCTGAAGCCCTGAAGGCGTTCTTCCAGCGCTTTGGCCAAATCCTCCAGCCGGCGCTGATCGCAATCAGCGCACTCGATAGCGTAGTCCTCGCCCAAAATTTTGACCGTGGCTTGCATCAGCGTAGCGCCTCCTTGGCGGCGGCGTTGAGAGCTTTGACAGGTTCAACGAGCATGTCGGCCGGCACATCGGCGCCGGCGGCATTGGCGGCGTCCAGCGCGGCTTCCACCGCATCCAGCGCCTCGGAGAGGGAATCGCTCGCCATTACGACGAATTGTTACGTCCGTGACCGATTCGATGGAAGGCAGACTTGCGCTTCCAGGCGTGGACGCAAGCGCCCTTTGCAGTTAATCGGAGGCCACCAAAATCAACTGAAATTCCGGGAGCGATATCCATGAGCGTGAAGGTGGCCATCAACGGGTTCGGGCGCATTGGCCGAAACGTTCTGCGCGCGATCCATGAATCGGGCCGCACGGACATCGAAGTGGTCGCGATCAACGATCTCGGCCCCGTCGCCACCAACGCGCACCTGCTCCGCTTCGACAGCGTCCACGGCCGTTTCCCAGGCGAAGTGAAGGCCGGCGAAGACTGGATCGACATCGGCCGTGGCAAGATCAAAGTCACCGCCGTGAAGAACCCGGCCGAGTTGCCGCACAAGGATTTAGGCGTCGCCATCGCGCTCGAATGCACCGGCATTTTCACCGCCCGCGATAAGGCAGCACTCCACCTCGAAGGCGGCGCCAAGCGCGTGATCGTCTCCGCCCCCGCCGACGGCGCCGATTACACCGTTGTCTATGGCGTGAACCACCAAGGCCTCACCAAAGATCACGTCGTCATCTCGAACGCCTCCTGCACGACCAATTGCCTCGCGCCAGTGGCGAAGGTTCTGCATGACGCCATCGGCATCGACCACGGCATGATGACCACGATCCACTCCTACACTGGCGACCAGCCAACGCTCGACACACTGCACAAGGATCTCTACCGCGGCCGCGCCGCGGCTCTGAACATGATCCCGACCAGCACCGGCGCCGCAAAGGCCATCGGCCTCGTCATCCCCGATCTCAAAGGCAAGCTTGACGGCATCTCCATCCGTGTGCCGACGCCGAACGTCTCCGTCGTGGACTTCAAGTTCATCGCCAAGCGCGCGACCACGAAGGAAGAGATCAACGCCGCGATCAAAGCCGCCTCCGAAGGCGCGCTAAAGGGCATCCTGGGCAACACCGATCACCCGAACGTGTCGATGGACTTCAACCACGACCCGCGCTCGTCCATCTTCCACAACGACCAAACCAAAGTCATGGAAGGCAAGTTCTGCTCGGTGCTGAGCTGGTACGACAACGAATGGGGCTTCTCCAACCGCATGGCCGACACCGGCGTGGCGATGGCGAAGCTGATTTAGAGATGCACGGAAACCTTCTCCCTCGCGGAGAAGGTTTCCGTGCCAGCGCGCCAGATGAGGGGCGGAGCAACACATGCAGGCGCCTGATCACGCCCCTCACCCCCTAACCCCCTCTCCGCAAGAGAGAGGGGAACGTTGAAATTCCGGCTCCCCCACCTCACCCCCGTCGCCAAAGCCCAACTTTGGGGCATGGGCGTTGGCCTGGGCACCGCGCTCCTCGCGGTCGAGCACACGCAAGCCGGCTATCGCATCTTCTTCATCGGCGCGGCGGCGGCTTGGATCGCGAGCGAATTCTTCCTCGCGCGCCGCCTCACCGGCTCTGACGCCAAGACGCTGGCCATCGCGGTGCTCAGTGGCATCTCGTTTCCATGGATCGGTTTTGCAATCGCCTACGGCTTGAACGCCATCGCGCCGTGACCCGTCGCGCTTCGACAAGCTCAGCGTGACGCTGTGAGAAGCGGCGGCGTTCCCCAATCAGCGTCACCCCGAGCCTGTCGAAGGGCGACGCCAGCACGACCCTCACACCAACGAGTTGAGACCGACAGCGTTAACGCGCTACCCATGCGCACACTTTGTCCATGCGCGCACGGCGGCGACACCACAGCTTTGCCAACGCAGCGTCGGAGCTAGGCTTCGCGCTCGCAGCATTCGCCTGCGGCCTTTTTGATGCGCCGGTCTGGCTAACAGGGCTAGCGGCGGTAAGCATGCTGGCCTATTGGACCGTCACGCGAAATTCGGTCCTGAACCGGTTACGCGGTGCGGCGTGGGCGACGGTAATGGCCTTCGGCGTCGTCGTTATCATCGCCATACAGGTCGGCGCCTACTGGCTCGGCCTCGTCGCCGGGGGAATTCTCTAAACAATGACCAAACTTTCAATGCACGCCGTGAGCGCGGCCGTATTCACGCGCATGCTGAACAATCTCTCGTCAATGCTCACCAAGGCCGAACATCAAGCAAAGACCAAGGGCTACGATCCTGCCGTGTTGCTAGGTGCGCGCCTCGCTCCCGATATGTTTCCGCTGACGCGCCAAGTGCAAATCGCCACGGATCACGCCAAGGGCTGCGTCTCGCGTCTCGCCGGCGCGCAAATCGAAGCGATTGAAGACACCGAAGTCACGTTCGCCGATCTGCAAACGCGCATCAGGAAAGTGCTGGCGATTGTCGAAAGCTACAAGCCCGAGCAATTCGAAGGCTCCGAGAACCGCGAAATCTCCATCAAAATTCCAAACATGGAACTGAAGTTCAGCGGCATCGACTACGTGAACCAGTGGGCGATGCCGAACTTCTATTTCCACCTGACGATGGCCTACGCGATCCTGCGCCATAACGGCATCGAACTCGGCAAGAAAGACTTCTTGATCGGGTGAGCGCATGGCGCGGTGGCCAAATATCGGTTCGGCGGGCGTTGACCTTGCCTTCTTCATACTGGCGCTGGCGACCGGCCTTTTCGGCTTGCCGCCTTTCTTCGCAGTGATCGTGGTTGTCGCCGCAATCGCCGCGTGGGGCTGGACCCGCCGTCGCCCGCTCATGAAACTCGCGCCCACACAACGCTATCTGCAAGGCGCAATCGCGATCACCATGATTGCCGTCGTCCTGGCCCTCGCCTATTGGATCGGGCACTTAAGTGTTGGGAGACACCTTTGAGCTTTCGCCGCATCGAAGACGCGCCGTCGAACAAAACCGCTCTCGTGCGCGTCGACTTCAACGTGCCTATGCACGACGGCGCGGTCAGCGATGACACCCGTCTGCGGGCAGCGCTGCCGACGATTCGGGCGTTGACCGCAAAGGGCTGCAAAGTCGCCTTGCTCGCACACTTCGATCGCCCAAAGGGCAAGCGCGTGCCAGAAATGTCGCTCGCCCCCGTCGCCGCGCCGCTTGCGCAACTGCTCGGCGCCAACGTCGCCTTCGCTGACGATTGCATCGGAGATGCAGCAAAAGCCGCGATCGACGCGCTGCCCGCCGGCGGCGTCATTCTCCTCGAAAACACCCGCTACCACGCCGGCGAAGAAATGAACGATCCCGACCTCGCCAGGCAAATTGCAGCGCTCGGCGATTTCTACGTCAACGACGCCTTCTCCGCCGCCCACCGCGCGCATGCTTCCACCGAAGGCGTCGCGCACATCCTGCCCGCTTACGCAGGCAAGCAGATGGAGCGCGAACTTGATGCGCTCGAAGCCGCGCTCGGCACGCCAAAGCGCCCGGTGCTCGGCATTGTCGGCGGCGCCAAAGTTTCAACTAAGCTCGACCTGCTGCGAAACCTCATCGCCAAACTCGACAAGCTCGCGATCGGCGGCGGCATGGCCAACACTTTCCTCTACGCACAAGGCGTCGAGATCGGCGGCTCGTTAGCCGAACGGGACATGGCCGACACCGCACGCCAAATCCTCGCAGCCGCAAAAGGCAAATGCGAAATCCTGCTGCCCATCGATGTTGTGGTCGCAAAAGACGTGAAGCCACACGCCGAAGCGCGCATGACCAGCCTCGACGACATTGGCGCAGACGAAAAAATCCTCGACGCCGGCGAGAAAACCGTTCGCAAATTGCGCGACGCCATGAAGCACTCGCACACTTTGATCTGGAACGGCCCGCTCGGCGTCTTCGAGGTGCCGCCGTTCGATCAAGCCACCGTCATCGCTGCGCAAGACGCCGCCGACCTCGTGAAAGCCGGCAAGCTCGTCGCCGACGCCGGCGGCGGCGACACCGTCGCGGCACTGAACCACGCCGGCGTCGCAGGAGATTTCACCTTCGTCAGCACCGCCGGCGGCGCGTTCCTGGAATGGATGGAAGGCAAGCCGCTGCCGGGGGTTGAGGCGCTGAAGAAATGAGCCTGACGCCGCACCATCCAGGCGTTGGTAAGGCCGCCCGTAACGAGCGCCTGAAGCTTCGCGCAGCTAGCGCTAATGCAGTCGGACTGGCGTTTGGTGCGGTGGGATTCATTCAGCCTATCGTTGGCAGCGAACTGTCACTAACCGCATTGGTAAAGCTGGTTATTTGCGCCACGATCACCTACGTC
Organism: Caulobacteraceae bacterium; assembly: GCA_031379735.1. Taxonomy (GTDB): domain Bacteria; phylum Pseudomonadota; class Alphaproteobacteria; order Caulobacterales; family Aquidulcibacteraceae; genus Vitreimonas. Next base: position 38,640 of record JANNFK010000052.1, on the reverse strand, counting down.
TTTCACAATTACGCGATGCAGGTTTTGGCAAAGTTGGAGGACTAGATGGATAGCTGGCTCCAATTTTTCTTCATGACAGGAGGCCTATTGTTGTTGGGTCTACTGATCGTAATCCGTGGCCGGGTGGATGACCGCCAATGGGAACGGCAAAAGGCGGCCGAAGCAGAAGCCCGGCGGGCCGCCGCAGAATAGGCCCTCTGCTGCGATAGATTTTACCCACAGCCTGCCCGCCGTGGCGTTTTCGCGAAGGCTGCGCTAAACCCCCGCCATCATTCAAAACGCGGGGCGGACAGGTGAATCTCGAAGCATTGAACAAAGTCGCGGACGCCATGGTCCAGCCGGGCAAAGGCATCCTAGCCGCCGATGAATCCACCGGCACGATGGGCAAGCGGATGGACGCTATCAGCGTCGAAAACACTGCCGACAATCGCCGCGACTATCGCGAGATGATGTTCAGCGCCAAGGACGCGATGTCGTACGTCTCCGGCGTCATCCTTTATGACGAAACCATCTGGCAGGACGCCGCCGACGGCACGCCGCTGGTGAAGAAAATCACAGACTCCGGCGCCATTCCCGGCATCAAGGTCGACGAAGGCACGCGCCCGCTTCACGGCGCACGTCCGGGCGAACTGATTACGACGGGCCTTGATGGGCTCTCGAAGCGCCTGCCGAAGTATCACGAGCGCGGCGCGCGCTTCGCCAAGTGGCGCGCGGTTATCGATCCCACCAACATCTCGCACGCCGGCGTGCTCGCCAACGCGCACGCGCTCGCCCGCTACGCCAATCTCTGCCAAGAATTCGACATCGTGCCGATCGTCGAGCCGGAAGTCCTGATGGATGGCGAGAACGACATCGACACCACCTACGCCGTCACCGAATGGGTGCTGAAGGAAACCTTCCAACAGCTCTATTTCCTGAACGTGAAGCTCGAAGGCATCGTGCTGAAGCCGAACATGATCGTGCCTGGCAAGAAAGCGGCGAAGCAAGCCAGCGTGGATGAAGTGGCCCAGAAGACGATCAAATGTTTGATGGCATGCGTGCCGGCGGCTGTGCCTGGCATCGCTTATCTCTCAGGCGGTCAATCGGATGAACTCGCGACCGCGCACCTGTCGCGCATGAATGAGATCGGCGGCTTCCCGTGGCAAATGACGTTTAGCTACGGCCGCGCGCTGCAAGCCGCGCCGCAAAAAGCCTGGAGCGGCAAGCCCGAGAACGTCGCCGCCGGTCAAGCCGCATTCCTGCACCGCGCGCGCATGAACGGCCTTGCAAGCCAAGGAAAGTGGAACGAAATCCTTGAGCGCCAGCACGCAGCGTAAACGCCAACGCCACCGCGCTTAACCACGATTTCTGCAAATATAGCCGGGATATTAATTCATCTCGGCTATTTTCTTGTCCGAATTACGCGGGAGCGGCGGCTCGTGAATTTGGTTTCTCTGCTGTTTGGGTTCAGCGGGCGCATCAACCGCGTCCAGTATTGGCTTGGCTGCGTCATTGCTGGCGTTGGCGGCGCGATGCTGTTCTTCACGCTCGCGCTTTTGACGATGCCACAAGGCGGCGTCCCCAAAGACGAGTTGCAAGCGCTGCAAGCCTTGTCGTCGATGGGTTTCGCGTTCGGCGTACCGCTCATGCTGATGGGCTGGGCCGGCTCTGCCCTGCAAACCAAGCGTCTCCACGATCGCGGCCGCAGCGGACTCTGGGCGCTCGCCCCACTTCTGCCTGTGCTGATGATCGTCGTGAACATCGTCAGCGGCCTCACGACCGGCATGCGTCCCGAGCAAGTGGTGGCGTCGCTCATGATGTGGTTGGTGATCTTGCAGATCATCAACCTCGTTATGTTCGTCGACATTGGCTGCATGGCCGGCAAACCTGAGCCGAACAAATTCGGCCCCCCGCCAAGCGGTGGCTTCAGCGGCGGCGGCGCACCAACAGGCGGGTCGCCGATCCCCGGCAAAGCCAGGCCTGTGCCGCAACCAATCCCCGGCATGGGCTCGACGCTCGTCGGCGCCGAAAGCGCCATCGAACGCGCCATCGCGGCGCAGGGAAAACCCCAAGGGCCTCAGCCCGTAAGCGCCTCGCGGCTCTCGCCGGCGCCAGCACTCTCAGCCGGCCTTCGCCCCGCAACGGCAGGCGGCTCGTTCGGCCGCAAGGCGCCGAGCTAACGCGGCGCTATTCTCCACGGCATGCGTGCACTCTAAGATGAGCCATGCCGCACCGCGCCCACCTCTATCTTATCACGCCGCCAAGGTTCGATCTGGCTGACTACACGCGCGCGCTCGAAGCGGCGTTCGAGGGCGGCGGCGTCGCCTGCGTACAATTGCGCTTGAAGGACACGGCCGACGCGGAAATCCTGCGGATTGGCGCGGCCCTAAAGCCCATCGTGCAAGCCGCAGGCGCCGCTTTCATCCTCAACGACCGGCCAGATCTAGCCGCACGCCTCGACGCAGACGGCGTCCACGTCGGCCAAAGCGATGGGCGTTACGAAGACGCGCGCCGCTTAGTGGGCCAAGATCGCATCGTCGGCGTCACCTGCCACAACTCGCGCGATCTCGCTTACGACGCCGCCGAAGCCGGCGCAGACTATGTTGCGTTCGGCGCATTCTATCCTACAGCCACCAAAGAGCCGCTACACTGGGCCGATCCTGAAATTCTCAGCATCTGGCAAGAAACAATGGAAACGCCCTGCGTCGCCATCGGCGGCATCACCCTCGAAAACGCCGAACCACTCGTGCGCGCTGGCGCGGACTTTCTCGCCGTCTCAGCTGGCGTGTGGTCGCACTCTGACGGACCTCGCGCCGCCGTCGCCGCATTCAACGTTCTGTTCGATCGTTTGGAGGCGTAGGCTCCGGCGCCAATGAGGAGCACCCAATGACAAAGGCCGAAGATGTTTTGAACGCCCTGCGCGCGGAGGCGCGCAAACGTCCCGAGCCGGAAACGGCTGTCGCGCCACGCTCGTGGGGCGAACGCGCGGCCGACACGGTCGCTAGCGTCGTCGGCTCCTGGAAATTCATTGTCATCCAAAGCGCCCTGCTCGCGGCATGGATCTTGTTCAATGCGATCAGCGCTCAGCGCGTCGATCCTTACCCGTTCATTTTATTGAACCTGCTGCTCTCGTTTCAGGCGGCCTACACGGCGCCGATCATCATGATGAGCCAAAACCGGCAGTCTGATATCGATCGCCGCCGCAACGTCGAGGACTTTGACATCAACTGCAAAGCCGAGCTGGAGATCGAAACTCTTCACGAAAAGATCGACCTGTTGCGCGAACGCGAAATCGCAAACCTCACGACAGCGGTCGAACGCTTGACGAAGCTCTTAGAGGAGAAACGCAGCTGACGTCCGCGTCAGCTTGCGAGCGCGCCGCTGTGGGCGCAAGGTTCCGACATGCCGAATGATCCGCCTCCACCGATTCTGCAACTAACACCGCTCAATGCGGACTTCCGCGACGATCCGCACGCAATCTATCGCCGCTTGCGCGAAGCTCATCCCGTATATCGCGACGACATGGCTGGCTCGGCGGTCGCCACTCGCTACAAAATCGTGCGCGAAACGCTGAACGATCGCACGATGCTGCGCGGCCCTGACAAAGTCGAGCCGCCCGGCCCGTTCACGCAGCGCCTTGCCGAGAGTTTCGTCGTCGATCCCGACACCGGCGAAAAGCGCTCTTACTCGATCCTGCTCATGGACGAGCCGCACCACTCGCGCGTCCGCACGCCAATTGCCAAAGCGCTCTACGCCCGCGCCGCCAAATGCAAACCACTGGTGGACGACATCATCGACGAAAAGCTCGACGCAGTTGAAGCCAAAGGCGGCTTTGACATCCTCAATGATTTCGCAATCCCGCTGCCGATCGACGTCATCGGCGCCATCCTCGGCGTCGACATTGAACGCCGCGTTCAATTTCGCGAATGGTCCGAAGGCGTTATTCAGGTGTTAAACCCATTCCGTACGCCGGATCAGGCCGCAACGCTCGAACGAGCTGGCGAAGCAATCCGCGCCTATTTCGAGAGCCAAATCGCCGATCGGCGCGCCAACCCTCAAGACGATCTCATCACCGACATCGTCAAACTCAAAGCCGAGGGCGCCGATCTCAAAGACGAGGAAATCGTCTCGAACCTCATCGGACTTCTCGTCGGCGGCAATCTCACCACCAGCGATCTCATCGGCAATGGCGTTTATGCGCTGCTCACCAACCCGGCCGAACTCGCGAAATTCAAGGCCGATCCTGGCATCGTTAATCAAGTCGTCGAAGAAGTGCTGCGCTTCGATGGCCCCGTCGATATCACCGCCCGCGTCACGCCGCGGGAGATGGAGATCGGGGGCTGCCCGATGAAGGCGCGCCAATCAATAATCTCACTCCTGCGCGCCGCCAATCACGATCCAGATGCATTCGACGATCCCGACGCTTTCAATGTGAGCCGCAAGCCCGTCCCGCACGTCGCATTCGGCGGCGGCTCGCACATTTGCATCGGCGCACCGCTCGCGCGTATCGAAGCGCAAGCGGCCTTGCTCAAACTCTTCCAGCGCTTTCCGAACTTGCGCTTGGCGCACCCGGAGCAAAAACCTGAGAAGCGCACATTGCCTTTCTTCAACGGCATCCAGCGCCTCGATGTATTGATCTAAACGTCCTGACTCCAATTATACGCACGCACCGCGTTCAAGTGCCGATCGAACACGAGCTTCTCGAGCTCATCGCCATCGCCAGGCAAGAACGCGTGCTTTTGCCAATATCCGCGCCCAGGCCTGCCCGTATCTTTGCTGACGACAAGCACATCGAGCGGCGGCTCGCGGCGGCGGCGGCATTGCTCGGCGATCGTATCGAGCGCGCCCCAGAGCGAATGTTGATCAAATTCGCCGATCTGCAAATCTTCTTCCGCGGCGGCGGCGCGCAATGTGTCTTCCACCTCTTTGTAAGTGAACGGCGCGTCATCGGAGAGCGCGCGATCGATCAGGATCGCACGAATGAGATCGACCATCGCCTCTTTCTGACCTCCAGCGCGCAGCCGCGCATTACGCGCCAAATTCTTTTTGCCGATCAGCAATCCCAGCCGCAGGAGGACTTTCTGAATCTCAGGATCGTCAGACGAACCATCCCATTGCGTCAGATCGGCCGATTGCAGCGCGTCGAACGGCGGCACGAGCGAACACGGATGGATCGTCACCGGCACGAGGATGCCGCGATCGAGCCCGATCGTTGCTTCGCGCATGACCCAATGCGACGACACCGCCGCGAAGCTCCAACACACGATGACCGCTTGCGCCTTCTCGATCTGTTCGAGAATGCGCCGCTCCCAATCCATGCCGACCTCGATGCCGGCGTCGAACCAAACGCGCACATCGAGGTCGAGCAGAAGCGTGTAGAGCGCTTCAACGCGAGCTTTGTCCTCGCGTTTGTAGGAGATGAAGACGTCGGTCATTCGTTATTTGGCGCGCGACTGCCGCGAGACCCATGCGTAGCTGATGACGAGCAACGTCGTGAACAACGCGGCGCCCACCCAACGCGACGTCGCAACGAAATCCGGACCGACAACTGCAATGGGCGATGCGTTGCCCGTCGCAACGATCAAGCCGGCATTGAGAATACCGAGCAGGCTTTCACCAACGATCAGACCGGACGCCAACAGCACGCCGAAGCGCTTAGCCATTTCGCCGTTTTCGCGCTTCTCGACCGCGCGATTGTAAAGCCAACCGACGATTGCCCCGACAATCACCGGCTGCGTCGTATCCATCGGCAGATACATGCCGATGCCGACCGCAAGCGGCGGAATACGCATCAGCTTTAGAAAACCGAGGATTTCGTCGATGAAGCACAACACAACGCCAATCGCCGCGCCCATGCCGATAAGATCCCAGCGCAGTTCTGCGTTCAGCACGCCCCGCGCCAAAGTTGAGATCAGCGTCGCTTGCGGCGCGCCGAGTGGATCGGCCGCGATCGCATCGCGGTTCGGATCGCCCGGAAAGCCGTAAGCGTGATTCAGAAGATCGAGCACCGGGCCAATCACCAGCGCGCCGGCGATAACGCCGACGATCAACGCGATCTGCTGCCGCCACGGGGACGCGCCAACAAGTTGGCCGGTTTTCAAGTCTTGCAAATTGTCGTTCGAAATCGTCGCGATCGAAAACACCATCGCGACTGCAAACAATGCGAACGCGACAAGCGCGTCCGTCGCCCCTGGTCCCAGCACTGGCTGCGCAAAGAAGGCGAGCAGCAGAGAGCCGATCACGATCGACAAAATGCCAATGCCGGAAACCGGACTGTTCGACGCGCCGATGAGACCGGCCATGTAACCCGCGACCGTCGCAATAAAGGCGCCGACCACCACCGTGAACGCGACACCGCCGAACACGAGTTGCCATGTGTAAGGCTGCAGGCTTGGCGCGCCTTGAATGAACAAAAACAGTAGCGCGCCGATCGCCACCAGGCACACGACGCTCAAGAGCGCGATCGCACCCATCGGCATGTCGCGATCGTCGTGCGCCCCGGTTTTCGCGCCGCCACCCGCGGCCATCGTTTCGGAAATGCCTTTCGCCACCGGGCCGATGAGCTTCACCAAGCTCCAAATCGCTGCAACGCCAATGGTGCCGGCGCCGATGAAACGCACTTCGCTGCGGAAGATCGTCTCTGCGACTTCGGTGATGTCACCCGGCAATCCCGCCGTGAGGTACGGCATCAGGACTGCCCACGAGATCAGCAAGCCACACAACATCGCGATGCCGACCGAGATGCCGACGAGATGCCCCGCGCCGACAAGCGCGAGCGAAAAACCAACCGTGACGCCGCTAACCCCGCCGCCAACGCGGAAAAACGTTGCAACCGTCGCCGCGGCGAGACCCATGAAGCTCACGATCTGGGCGCCAGCCGCAACCAACGCGCCAAACAATACAACGAGCGGCCCCTTAGTGCGTTCGATCACGTTCTCCGGCGCTTCATCGCCGGTCGCGCCGACTTTCAGAACCTCGGCAGCCGCGACACCTTCCGGAAACGGCAGCGGCGAATTCACCACAAGCGCCCGCCGCAACGGAATCGAAAACAGGACGCCGAGCACGCCACCAAGCGCGCAGATCAGGAACGTCGTGAGAAAATCGAAGCCGCGCCAATAGCCGATCATGACCAAGCCGGGCAGCACAAAAATGATCGCCGAAAGCGTCCCACCGGCTGAAGCGACGGTCTGGACGATATTGTTTTCGCGGATCGTGCCGGTGTTGAAGAGCCGGAAAATCCCCATCGAGATCACCGCCGCGGGGATCGAGGAGGCGATGGTGATGCCGACGCGAAGGCCGAGGTAAACGTTGGCCGCCGTGAAGACGATGGCAATAACCGCGCCCAGGATCAGCGCCCTGAGGCTTAGTTCTTTATCAAGCATGGCATCCCCTTTCCGCCCTTATAACCGGATGCGGGTCCCGTGGGACAGATCAGCGACGGACGGCGCCCTTGTGGAAAAGTTCGGGGTTTCCGTGCCTTAACCCAGCGCACAGACGGCTCTAGGAAAAGCGCGCGAACTTGCCTACCTGTTCACCCATGACAGGAGCCACCTCAATGATCGGTTCGATCACCCGCCTCGACGAAGACGACGACAGCAAAAACCCGGCGGATGGCCGCAACGCGCCTGATGTGATCGAAAAGGCGCTGTTCGAAGCACGCGTCGTGATGCTCACCGGCGAAGTGAACGACATTCAGGCGCGCCGCGTGACTGAGCGGCTTTTTGCACTCTCGGCCCAGAACGCCGAGCCGATCACCTTTGTCATCTCCTCGCCCGGCGGCCACGTCGAAAGCGGCGACATGATCCATGACGTGATCAAATTCATCAACGCGCCCGTCCGCATGCTCGGCACCGGCTGGGTCGCGAGCGCGGGCGCTTTGATCTATGCGGCGGCCGACCGCGAGAACCGCTTCTGCCTGCCGAACACCCGCTTCCTGCTGCACGAACCGCGCGGCGGCGTCGGTGGCATGGCGTCGGACGTTGAAATTCAAGCGCGTGAAATTCTGCGCATGCGCGAACGCCTCAATCATATCTTCGCCAACGCGACGGGCCAGCCGGTCGACAAAATCAAGCGCGATGTCGATCGCGACTATTGGATGATGGCCGAAGAGGCAAAAGCCTACGGCCTCGTCGGCAAGATCGTGAAGAGCCAAGCCGAGCTGCGCTAGGCGTTAAACGACCATCGATTGCTGAAAGCCCCGGCCTCACTCGCTGGGGCTTTTCATTGGTGCTGCATCTCCGCGTGGTTGGTGCTGGAGATGCGCTCGGTTGAGTTGAGCGAGGCGCAGAGGAAAACGCCGGCCCATAGGGCGATCGACAACGCGCCGGCGACACGCGTGCGCGGCGTTGGCGTCTCGGCGGCGTCAAGTGGGCCGATGCGGTGAAACGCCAGGGCGTTGACAAGGCCGAGCACTATTAGTCCCATCTTCGGCAAGAAGTATGTGTGCACACCGACGGCGATTGGATCAAACAGCAAAAGCCCAACGCCGCTGACGAGCGCCACGATTGCGCCGCCGATCGACCAAGGCAAAGCCAGCATCGCGAGTTTGCGTAAATTTATCTCACGCATGACGCCGACAATGCGCAGATCCACAATCAGAATCGAGCCGAGCAACACCGCCGCGGACGCGACGTGCGCGAACACGAAGAGCCAATCGAAATCCTCGAAGCGATAGAAAAACGCGCGCAACTCAGTCGCGCTCAGCCACAGCAAGAACGCGTCGAAGGCAGGGACGCTAAAGTCGCTGTATGGGTTCATTGCGGCGCCGGCTGCGAATCCGCCAGCGCGCGCAACGCCGCTGCTTTTGCTTCAAACTCGACGTCGGTCGCGCGCGGCGGGTTTGGCGGATTGAGCGTCTCGACGACGGCGCGGAGTTCGGCGACGAGCGCTGCCGCCTGCGCGAGGCGCGGATCCGCGCCCTGATGGGTGGCGAGAGCTTCAGTGAGATAGAAAATGAAGCCGCGGGCGTCATGATATTCGATCCAGCTATCGATGCGGCCACCAACGAGCGCGTTGCGATATTCTTGGCTGGCGATGTTGGCGGTATCGGCGATGAGGCCGAGCGTGAACGCGTCCGAGGCCCATTTGTCTGCCGGCACCAGGGACTGCGCAGCATGGACTTTGGCGAGCGCTGCATCGAAAGCCGCGCGGAAAGTTTGAGAATTTCCCTCCTGCGCCGCGAGGCCTTCGAGCGCAATGAGATCGCGGTCGAACTGCTCACCGCGGCGATGGACGATGATCGGGATCATGTCGCTGTAGAGTTCGCGCACCGGATGGCCGAAATGCGGGAGTGCGTTTTGCGTCTGTCCTGCTTCGATCAATTCGCGGCCTACCATCAAGTGCCCTTCGATCAGCGCGAGGCGCATGGCGAAATCTGCGTCTTCGTGTGCGGCATCGGCAGCGCCGGCGGCGGGCGCCATGTCGTGCTCGGCCCCCTCACGTGGGCCGCAGGCGGAAAGGCCGAGAGAAATCGCAAACGCCAAAGGGAAAAGGATTTTCATGGCGCCGCTCTACGCTTGTTGCGAACCATACGCAACTAACTCAGCTTTCCGAGGCCGCGCCTGGACGCCCGCCATACCGAAGAGCGATTGCAGCGCTGTGTTGAGTGCGGCGACATAAGCTTCGAGGCTGAGGCGCTTTGTGGTCAGCACGCACCAAGCGCCGTCGTGGACGTAAGCCGCCAACGGCGCCTGCTTAGCTCCAGTTTCTGGCATGCCGGGGACGAGACGCTGGAAGAGCGCCAAGGTCTCGTCGCGGCTGAGTTCGGGGCTAGCGAGCAGGATCGTCTGCAACCGCCCGCCGGCTTGGGCGATGAGGTCGAGTTCCCATTGGACGCCCTCGCCGCGATTGGGACAGAGCACAATGGCGCGCGAGGCGCCGGCGAGCGCTGTGACGACATCTTGCCATTCCGCGCCGGCGCCTTCGACGAAGACTCGCGCGGCGCCGAGCGGCGGCGTTGGATCGCGCGGGTCGCCGATGGCGATGACCGGACCGTAGGGCGAGCCATGCTCAAGTAAAATTTCATCGAGCGTGCGGGTGCGCCCGACGCCGGCGGGCCAGCGCGCGAACGGATCGGCGCCGCGCGCGTGAAGCTTCGAATCGTCCTGGTCGAAGGCGCGCAGAAACAAAACCGGCGCGCGTGCGTCCCATTCGCGGACGCTTTGATAGAGCTTTGTCGTTCGCTGATCGGCCAAGCGCGCAAAGACCGCGCCAACGCCCAAGAGGTTGAGCAATAAGAGCCCGCCGATGACCGAGCCTGCTATGACTGGATCGAAATCTTCGACCTGCTGCGCCGAGGTTCCGAGCGCGACGGGCAGGACTAATGACGCGAAGAGACCAAGGTTGAGCACGGCGACGCCGAAATAAAGCAAGGTGACGACGCGCCGCTTCTTGCCGACATACGAAAGAAAACTCGGTAGGCCGAGATAACGGCGGAACGACGTGAGCAAACGCCACGGCGATGGACGCCAACCGCGCACGGCGCGAAAATCGGCCGCGCTCACTGTGAGTTGCCACCAGCCGGCGCGCATCACTTGGTAACTGATTGCGCTGGCGACGATCGCGAACGCGCCAAGCCACACGGCTTCGGCGAATGGCACACCCTCCGGGTCATTCGCCGTTGACATATCGACGCCTGCGACAGTGAGCGCTGAATAGGTGACGGCGATCAACAAGAACAACATCAAGAACAGGCCGCTGACGAACAGCGCCAATCCGATGAAACGGCGATGCATGAGATCGATGAAAACGCCGCCGATCGAGACGACGAGGACAACCGGCGCCACGAAAAGCAGGAACACCAGCACCAAGCCAAGTGGCGCGACCGCAGCAGCTGCAACGCCGCCTGTGCTTATGCTGTAAAGCGTTGCGCCAAATGTGATGGCGAGAATGCCGAAGACGGCAGCGACCACGAACGACGCACTGAACGCGCGCACGAAGCGGTGGCGGACATAGCCTGACGCGGCTCTGTCGATTGAGCGTATGAATGTCGTCATCGGCCACTGCCCTCGCACTCAGCATATCGATGATGAGCGAAGACGCGGAACAAGCAATCAAAGGGCGTTTCTGAACGCGCTGTAAGAAACAATGCTTGGCAGACTATGTCGAAGGTCCGGTTCTGACAGAATAGCAAGGAAACCGGGCGTTTTTGACTGTATTCGTCGTTGGCGCGCCGCATTCTCGCCTTTTGAAGGCGTAGAAACACACCTCGTGTCCGCACGTTGCTGCGAGCGGGTCCACGCCCACCTGTTTTCATTCCACCACGGTGCGCCCCTGGCGCGCCGCGTGTTGCAAAGAGACCAAAATGGCCCCTCGTTGGATCGGACTTTCGCGTTCGAACAAGAAAAATCATCGCGCACGCACGCCTGCGCACTCGTTGAAACATTCTCTGCACGCGCTCGGCGCGGGCGAATTTCTCGTTCTCGCTGCAGCGATGAACTTCGCCCTTTATCCGGACGCGCTCGCTGCTGTTGTAAGTGGCGAACGATCGATCGTCGGATTCGTTCCTGATGAACCTTCGGGACGCACAGTTGCCGATCAGCAACCTGTCGTGCTCGATGAAGAGGACGTGCGTCTGCTCGCCGCGACAGTTTGGGGTGAAGCGCGCAGCGAAGGCGAAGACGGCATGCGCGCCGTTGCGCACGTCATGGTCAATCGGGTTGGCGATCGCTTTGGCGAAGACATCGCGACGGTAATCCTGTCGCCAAAGCAATTCTCTGTTTGGAACCGCAGCGATCCGAACCGCCGCATCGTGCAAAACTTGGCGCGTAATCCTGCGAGCATCGCGACGGATACGGAATGGGCGGTTGCAGACCGTGTCGCGCGTGAAGTACTGAGCGGCCAATCGGTCGACCCAACCGGCGGCGCCCTCTTCTATCACACGCGCGGGGTGCGGCCGCGCTGGGCGCGCGTTGGCCAAGGCCGTCAGGTGATTGGTCAGCACATCTTCTACTCCGATGTTCCAGATCCGGGCGTGCGGCGCACGCCACAGGTGATCGACGTGGCGCATTTCTTGAGCCAGGCGCTGCCCGGCGCCGAACGGCGAGCTGCTGCTGCGCAACGGCGTGGACCGCGCGCTGGACGCGTGAACGGCGTCATCCAATACGCGCCGGCGGCGGCTGCGCGCCGTGAGCTGCCAAGCGAAGGCGCTGCTGCTGACATCAACGCGGCTGCGTCACCGACGATCAATGGCGCACCGGTGGTGAGGCCCTCGCCGATCGACAACGTGATGCCGGGGAGCGTCAACGCAAGCGCGCCATAACTAGCTCGTATCGGCAAAGGCGTATTGAGCAGCCATCGCTGCGCCTAACGCTTTGAGGATGAGCTGCGGATCGACGCGATCGACGTGATGCGGGCGGCTTGAGGCGATGGCGAAGCGCGCGAGGATCGTTGGCGGCCGGCGCGCGAGGACGCGTGCGAGACGTCTGGCGAGTGGGAGTGGATCGGCCAAAGCGCAGCGCAGAGCTTCGATGCGTATGAGCAAACGCTTAGCGTGGTCGCAGTCAGTGACGCGCGTGCGCGCGCGGCGGCGATGAGAACGCGGCTCGCGCGGAATTGCGAATGAGAATGAAAATGAAACAACGGCGGCGCTCTCGGGCGCTGCCGTTTTCGTTTTAGCGCGACTGGCGGCGATCGTCCTGGCGTGACGGCAACGGCGCGAGAGCGGCGGCTTCGGCGAATAACAGTTTGCGAACGATGCGCTCAAGGTAGCCCACCCTGCCTCGGACGTAGTGCTGCTGCCTCGGTGTGAGCACGGCGGCGGTCAGGAGGTCGGCGACGAGGCGCGCGAAGCCGGCGCGGGCGCGGGCCCAGAGCTCCGGTAACTTCGCAATATTTTGGACGCCGTTCATGGGTTGGATTTTAACCCCGCACGAGCGCCCACCGGATTGATTGACAGCGGCGCCGCGATTTTGCTGGGTTTGGCGTGCGCTAAAGCAAGGATAGAGCGCGCTCAATCCAACGGTTCGTCTTTCTTTTCGCCATCATAATAATCAAGGCGCTCGCCGAAGCGCTGGATGAAGCGCTCGCTGTCGCGCAGCGCACTGACGCTGAACTTATTTGAGTCCGGATAGACGCAAACCTCGTTCGGCTGATTGTCGCCGATCATGATGAAGCGGAAGGGTTTTCCGCTTTCGTTGACGAGGCAATGGCCGGCGCGCTGACCGGCGGGAAAGCCAACGTAGTCGCCAGCTTTGATGGTGTAGCGTTCGTCGCCGAGGCGCAATGTGGCTTCGCCTTCCAGAGCGACGATGTGCTCTTCTTCCACCATGTGAAAATGGAACGGGCAGCTCTGCTTGCCGGGTGCGAGCTCCTCGACGCTGACGCCGATTTTGCGTCTATCGGCGCCGCGCGTATCCGAGAGAACGCGAACGCGGGAGCCGTAGCGGAGGCCATCGCTCCATTCGTCCCACGGCACAGACTCAATTGCGATGGGGCCGCGCGGCTTTGCTTCGTTCATCTCACGTCCAAGTCTCTACAAAATCGGCCAGATTCGGCAGCACGTCGACGAGGCCATGCAGCAGAATGACCAAGAGCAGAGACTTAGTGCACGCGTAGATCAAGCCAAAGGTGAGCCCGATCGGCGATAGCACGGCGATGGTATGGGCAATGACTTGCAGCGGATCGGTGCTCCAGCCGTCAACGCCGTGGGCGCCGCGCATGAAGAGGCCGGGCGCGTGAGCGAGGCCAAAGAGCACGGAGGTGACGAGAACGCCGGCCCAGGCGGAGTTGAACCAGGACGTCAGCCGCGTTTGCAGCACGCCGCGGAAGAGGAATTCCTCGGTGACGCCGGCTTCGAGCGTCATCCAGAGAAAGCCGAGCGGCACGGCCCAGATCATTGTCTCGAACACGGGCGGAATGCCGGAGATGAGCTTCAGGCTCGGCGTGATGACGCAAACGATGGCGAGGATGATGATCCCGAGCACGATCAAGGTGCGCCAAAATTTGCGGCCGCTGAGGCCGAGTTGGGTGATCGGGCCGAGCTTCGCGCCGAGGACCACGAGCAGAAGCGCCGGGAGGACGACGTGCACGGCGAGCTTCAGCGCCAACACCAGGCTTTCCTGTTCGGGGCCAGCGGGAAACGCTCCGCGCGCCCAAGTCATACCGAAACCTAGAAAGAAGACGGCGTAGAGCGCCAGATAGAGAACAACCGAACCGCTCTCGAGGCGTGGGCGCGCGACGTCGATGCGTGGGGCGTTGGCGCCGCGTGTCAGCAGCCAGGCGATGCCGCTGAGGCCGAGACCGAATATGCCCATGACGAAGACGCCGGTCGTCCAATCGCCGCCGGTTGAATAAAGGTAGGCGGTCGCGCCGCTCCAAAGCAGTGCGTATGCCAGCGCCGCGATGATCGCCGCGCCCCTCCCCGCGTTCGTCGCAGACATGGGCCGAGTTCTCCTGTCGTTGGGCAGGAGATGCGAGGCGCGGTGGTGATGGATGCAGGCGCCTCTCCCCCTCGCGGGCGAGAAGGAATTTAGTGGCTCTCGTTGCGCCAGACTTGCTTGTAGGCGAGGTAGAGCAGGCCCGCGAGCACGAGCAGGAACGCCAATACGACGATGCCCAGGCGCTTGCGCTGCTCCATGTGCGGATCAGCCGACCATTGCAGGAAGGTCGCCACGTCGGTCGAATATTGTTCGACCGTGGTTGGAGAGCCGTCTGAGTAGAGCACCGCGTCGTCCCGCAATGGCGCGGGCATCGCGAGCCAGCCGCCTGGGAAGTACGGATTGCCATAGAGCGTGCCGCGGGTCTGGCCGTCATAGCCCATCAGCAGCGAGCGTATGTAAGGCGCGCCGCCGTGACGAGCGGAGGTGATGACCGAAAGGTCCGGCGGCGCTGCGCCGCCGTTCGAGGCGCGCGCGGCAATCTCGTTCGGGAACGGCGCACGGAAGCGATCGGAGATGCGGCCGGGGCGATCCACCGGTTGGCCGGAGTTCGGATCGACGTCGGTGATCATGACGCCGGCGGCGATGGCGCGGACGTAAGGATTGTCGGTGACTTCAACGAACGTGCCGCCGTGCTCCGGACGGCCGACGTGCGGCTCCATCTCGCCGGTCTCATGGTTGCGAACCATGTAGAGCGCGAACGGACCGCCCTCTTCGCCGAGATGACGATAGGCGAGGTGGTCCATCGAGTGACAGCTGGCGCAGACCTGCGCGTAGACTTGGAAGCCGCGTTGGACTGCGGCCATGTCGTATGAACCGACTGGGCTTTCGAACGAGAACGGGTACTTTTCCGGTTCTTCGCCATGGGTCGCAGCCCAGGCCACGCCGACGCCGGCAAGGACGAGCGCCGCAGCGGCGGAAATTGCGCGCAACATTACGAAGCCCCCTGCGCTTTGCCGCCAGTGACGGGTTTTGCGATCGTGTCAGGCACGCGATCCGGCCGCTCACGCAGACCGAGGATTGGCAGGATCACGAGGAAGAATAGGAAATAATAGAGTGTCAGCACCTGCGAGAAATTCGTGACGGTGAATGTCGGCGGGACGCTGCGCACGACCGAATAGAACGGGGCGGCTTGGCCGACTTCGTCCTTCACTTCGGTGATGTGTTCTTCGAGCGCTTCGGGCGTGTCGCCCGCGACCGTGCGGGTTTCCGGTGCACCGCCGACGACACCGCGGATCGTGCCGGTCGTGGCGCCAGTGCGAACAACGGCTGTCATGCCGGCGCCTTGCGAGCGCATCTCGGCTTCAGCAGCGTCAGCGGCCACCTGCCATTGTGCAGCGCTTGCGGCTTCAACCGGGCGTTCGCTGAACTGGCCGCCTTGGACCCAGTTCAGGGTCGCCGAGAACGGGCCGGACTTCAGCAGAATGTTGCCGGGGTTCTGGCCGCCGCACCAACCGAGCGCGATGCAGACGAGCACGAAGATCACGAAGAACTGACGCGCGATCGGACGATAGCGCATCGAGCGGACGCGTGATGTGTCGAGCCACGGCAGGACGAAGAGGACGCCAATAGAGGCGAACATCGCCAACACGCCAGCGAGCTTGGAATCGATGGGGCCAATGTTGAAGTCGAACGCACGCAGAATGGCGTAGAACGGCAGCAGGTACCATTCCGGGACGATTTCCGGCGGCGTCTGCAGCGGATTCGCCGGGATGAAGTTGTCGGCGTGGCCGAGTGCATTCGGCATATAGAACACGAACACCGCGAACAGGATCACGAACAAGGTCGTCGCGAAGAGGTCCTTGATCGTTGCGTGCGGGGTGAACGGCACAGTGTCGGCCTTCGACTTCACGTCGACGCCAACTGGGTTGTTCTGCCCTGCCTCGTGCAGCGCCCAGACGTGCAGACCAACGACACCCGCGATCACGAACGGCAACAAGTAGTGGAGCGAGAAGAAGCGGTTGATTGTCGGCTGGTCCACCGAGAAGCCACCCATCAGCCAATTCTTGATGCTCTCGCCGATCAGCGGCAGTGCGCCCAAGAGGTTGGTGATAACGGTCGCGCCCCAGAACGACATCTGGCCCCATGGCAGCGTGTAACCGAGGAAGCCGGTTGCGATCATCAGCAGGTAGATGATGCAGCCCAAAATCCAGAGCAGTTCGCGCGGGGCCTTGTACGACCCGTAATAGAGACCACGGAACATGTGGATGTAGACGGCGAGGAAGAACATCGACGCACCCACGGAGTGGATGTTCTGGATCAACCAACCAAACGGCACGTCGCGATCAAGGCGCTGCACCGACGCGAACGCCATGTTGATGTGCGGCACGTAGTGCATCGCCAGCACGATGCCGGTGACGATCTGCACGATGAGGCAGAGCGACAGCATAGCGCCGAACGTCCACCAATAATTGAGGTTACGCGGCGTCGGGTACGCGACGAAGCTGTCGTGCGCCAACCGGATGATCGGCAGACGCCGGTCGAGCCAGCGCGTGATGCCGGATTTCGGCTCGTAGGTGGAAGGTCCGCTCACTTAGCGCTCCAAACTTAGCCGATGCGAATGGTGGTGGGGTTGGTGAACAAGTACGGCGCCACCAACAGATTCTTTGGCGCCGGGCCGCTGCGAATGCGTCCCGACGTGTCGTAGACCGAGCCGTGGCACGGGCAGAACCAGCCGTGATACGTGCCTTCGGCGAATGTCGGGATGCAGCCCAAGTGGGTACAGCTCGCCTGCAGAATGAGCCACTGGGCTTGGCCGGGCTGGCCGTCCTCCTGCTTAATGCGATCAATGTCGTGCTGCGGGTCCTTCAGCTGCGCGTAGTCGTCGCGCTGCGCGGATGCGATTTCATCCGGCGTGCGGTGACGCACGAACACCGGCTTGCCCTGCCACATGATCTTAATCTGCTGGCCTTCGGGAACGGCAGAAAGGTCGACTTCCGTGGTCGACAAGGCGCGCGTGTCGGCGGCTGGGTTCATCTGATCGATGAAGGGCCAGGCCGTCGCTGCGACGCCCACTGCCGCAACAGTTGCGCCGGCAATGTAAATGAAGTCGCGCCGGGTGGTCTCACCGTCATGCGCGTCGTGTGCTGCTTCAGCCACTGCCTATGCTCTCCCGGCCTTGGTTCGCCGGTGAAGCTAGGCTAGTCCGGTCGTTCGAGCGCGCGGCGCGTCGCCGCATCCGCTCGATCGATTCCCCGATTCAACCCCGATTCTCCGGCGTCGGAGGCCATAGCTTGCGGCTCGCTCTCTATCAACCTGACATCCCGCAAAATCTCGGCGCGGCACTTCGCCTCTCTGCGTGTTTGGGGGTGGCGCTCGACGTCATCGAGCCCTGCGGTTTCCCTCTGACCGACGCCTCGATGAGGCGCGTGGCGCTAGACTATGGGGAGAAAGCGAAGGTAACGCGCCATGCGAGCCTCGCGTCGTTCTGCTCGGCGCCGGAACGAAACGATGGGCGGCTGGTGCTGATCGAGACCGACGGCGGCGTCGACTTTCAGAATTTCTCGTTCTCCACAGGCGACACGCTGGTGCTGGGTCGCGAAAGCGCGGGATCGTCCGGGGAACTCTACACAGCGGCGCAGGCCAGCATCCGCATACCGATGGTGCGCGGTTTGAGATCGCTCAATGTGATCAGCGCCGGCGCGATAGTATTGACCGAGGCCATGCGCCAGACCGGCGCTTGGGAGAAATTGACGTGAGCGAAGAGCGGAAAGCGCGGGCGAAGGTTTGGTTCGAGGACCTGCGCGATCAAATTTTCGCGGCGTTCGAGGCGATCGAAGATGAGGCGCCGGCGGAGCTTTATCCGGGCGCGCCAGGGCGGTTCGCGCGGACGCCTTGGCGGCGGGGCGACGGCAGCGTCGATCAGGGTGGCGGCGTCGCCGGCATGATGAGGGGGCGCTTCTTCGAGAAGGTCGGCGTGCATGTGTCGACGGTGCACGGCGAGTTCTCGCCGGAGTTTGCCCAGAACGTCCGCGGTGCGACCGACGATCCGCGCTTTTGGGCGAGCGGCGTTTCGTTGATCGCGCACCTGCGCAATCCGCACTGCCCTGCCGCGCACATGAACACGCGTCACATCACGACGACGCAATGGTGGTTTGGCGGCGGCGGCGATCTGAACCCGACGCAGGCGAGGGATCGTGATGAGGCCGCGCCGGACGCGGTGGCGTTTCACCGCGCGTTCCGCGATGCCTGCGACAAGCACGGCGACGATCTCTATCCGGCGTATAAAAAGTGGGCGGACGAGTATTTCTGGCTGCCGCATCGCAATGAACCGCGCGGCGTCGGCGGCATTTTCTACGATCACCACAATAGCGGTGGTGCGAAAGCCGACACGTGGGACGAAGACTTCGCGTTTACGCAAGATGTGGGGCGCGCGTTTCTCGCGGTGTATCCGCAGATCTTGCGCAGTCGGATGCGCGAGGCGTGGAGCGACGCCGATCGCGAAGAGCAATTGGTGCAGCGCGGACGCTATGTGGAGTACAATTTGCTCTACGACCGCGGGACGACGTTTGGGCTGAAGACGGGCGGGAATGTTGAGAGCATTCTCTCAAGCATGCCGCCGGTGGTGAAGTGGCCTTAAGTCCTCCTCGCGTTGCGCTATCTGTGCGCCCCGTTGATCCGACGTTGGTTTGGACTCTCCTTCGCCTATGAATCTACGCGACGATGGTCGTCTGCGTCTTAAGTGCCGCGAGCAACACGTTTGAACTGCTGGCCGCTCCCGACGAGGACAGCCTGCCGACACAAGTCTGGTACATTGCTTATGTCTATGGTCCCTATGCTGCGTGGGCGTTTTTCTTTCTTACGTTGATTTTATTGATGTGGATCACCTATCGGCTCGCACGCAATTTGCACGGGCTGGCGCCAAACAGGTTCCTGATGAGCCCGACCTTCGCGGTTGGATATTACCTCGTCCCGATCGCGAACATCTTCATGCCCCCGAGGGTGACCGGACTGATAGCGCGCATCACGTTTACGGCGGTGGAAGCGCCGCGCAACCACAACGCCACCATCGGCTGGTGGTGGGGCACGTTTCTACTCGCCGCGCTACTCTCAAATGTCGCGACTGTGATCGCGTCCAGTTCGGGCGCGTACGATCACAACGCGAGCTTTGATTCTGCGGCCTACGAAAGTTCGCTCAGCATCGGCATCGCGGCTTGGATTTCTAATTTCGTTGCATGCTATTTCATGTTGCGGGTCTTTGAGCCGTTGGTGCGCGCGCAAGCTTGGTTGGTACGCAACTGGACGACGAGAGGAGCAGCGTAATCGCTTCTTCCATGGCGAAGGTGGGTTGAGGCGCTAGCGTGGCTGCACGTTTTCGCGTAGCCACGCTGCGAACTCGGCTTCGCCGATTTCGCTGGACGCTAGACCTAGCATCATCGCCAAGCACTCTTCATCGGACGCCGCGAGATCGTATCCGTTGGCGGCTAGAAAGAGTTCACACGCGACGAAGGCCGTGCGCTTGTTGCCATCGATGAAGGGATGGTTCTTGGCGATGCCAAAGGCGTACGCGCCGGCGAGCGCCACCACATCGCTCTCGCCATAGACGAAGAGGTTTTGCGGCCGCGCCAAAGCGGACTCCAACAAGCCCTCATCCCGGACGCCCGCACCGCCGCCATGCTCCGCGAGTTGGCGATTATGAACGTCGAGAATGAGGTCTTTCGGGAGCCAAATCGGCTCCGTCATTGGGCGAGCGCCTTAAGCACGCGGCGGCGCTTCACCATGATCTCCTCCGCCAGCTTCATAAGTTCGGCGGTGTCCTCATTCGCGGCGCTGAGCGCCACGCCCTCAGCGGTCTCGCTCACCGTGAGTTCGTCGCCTTCGTTGACGCGGAGTTTCGCCAGCACCTCCTTGGGCAGGACGACGCCCAGAGAATTGCCGATCTTGCGGACTTTCAGGGTGCGGCCCGAGGGCTTCGTG
The DNA here is from genome assembly GCA_031379735.1 of Caulobacteraceae bacterium. Classification (GTDB taxonomy): domain Bacteria; phylum Pseudomonadota; class Alphaproteobacteria; order Caulobacterales; family Aquidulcibacteraceae; genus Vitreimonas. The sequence goes on along the minus strand of JANNFK010000052.1, from coordinate 18,370 downwards.
GCGGGCTTATCCGCTTCGAAGGGTGGACGTTCGGTATCGGCGACGCCTTGGGGCTCTTTGGTATCATCGGTCATGGCGAAATCCATGTAAGTTATAACGGCCGTTATAACAGTATCGTTTTCCGCTGGCAAACCTCATCCGTCCGCTTTGCGGACACCTTACTCCTTAACCAGGAGAAGGGACGCTCGAGTGCGGCCTTTTTCTTGCGTGGGGCGAGTGGTCATGACCGCACTCGCCTATCCGCAAGAGCTTAAACCGCTGACTTCGCTGCGATTTATCGCGGCGTTCTGGGTGCTTTTGTACCATTTCAAGGACCATCTCGGCCTCGGGATGGGTCAGTTTGGGCTGGTGGCGGATGGCTACCTTGGTGTCGACCTCTTTTTCACCCTCTCCGGCTTCATCCTGGCGCATGTCTATCTGACGAGCCTGGAGGGCGGCCGGTTTGGGTATGGCGGCTTCGTGAAGAACCGGGTGGCGCGGGTTTACCCAATGCACCTCGCAGCGCTGGGCGCAATGCTGGTGCTGTTCGTCGGCGCGACCGCGATGGGCGCGGGCGTCGGCTCGCCGGACGCGTTCAAGTGGAGCGATCTGCCGGCGCATCTTTTCATGGTGCACGCGTGGGGCACCACCGCCGCCGTGGGCTGGAATTTTCCAAGCTGGTCGATCAGCGCTGAGTGGTTGGCGTATCTTTTGTTTCCGCTCGTGGCTGGTTTGGTGCTGAAGGCGAAGCGTTGGTCGGGCGCGGTGGCGCTGGGGGCGCTAACGCTGTGCGTTGGGTCGTTCTGGGTGCTTTCGAATTTGCATTACGTGCTGCCGTGGGTTGGCCGCGACTTTTCGCAGATGACGGCGCAGATCGGCGCACTGCGGATTTTGCCGTCGTTCCTGTTGGGCGTTGCGCTCTACGCATTCGGGCGCGAGCACGCGGCGCCGAAGAGTTGGGCTTGGCCGATTGTGCTCGTGAGCGCGGGCTGGGTGGTCGCGGTGACGATGCTCGGCTGGTGGGAAGGCTTGGCGTGGATTGGTTTGGCGGGCTTGCTTTACGGTTTGGCGGAAACGTCGCGTCACGGAATCCATGCGCCGATGAGCGGGCGCGTGTTCGTGTTCTTGGGCGCGGCCAGCTACGCGCTCTATATGATCCACTTGCCGGTCGACATCGTGTGGTTTCACGCGCTGGAGCGCTTGGGCGTGACGGAGACGTCTGATCTGGCGGTTCGCGTTGGCGCGTTGGTTGGCGTGTTTGCTGTGAGCATTGCGGCTTCGATGGCAGCGTATCTCGTCATCGAGGAGCCGGCGCGGAAGTGGGTGCGGAAGCTGGAGTTGCCGCGTTTTCGTCGCGCTCAAGTCTCGCCGACCTAACTCCTCCCTCCCGGATTGGCGCGAAGCCCCGGAAATGGGTGAGGTTAGCTCATCCCCTGCGCGACGGCTTTCAGGCGCTCAATAATACTGAGTTTATCGTCCGGAAAATCGGCGTCGATCCACCAGTCTTCGACTTCGCGCATGATGACGCCGACCTTCGGACCGGCGGGGACGCCCGCGGCCATAACTTCATCGCCGGTGAGCGGCATTCTTGGCGGCGTCCACATCTGCGCGTGCGCGGTGAGCGCGCGCCATGCTTGCGCCTTGTCATTTCCCGCCGCAGCCCACGCCAGCATGATGCGATCTCGGAAAGCCGCATTGCCGAGCTTGTAGATGGCGCGGCGCATTTCGCGCATCGACATGAACGAGGTCAGCTTCACGTCGTCGCCGAGCGCTGCGACCAAGCGATCGCGCTCTTCGTTGGAGAGCTTCAAGCGGCGTGAGAGCGCTTTGGCGCTTTCTTGATCTTCGAGCGCTGCGGCCACGCGCGTCATCGCGTCGACGGGCAACATGAGATCGGCTTCGAGCGCCATCATCGCGCGCAGGCGCGGGTGATTGTTCAGCTCCGGCAACGCGCGGGCGCGGACTTCGATCACGCTCATGCCTTCCCAAGCGGCGCGCGGATCGGCGGCGCCGAGGAGCTTCTTTGTTTCTTTCCAGATGCGCTCAACTGAGAGCGAGTCCAGGCCGGCGACGAGATCGGCGCAGGCTTGAAGTCCGTGCGGATCGATCGGCGTGCGCGCATACCAGGCGTTGAAGCGGAAAAAGCGCAGGATGCGGAGATAGTCTTCCTTGATGCGCGTGTGCGCGTCGCCGATGAAAATGACGCGGCCGGCGCGGGCGTCATCCAAGCCGCCGCCGGTGGGATCGTGGATTTGGCCGCTCGCGTCGGCGTAGAGCGCGTTCATGCGGAAGTCGCGGCGCTCGGCGTCCTCCTCCCAGCTTTCGGTGAAGGCGACGGTGGCGCGGCGCCCATCGGTGCTGACGTCGCGGCGAAGTGTTGTGACTTCGAAGGGCTTGTGATTGACGACGACAGTGATGGTGCCGTGCTCAATGCCAGTCGGGTGCGCGGCGAAGCCGGCTTTGGTCGCGACCGCGATGACTTCAGGCGGCGTGAGCTGGGTGGCGACGTCAATATCATCGACCTCGCGGCCGATGAGCGTGTTGCGCACGCAGCCGCCGACGAAACGCGAGCCGCCCGCGCGCGCGGAGTCGAGCGCTGCAATCAGCTTTTGAGTTTCGGCGGCTTTGAGCCAAGCAGCGTGGGTGATGGTGGCGGTCATCAATATCCTTCGAGGATTCGCACACCCTCTACCTCAGCGATCCTGGATTTGAAATCGTCAAGCAACGCGCCGAGGTCGGCAATCGGGCCGAGCGCCAACCAGAGATCCATCTTGTGATGAAAGGCGGCATTGAACTCACGAGTGTCGCGGTGAGAAACCGACAACAACGAACGCCAACCTTCGTACTCGCCGTCGAGCGCGTCGGCGGCGCCTGCCGTTTTGTGGTAGCCGTAGTGCTTGGTAAAACCGTCCAACACGCCGCGCAGGCGCGCCTTCGCGTCGTCGCCGACTTCGAACGCAACTTCCCAATCCGGGCGCGAACAAGCGCCGACTAAGGCAACACCGAAAAGCGCCAGCAAAGAGCGGCGCGTAGCCGCCTCACTCATGCGACCTCTCCTGCATCCTATCAGTCAGCGCGCGCATCGTGCGGTTGCGTTCCAACCTCAAGCACTCCTCACTTCTTTGCTTTGTTAAACGCAACCGCTGCTTTGAAGAGCGTTTTTAGCGCCTTGTCGTTGAGTATATCGCCTTCATGAATGTCGATGGCGCGGCGGGTGCCGGCGTCTAGGCTGGCGTTGAAGAGCTTGGCGGGATCGTCCAAAGATGCGCCTCTGGCGAAAGTGAACTTCACCTTATCTTTGTAGGTCTCGCCGGTGCAGATGATGCCGTCGTGGGACCAAGTTGGCACGCCGGCCGGACGCGACGGCTTCTTCCACTTTCGTTCTTCAATCGCTTCAGGGTCCGCTTCCTTGAAGAGCTGACGGACGCGCGCGAGTGTCTCGCTGCGCCAATCGTCTTGCGCTGGAACAGCTGCCTTCTTAGCCGGCGCTTTGGTTGCCTTTTTCGACATCGTTCATTCACTCACATTTTTTCGCCAGGCCATCTGACGGCTTGCTTCAGCCAAGATTTGAACTGCGCTTCGTCGATCTCGTCACCCTCGTGGATATCGAGATAGCGCACGTTCTTTTGCGTCGACGCGCCGGGCGGTCGCGGTTTGAGCGAGGCGCCGTTGAAGAACGCAACTTTCACGTATTTGTTGAAGCAGTGGAAGCTCAGGAAATAGACATTGTCAGAGACGCCGTAGAAGGGCGAGTTCCACTTCACCGCTTTCTTTACGCGCGGCAGCATGCGGGTGATGAGCGCGTCGAGGCGGGCGCTGACATCGCGCTTCCAGCCGGGAACGGCCGCGATGTAGGCTTGCACCGGCGCGTCGCCATAGCCTTTCGGGATTTGCGGATTGCCGCCGCTGAGCAGCTTTGGTTTCGCGCTCTTCTTCGCTGGCGCTTTCGCCTTCGCAGCCTTCTTTGCGACCTTCTTCGCCATGTTGCCCTCAAGCCTTCGCGCGACGCCATTTTTCGGCGTACGGCTGAAAGAACATGTAGATGCCGGTCAACGCCAGCAAAGCCAACGGCAAAAGCGGCACGTAGGACATCCACATGATCGGCTCGGGCTGAGCGAGCGCAATAGCGGTGACGATAACGCTGAGCACGAACAATGCCGAGACCCAGCGGTGAAATTGGCGAATGAACGTGCTCACACGAACCTCCTGCTTCGGTGCGGATTGCATCAAGTGCGCGCACATCAGGTGCGCGCCTGGATCATTTTCCAGCCATTGCCGGAGGGATCGCGGAAATTGGCGTCGACGCTGCCGAAGCGTTCGACCGGTTCTTGCGTGAATTCGACGCCGTTCGCGCGCATGTCATCATAAGACGCGCGGCAATCTTTCACCACGAGCACAAGCGGCGGCATCGCGCCTTTGGCGACCATCTCGCGCATGGTTTGCGCGGTAGCGGCGTCAAGCACCGGCTCTTGCGGCAGGAAGAGACCAAGCTCGAAGCTGGGCTGTTCGGGATGCTTCACGGTCAGCCAGCGATAGGCGCCGTTCTTCGCATCGGCATGGACTGCGAAGCCCAATTTGTTGACGTAAAAATCCAAAGCCTCGTCCTGATCGTGGACGTAAAGACCGATGACGCCGATGCCAGTGCTCATTGGAACCTCCTTGGACCTTAAGTGTCCTCGGCGTCGTTCTTATCGGCCGCTTCTTGGCGGCGCTTCTCCGAAACTGCGGTTTTGAGGTCGGGCCGGTATGCGGCGCTGATGAAACAGTGCGGCACATGGTCGAGCTGGTGCGCTGCGCCTTGCTCGCGGGTGCGGAGTTCGGTGGGGCTTTCGCCGGTGATGTCTTTGAAGACGCGGCCAAAGGTGCCGAGGCTTTGCCAGCCGGTTTCCATCATGATGTCGATGATCGGCCGATCGGTATCGCGCAGCAGCGCCTTGGCGCGCTCGATGCGGCGCGTCAGCAGATAGCGATGCGGCGGGATGCCGAAGGCTTCCTTGAACGAACGCGCGAAGTGCGCTTCGGAAACACCGCTGACGGACGCCAGCCGCTCCATCGGCCACTCCTCCTCCGAGGCCGCATCCATGCGATCCTTGGCGCGCAGCAGGCGGCGGAGAAGTGCGGGGTCTTGGTTAGGCATCGGCGACGCGATCAGCATAGCACCTCAGCGGGCGCGTCACGCCTAACGATCACGCGCTACGCGGAAGCCGGTGTCGGGGCCAAAATCGTGGTCCCCTCCGCCGCCGCGGCCGCCGAGCGCGTCTAAACCCGAAGCCCACGAAGAGCCAATGATGGCGTGACGCCCATCGCCTGGTTCGTAGGGGTCTTGCAGCCATTCCCCAACATTGCCGATCGTATCGTAGAGACCGTAGGCGTTCGGCTGGAAAGTCCCGACCGGCAGTGGCCTTTGAGGCATGCACGCATTATACGCCGCACCGTTGCGTGCGCCCGGATCGCAGACCGGCTCATCGTTGCCCCAGGAATAATTCTGACGCCGACCTCCGGGGAACGCCGCAGCAACCCACTCATCGGTGGTCAGCAAACGATAGCGTTGCCCTGTACGTTGGCTCAGCCACTGTACATAGGCCTGCGCGTCGGCCCATCTCACGCCCATGACGGGGCGATCGCCGCGTCCCCAACCCTGATCGTGTGGCGTGCTTCCAGTGCAGCCGCCTGCCGCCACACACGCGTCCCACTCCGCAAACGTCACTTCGAATTGACCAGCGGCGAAAGATTGCTCGGGGATCCAAACCATGGAGGGGCAATTCGCGCAGTCACGGAAGGGCCGCGGCGTTGGATAGGACGCAGTGTCGGGCTCAGCTCTGCTTCTCAGGTCCCGGCATTCCCAAGAGATGTCGTGCGCCGCGCACTCCGATAGAGTGCGAACGATCTGGTTCGGATCACACTGATCATCTCTTCCCCACCAGCATGAGAAACTGTCTTTGCGGGCAAATCCGCGCTCGCTATTGGCGCGGCGCACCTCGAACCACTCGCCCGCGCCAAACGCTTCATCCGCGGCGCGTTGCTCGTCACTTGGGACATCCCAGTTGATGTAGTCGGCTTCGTCTTCATTGAGATCGTGGTAAAATATCTCGCCGCGAAACCACACCGTAGACGTTGGATCATCATCTTCCGCTCTTGTGTCTATCATGTAGACGACATCGCCAACTCGAAGGCGCACGTCACCTACGGCGCGCGATTGCAGAGCGACGCCGCGAATTGGTCTCATCCGATAGTAGGTGCCAACCCAGTTGACCCACTCGCCGCGAGCCGTCGCGGCGATCACCGTCGCGTCGGGATGTGGGCGGTCGCGAAGATCGACGGCCGCATCCCCCCGCACATCCGGGCAACCGCCCTCCGAACACGTGTGCTCCACGGGTTCATAAAAGCCGTTCACAACCGGCGGTCCGCGATCGGGCAGGAATTCCTGGGCTTGTTGCGCGCCGCCGGTCTGCGCGCACGCGCAAACGAGAAGCAGGAACGCTGCAGACAGCGCCAAGCGAACATTCATGCATTGCCCCCACGCGATTCGAACGCCATGCTAAGTGGCCGCAGCAGCACCGTCATGCATGTAATCGCTCGTACAGCGCCCGCACCATGCCCGCCGTCGCGCCCCAGATGTTATGGCCTTCCCAGGGCATGACGTAATAATAGCGCGAGCGGCCTTGCCATTGGGCTTCGCGGACTTCGTGGTTGGCGGGGTTCATGAGGAAATCGAGCGGCGCTTCGAACACGCTGGCCACTTCGCGCGGATCGAGCTTCAAGTCGAAGCCGGGTTCGACGAGCGCGGCGATGGGCGTGATGCGAAAGCCGGTAATGGTGTCATAGCGATCCCAGGCGCCGAGCGGTTCGATGAAGCGACGCTCAAGGCCCACTTCTTCGAAGGTTTCGCGCAACGCGGTCTCAGTGGCGTTCGCGTCGCTGGCTTGCACGCGGCCGCCGGGGAAAGAGATTTGACCTGGATGCGCGGGCGTTTCGACGGAGCGCGCGGTGAAGAGCATGGTCCAACCGCTGGCGCGCTTGATGATCGGCGCGAGCACGGCGGCGGGACGCTGCTCGGGATGATTGTCGAAGCCGGGATTCAAGTCGTTGTCGCTGCGCGTGCGCGGATGTGTGGGCGCTGCGTCGAGCGGATCGAGGCGGGTGCGGAGGAGATGTTCAAGGTTGGGTGAAGTCACGGGAGTGACGTAAGCGCTGATGGGGGCGCGTGCAATCCGGCGGATTTACGCCGGCGCGCGTTCTGCAAAATCAAGATGTTGAAGCCGCGAACTGCAAGCATTGGCCGCAGTCAAATCCGACCGCGTGCGCCTCGTCGCAAAATGCGCGCTCCACAAACGGAGACGCGCCGACGATGCGGCGAGACACAAGAGACGAAGTGCTGCGAGGGTTCCTCGCCATCAACGCCATGCTGCGGGAGGAAGTGCAGTGTGTGAGGCACACGCCTCACCAAAGGCGAGACAAAGTACAATCCCAATTGGCCGCTTCAACCGCGAGCACCTAAGGGAACTTTAGATGGTGGTCAGTGGATTGAGGGCGGCCCGCAGCGGCCAGTGTTATCCGTTCCGCGAACACCGAAGCAAATCACCCGCCCTCGGAATGCACGGCGCGAAGAGGAAGCGAGCCCCCGGTTCTTCGCCCCCATTGACGACAACCCGTATTTTTGGACGCTCAGCGATCGCAATCTCTTGCCATCGCAGCCTACTGTCGCCGACTTCTACAACCTTCGCTTTGAGTTGCTGGAACCGCGAGCGTCGCACTTCGCCGACGTCGCGCGATCGGCAGGTTTGGAGCCATCCGATCTGATGAACGCATTAGTTCGTGGTTCCAGCGTGATGAGTGAGCGCGCGATCGACGCCATCGAGGGCGTGATCAACGATCCGGGACCAGGCGGACTTAGTACAGTAATTCGCGAAGAGAGACTGCGACAGCAGATCGAGCTCTCAGGCTTACGCCCGGAATACCGTGAGCGCATGTTCGACGAACTCGTTGAACTCTCCGGCTACGCGCCCGCTGAGTTCGAGCAGCGAAAACTCGACGTTGGCGTCGGCCTGCAGTTTCCCTTCATGCTGGGAGGCGGTGGACCAGTAAGCACGCCAGGGCGTATTCCGAGCGCAACTGCGATTTTGCGCGATCCAGATTACGTGTGGAACCTTGGACCAGCGACGCGGACACACATAATAGAAGCCGCGCGCGGTCACAATCTGCCTGTCAACTTTCGAATCATCGACCGGTTTGACGATGACGGCATCGCGACGAGCATCAAGAGCGTTGACCTTCGAAGCGCAACGTATCATCGCCCGCAGACCTTGGAGCGACTGGTGCGCGGGTTTGTCGATCAAGTGTCAGGATTTACAGGCGCGCGATACGCAGGTCACATCGTCGAGAGTTCTAGCATAAGGGATCGCGCTCTTGAGCTTGTCGTTCCACATACGGGTACGGCGGCGCAGCAAGAGGTGGTAGATGCAGCAATTCGCTACGGCGAGCGTCGCGGCGTTGCAGTTCGTGTGATAGTTTATCCCTGAGGAAAACCGGATGAAGCGGGCTTCAATTCACCACCGGCGCGGCAAATATTATGTTGAGACAGAATCTCGTACAAAAAGTGGTCTTTGGATCGGCGTTGGCCCGGTTCATGTCGTCGATGCGGGAGAGCATCTTGCGCTTTGTGACAACCTGCGGAGCGCTATCGAAGCGTCAAAGACGGGCTTGCCAACACCTCCTCCACATGAGGACCTGACAGGTCCGCTTCGAGCAGCTTGGCGGGCGTTTGTTAAAGACGCCACTTGCATTGATGCTGCGCTTGACGATGGCTTGGTGACTTTGACGCCTTATCGCAGAATAGATAGGGTTGGAAATTACGTTCCAATCTCCGAGAAAAAGCAAACTGTGCGCTTCTCTAGTGACGAGCTCGCCGCCGTCGTGCTCAGGGTGTTTGAAGACGCTAAAATGATGCCGAACGGCGATGACGACAAAGTTCGATGAATAGAGATGAACTCATAGCGCTGGCAAAATTTCTAGATGCGCCAGAGGGCACCGAAGAGGAAATTTCTCTTTGTCATGGACCGCCTAAAGAAGGCGCTGCCCGAGCTGACGGCGGAGGAAGCGGTTGACGAAGCAATGCGGCGCGAGTGGTTGGGAGGACGCTCAGGGCGATCAATCCGATCACCGGTGAGATCGCCCTTGTTGCGCATGATCAAGCCATCAAGCGGCAGAAGGGGACAGGCTCAGGGCGCGCCTAACTCCCACCACACACCCCCACTCCAAACCCCAAGCCTTCCCTCTTTCGGTTCGGCCCAGTCCACCAGTTCGTAGAACGGTGCGCGCAGGATGCGTGCTTCTAGGCGTCCGCGCACGTGCACGTAGGGGCGCGGTTCGTCGCCGCGGCGTTCGACGCGCAGCGGATGCTCGGGGCCGGCGGTGACGATGTCGCCGGTGTTGGTGGTGAAGACGATGGTTTGGTCTCGGCCCTCGCCGTGACGATCGGCGCGGATGGCGACGAAGGGCGCGTCTTCGACTTTGACGATGATCTTTTCGACGGGCGTGACGAGGTAGGTCACGCCGTCTTCGTCCTTGCGCAAGATTGAGGCGAAGAGTTTGACCAGGGACTCACGCGTGATGCGCGTTCCCTCGTGCTTCCATGTTCCGTCGGCCAGGATTTCCATGCCGATCTCGCCGCAATGCGCGGGGTTCCATTTGTCGACCGGAGGCAAAGCTTTGTCGCCACTAGCCGCTTCGCGCTTGAGCGCGGCGATCAATTGCTCCAGGGACGATGTGTTTGCTGCTTCTGTCATATTTCCGCCCCCAACTAAGCGAGCTTCGCCCCGATGAGCAATGACGACAGAGAGTTAGCGCAAGCCTTGGTCGGCGAGGCCGAGGCGGCGGGCGAAACCTTGACGCGGGTGCGGGCGGAGATCGGCAAAGCCGTGTTCGGCCAGGAGCGCGTGATCGAGCTGACTTTGGCGGCGGTGCTGGCGGGCGGCCACGTGCTGCTGGTCGGCGCGCCGGGTCTGGCGAAGACGCGATTGGTCGAGGCGATGGCGCGGGTGCTGGGGCTCGACTGGCAGCGCGTGCAGTTCACGCCGGATTTGATGCCGGCAGATATTCTGGGCTCGGAAGTGCTGGACCAGGACGAGGCCGGGCGGCGCCACTTCCGGTTCGTGAAGGGGCCGATTTTTACGCAGCTGCTGATGGCGGATGAAATCAACCGCGCGTCGCCGCGGACGCAATCAGCGCTGCTGCAGGCGATGCAGGAACATCACGTGACGGTCGCGGGCGCAGGCTACGATGTGCCGCGGCCGTTCCATGTGTTGGCTACGCAAAACCCGATCGAACACGAAGGCGCCTATCCGTTGCCGGAAGCGCAACTCGATCGCTTCTTACTGCAAGTCGACGTGCCCTACCCGGACGCCGAGATCGAACGGAAGATTTTGATCGAGACGACGGGTTTGGCAGATCAGATTCCGCAAGCGGTGTTGAATGGTCCGGCATTGATCCGTTTGCAGCAATTGGTGCGGCGGATGCCGGTGGGTGAAAAGGTGCTCGGCGCGATTTTGGAATTGGTGCGCTCGGCGCGGCCGGGCTCGAGCACCGATCCGCGCGTGAACCAGCATGTCGCGTGGGGGCCGGGTCCGCGCGCGGGGCAAGCTTTGATGCTGGCGGTGCGGGCGCGGGCGTTGTTGCGTGGGCGGCTAGCGCCAGCGGTGGACGATGTCGCGGCATTAGCGCGCCCAGCTCTGGTGCACCGCATGCAGCTCTCCTTCGGCGCGCGCGCGGAAGGCTTGGACATTGACTCGCTGGTTGATGAATTGGCGCAACGCGCAGCTTAAGGGAGAACGACATGGCGTACGTCGACGGTTTTCTGATCCCGGTGCCGACGAAGAACCTCGCTGCCTACAAAAAGATGTCGCAGAAGGCGGGCGAGGTTTGGATGGATCACGGCGCGCTCGATTACAAGGAATGCGCCGGCGACGACCTGAACACCGAAAGCATGGGGACGAGGACCACCTTCCCGAAGGCGCTGAAGATCACGAGCAACGAGACGGTCGTGTTCTCGTGGATCACGTACGCGTCGAAGACAGAGCGCAAGCGAATCCTGAAGAACGTGATGGCCGATCCGCGGCTCAACGACATGGTCGCTGGCAAGAACTCGCCGTTCGATCCGAAGAAGATGTTGTACGCGGGCTTCGACGTGATCGTCGACATGGCGCCGAACGCAGCGCCGAAACGCGCGAAAGCGGTGAAGAGGAAATCCGCAGCGAAGAAGAAGGCCCGCCGTTGAACCATCCGGCGCGCCTCGACGCGCTCGCGCTGGCGGGCGATCTGCCGGGCGTGCTGCTGGACGCGCGGCGGTTGGCGGCGAGCGCGCCGGGTTTGCATGGGCGGCGGCGCTCGGGCCAAGGCGAGGCATTCTGGCAATATCGCGATCACCGGTCGGAGGACGGCGCGCGTTTGGTCGATTGGCGGCGCTCAGCGCGCGGTGATCGCTATTTCGTGCGCGAGCGTGAACGCGAAGCGGCGCAGACAGCGTGGTTCTGGGTTGATCCCGACGCCGGGTTTAATTGGTCAAGCGATCCCTCGCGGACGACGAAGTTGCGGCGCGCGCAGACGATGGCGCTGGCGCTGGCGACGCTGCTGACGCGCGGCGGCGAACGTGTCGGCATGCTTGGGCGCTCGCCGCGTACCGGCCCGCGCGCTGTCGACCGTTTGGCGCATGATTTTCTATCGCCGCAGAGCGCAGCCGATGCGCCGTCGCGGAGCTGCATCATCTTTCTCTCGGATTTTTACGCGCCGATCGAAACCTGGCGCGAGCGCCTGACCGCAGCAGCGGACGTTGGCGCCAGCGGCGCGCTGGTGATGGTCGCCGATCCGGCGGAAGAGGATTTTCCATTTCGCGGGCGCACGCTGTTTCTGGAACCGGGCGGACGGCACAGTGAAACGTTGATCGGCCGCCCGGAATCGGTGCGCGAGCTTTATGCGGAGCGGCTGGAGACGCATCGGCGCGCCATTCGCAAGGCTGGTGCGGATTTCGGCTTCCCCGCTCTCCTGCATCGTACCGACCATGGCGCGGCGCCGGCGCTGGCGCTGCTGATCGCGCTTGTGTCGGAGCGGTTTGCTTGAGCTTCGGACCATTCCTGTTTGGAGCGCCGGGCGCATTGTTGGCGCTCCTGGTGCTGCCGGTTCTCTTCTTCATCATGCGCGCCACGCCGCCACCGCCGCAGCGCGAACAATTTCCACCGGCGCGTTTACTGGAGGGTTTGCGCACCGAAGATCAAAGTCGCGAGCGCGCGCCGTGGTGGCTGGTGCTGTTTCGGATGCTGGCGGCGGCGCTGTTGATCCTAGCGTTTGCCCGGCCGAGCTTGGCGCCGCAAGCGACGGATGGCCCACTCGGCGGACGTACGCTGATCGTGATCGACGACGGTTGGACCTCGGCGCCGGCGTGGAGCGAGGTGCGCAATGCGGCCAATGCCGCGATCTCCGAAGCGGAGCGCGCACGCGCGCCGATCTTCATGTTGCAAACGGCGCCTAGCTTGCGGTCGCGTGATGCGGGTGAAGCGCTCACGGCGGCGGATGCGAAGTCGCGCGTGCAGCGGCTTGAGCCGCAACCGTGGCGGCCGGATCGCGCCGACGCGGCGGCGCGGCTTGCGCGCACCGAAGGCAATTTCGATCACATCGTCTGGATCACGGATGGGTTGAACGATCCGGGCGCTGAAGCCTTGGCGGCGGAGTTACAGCGGCGGGGCGCCGTGACGGCGCGTGTGCCGGCGCAGACCGCGCGCGGGATTAGTTCCGGCGCGGTAACCCCACAGGGCGTTGTCGTTGAGGTGCGCCGCGCAGTGAGTGGCTCGGCGATTGGCGCGGTGACGGCGGAGACGGCCGAGGGCCGCTCGCTAGGCTCGGCGGATTTGCAGTTTCAAGGTGATGCGTTGACGGCGTCGGCACGGATTGAATTGCCGCCAGAAATTGCGGCGCGTGCGGCCCGCGTGCGCATCGTGGGCGAGCAGAGCGCGGGCGCCGTGCGGCTATTGCCGGCGGGTGCTGGTCGGCCGTTTGTTGGCTTGGTTGATCCGGGTGGCGCCGGGCAACAATTGTTGTCGGAATTGTTCTACGTCGATCGGGCGCTACAACCGTATGCGAGCCTGCAGCGCGGCGGCATCAACGAATTGATCCAAGCACGCGCGCAGGCGCTGATCTTGCCGGACGCGGGACGGATCGCGCCGACCGACAGCGCGGCGCTGCAGAACTGGTTGGAAAATGGCGGGCTGCTGGTGCGGTTCGCGGGGCCGCGCTTGGCGAATGATGCGGACGAGTTTGTGCCGGTGCGGTTACGGCCGGGCTCGCGCACTTTAGGCAGCGCGTTTGCTTGGGAGACTCCGCTCTCGATCGGCGCGTTTCCGGCGGACTCCCCTTACGCGGGCATCACGCCGCCTGCGGACGTACATGTGCGGCGCCAAGTTTTGGCCGAGCCTGCTTCGCTCGAAGAAGCGCGTGTATGGGCGACGCTGTCGGACAATTCTCCGTTGGTGACAGCGCAACCGCGCGGGCGCGGACTTATCGTTTTGTTTCATGTGAGCGCGACGCCGGAATGGTCTGACGTGCCGCTTTCAGGTTTGTTCGTTGAGATTTTGCGGCGGACGTTGGCGTTTGCAGCACGCACGGATGGTGCAGGTGAGCGTGAGATTTCTGGCGGGCCGTTCGTGGCGCAGAGTCTGCTCGATGGCTATGGCGCGCTGGCGCCAGCGCCAACGGACATGCAGCCTATTACGCCTGAAGCGTTCGGAATCGCGCAGCCGTCCCCGGCGACCCCGCCTGGGCTCTATGAGCGCGCTGGCGTGTCAGCGGCGATTGACGCGATGCGGCCAGATGAATCGTTGCAGCCGCTCGCATTGCCCAATGGCATCGTACGCGCGGGATTGGGCGCGGTGATTGAGCGGCCGCTTTCGGGTTGGTTGTTTGGTTTGGCCGGTTTGATGCTGGCGATCGACCTGCTGATTGCGCTGCTGTTGGTTGGAAAGTTGCCTCGCTTGGCGCGACGGCGGCGAGCGGGCGCCGTCACCGCCCTCTTGCTTGCGGGGCTGTTCGCGTTTGGTGGCGAAGCGCATGCGCAGAACGCCAACGATCCGACCCAGACTTTGCGGCTCGCTTACGTGCGCACAGGAGACTCACGGATTGATCGCGCGTCCGAGCAAGGCTTGCGGGCTTTGTCGGATGTGCTGACGCAGCGCACCTCGGTTGAGCCCGGACCGCCGATGGCGATTGATCTCGCGCGCGACGATCTCTCAGCTTATCCATTTATCTATTGGCCGGCGCCGCCGACGCCGCGGCGGTTGCCGGATGCGGCGGTGCAGAACGTCGATCGGTATTTGGCGATTGGCGGCTTGTTGCTGGTCGATACTCGCGACTCCGGCGCGGCGCAGGGGCGGCGTCCGGCGCAAGCGATGCTGTCCGGCCTTGATGTGCCGCCGCTTGAGCAAGTCACGCCTGAACACGTGCTGACGCGTGCGTTCTATTTGTTACGGAGTTTTCCAGGACGGACGACGGCGGCGCAATTGTGGGCCGAGAGCGCGTCGGCGGCTTCGTCGCGCGACGGCGTGGCGGCGATCTTTATTGGCGACGGCGACTGGGCAAGCGCGTGGTCCGGCCAGGCAGGCGTGAGCGATCGGCAACGGGAATTGTCGCTGCGATTCGGCGTCAATTTGGTGATGGTGGCGCTGACGGGGAATTACAAAGCCGATCAAGTCCACGTGCCGGCATTGCTTGAGCGCATGGGCGAAGGCCGCCGATGATCGCGGGCGCGCGCATTGGCTTTGATCCGGCTTTGCCGTGGAGCGTGATGATTGCGCTCGGCGTGGTCGCCGTGATTGCGCTTGGCATTTACATCTGGCGCGGTGGCGGCGCGCCGGTATCGCGCGGGCTCGGGCTGGCGTTTCTGTTTCTTGGATTGATGCAGCCGCAATGGGTGCGTGAGACGCGCGAGCCTGCGGATGATGTGGCGCTGATCGTTGTCGATCAGAGCGAGAGCTTGGCTCTGTCCGGACGGCGCGATGCGGCGCGCGCGGCGGGCGACGCGATGGCGCAGCGTTTATCGGAAGAACAAGGGCTCGATGTGCGCGTGCGCGAAGCGCGCGGCGGACCGGATGGGACGATGATCACAAGCGTGATCGAGGATGCGCTGAGCGACGTGGCGCGCGATCGCATCGGCGGTGTGATTGTGATTACGGATGGGCAAGCGGCCGACCCGCCGGAGGAGCCGAACCGGTTGCGGGAGCTTGGGCCGGCGCATGTGTTGATCGTCGGCGATCCCGAGCGCGGTGATCGACGGTTGGAGCTAGTCTCAGCGCCGACGTTTGGCATTGTTGGCGAACCGATGCGGATCACCGGCCGCGTGATTGATGCGAGCGGCAACGCGCCGGTAGCGGTGAGCGTCAGCATCGACGGCCAGCGCGCGGTAAACACGACCGTGCGCGCGAATTCGGAATTTTCA
Source organism: Caulobacteraceae bacterium (assembly GCA_031379735.1). GTDB lineage: Bacteria > Pseudomonadota > Alphaproteobacteria > Caulobacterales > Aquidulcibacteraceae > Vitreimonas. Next base: position 2,916 of record JANNFK010000052.1, on the reverse strand, counting down.
ATCGACATTCGCCTCGCGCATCGCGGGCGCAATATGGTGATCGTGGAAGCCGCGGAGGGTCCGCAGGAAATCACGCTCTCGAACAATCGCGCGGCGTTCGCGGCCAATGGCGTGCGCGACCGGTTGAGGGTTTTGCTGATTACGGGCGAGCCGCATGCGGGCGCGCGGGTGTGGCGGAATTTGCTGAAGTCGGATCCGGCGGTGGATTTGGTGCACTTCTCTATTTTGCGGCCGCCGGACAAGCAGGACTTCACGCCGCTTTCGGAATTGGCGCTGATCCCCTTCCCGACGGAAGAATTGTTTGAGCGGCGTCTGAATGAGTTCGACCTCATCATCTTCGATCGCGCGCCGCAGCGTGGCATTTTGCAGGCGTACTATTTTTCATCAATCGCGCGGCGGATCGAGGAAGGCGGCGCGCTGCTGATTACGGCGGGTGATCAGGAGGCTGGACTCGACGGGCTCTATCGCACGGCGCTTGCGGGCATCTTGCCGTCGCAGCCGACGGGGGAAATTATTTCGCGGCCGTATCGCCCGACGCCGACGGCGCTTGGGCAACGTCATCCTGTTGTGCGTGGTTTGCCTGCGCCAGAGCGTTGGGGACGCTGGACGCGACAGATCGATGCGCGCGCAACGAGTGGCCAGACGGTGTTGTCCGGCGCCGATGGACGGCCGCTGCTGGTGCTCGATCGGGCTGGGCGCGGGAGGGTCGCGCAATTATGGTCGGACCAACCTTGGCTGTGGGCGCGCGGGTATGACGGCGGCGGACCGCACGGCGAATTGCTGCGGCGCTTGGCGCATTGGTTGATGCAGGAACCGGAGTTGGAGGACGATAGCCTCACACTCGATCCGAGCCAGCGCGGCTTGGAGATCGAGCGCTCGACGCTTGGCAACGCGCCGCAGCCGGTTGAGATTATCTCACCGAGCGGCGAACGCTCGACGGCGGCGCTGGATGAAGCCGAGCCTGGACTCTATCGCGGTGTAGCGACGGCGACGGAGCAAGGCTTGTATGAAGCGCGCAGTGGCAATCTGCGTGCGTTCGCGGCGGTCGGCCCGCTCAATCCGCGCGAAGCTGGTGCGCTGGCCGCAAATCCAGACATTTTGCGGCCGTTCGCCAACGCGACGGGCGGCAGCGTGTTCATGACCGGCGAAGATGGACGGCGCTTGCCGGAGATACGACGCATCGATCGCGGCGCCCGTGCGAGCGGCGGCGAATGGATCGGCATCGAGCGCAACGGCGCTTACGTGGTGCGCGCGGCGGTCGCGTCGCCGCTTGGGCCCGGCTGGTTGTGGGCGCTGATCGGTTTAGCGCTGCTGATCTTGGGCTGGCGGCGCGAGAGCGCCTAGCGCTTCGCGCGCGTGCAGTTCACCGTGGATTTTGTCGAGGCCGCCGGGGCGGAGTTCGAGCCACAACAAACGCGCGGGATCGACCGGACCGGGTAGCGACACCCTGCCCGCGGGCACCACGGTAAAGCCAATCGGGCGGAAGAAGCGCTCGGCCCCCACGAGAACGAGGCCAGCGCCGCCACTGGCGCGGCAAGCGGCGACGCAGTCACGGACGAGCGCGAGCCCGAGGCCGGCGGATTGCTCAGATGGATCGACCGCGAGCGGGCCCAAGAAATAGACTGGCGCCCCTGCGTCCGCGCGCCAGATGCGGCAAAGGCCGACGACATCGCCCGCTTCGTTCAACGCCACGCGTGTCAGCGATGGTTCGAGAATGGCGCCGCGCTCGCGCACGCGCTCGCTGGTCTTGGCGTAACGGCCGGGGCCGAAGGCGCGGTTCAGCACGCGCACGATGGCGGCGGCGTGCTCAGGTCGTTCAGCGATGAGCGTGTGGGCCATGGACGCGCGCGATTAAGACTGTGCGGCGGACGAGGTCAATTGCGTTCCTGCGAAGAGGCGTATTGTGGTGCGGGTCATAGAAGGTTCATAACCGCGCCGCTTGGCGTCCCTCCGCATCCCCTCGTTCGACATTTTCCGGCATCAGCTGTTCGCCCAGTTCTGGGTTGCGCGTTGGTGCGCGACGCTGGCGATCCAGATGCAACTGACCGCCATGTTCTGGCAGGTCTATGACAGCGCCCGCGAGCACGGCCAAAATGTCGCCGAAGCAGCGTTCACACTAGGGCTGGTCGGCCTTGCGCAATTTCTGCCGCTCCTGGTGCTTTCGCTTTTCGGCGGGCAAGCGGCGGATCGCTACAACCGGCGGCTCATTCTGTTTGCGTGCATCGCGTTCAAGTCGGTGATCGCGCTGTCGCTGGCGTTCGCGTCACAGCTTGGACCGGAGATCGTGATCCCCGCCGTGTTCACTGCAGCGGTTGCGGCGGGGGCGACAAATGCGTTCCTGCCACCGGCGGCGAGTGCACTGTTGCCGATGCTCTTGCCACGCGCAGAGCTGCCGCAAGGCATTGCCTGGTCGTCACTCGCGTTTCAATCGGCGCTGATCGTGGGGCCGGCAGTGGGCGGCGTACTTTACGGGTTCGGCGCGGCCGTGCCCTACATCAGTGCGTTCGCGCTGCTGCTGCTTTCGGCCTGGCTGACGTTCACCCTCAAGACGCCGCCACAGGAGCCGGTCAAGGACGCGCGCACTGTAGGCATGGTCGTCGAAGGGTTGCGTTACGTGTGGAGTAACAAGATTGTGCACGGCGCAATATCGCTCGATCTGATCGTGGTGCTGCTGGCGGGCGCGGTGGCGCTGCTGCCAGTGTTCGCGCGCGACATCTTGCACGCGGGGCCTGGCGAGCTTGGGATTCTGCGCTCATCGATGGGTGCGGGGGCTGCCATCGTGGCGCTTTGGTTAGCGGTGAGCCCGTTGCGACGACGCGTTGGCTTATGGATGTTCGGTTCGACGATCGTTTTTGGGTTAGCGACGATCGTGTTTGCGCAATCGACCACACTTTGGTTGACGGCGGCCGCGCTGGC
>JANNFK010000097.1:0-3253 GCA_031379735.1 Caulobacteraceae bacterium | reverse complement strand
CCGCGCTGGCACCACATTGGCGGTCGTCGCCGATGTTGCTGAGGACTGTTTAAAGCGCGATCTCGCCATTGCTCTCTCCTGCACCCACCTCGCCGTCGTCCGCTGCGTGGAGCGCGCCACGACCGCGGATCACACTGCACTCGCAACAATGCTGGTTGAAGGCGACTTCGTTTGGGCGGGGCTCGTCTATGGCGAGCGGGAGGCATTAAAGCCGGTTGGTCTGGTCGAGACCTTCCATGTCAGCGAACTCGACCGGCTAGTTTCTCGGCTTCTGGACCTCCGTGAGGTGTTCGGTGAAGCCGACTGATCTCGCCCGCCTCTTTGCCAGTGAGGCCCCTCGCCTTCTTCGGCGCCTCGGGCGCTATCGCGGGCGGGTCGCGGCCGAGGACGTGGTGCAGACCGCGTTTGCGAAGATGCTTGAAGTTGACGGAGACGAGATGAAAGACCCCAAAGCCTATCTTGCCCAGCTGACCCGCAACCTAGCGATCGACGAGGTGCGCCGCCAGCAGCGCGCGCCTGTGTCGTTCGTTGCTCCGGCAGATTTGGAGGCTGGCGCCTCCCCTGACCTCACGCCTGAAGAGATGTTGATCGAGGGCGAGCGCTTTGGCTTTATGATGGGCGTTGTCTTGAACTTGCCGGAGAAGGAGCGATCGGCGCTGCTTTTGTCTAAGATGATGGGCCTCTCGCACAACGAGATCGCCAAAAAGCTTGGCTGCTCGCGCCATAGCGTACCGCGCTATCTATCGCGCGCGCTGGCCACATGCACAAAAGCGTTGCGGGCCTTCGAGCATTCGGGGCTCGGCGATTTGACGCACGCCAAAAGCAGGCGAAAAGTGGATGACGGCTGAAGGGCGCTAAATGTCCCACTTGGCAAAGAAGCTTGCATTCAACGCACGCGCCTCATCCGCCAGTAAGCCAATTTCAACCTCAGCGCCCGACGCGCGCAGCCGCACAATTCCAACGCCTGCTGCGAATGGATGTGGATCGCCGACAGCGATCACCACGCGCGCCACACCACTCTGAACCAGAATTTCAGAACATGAGGGGGCGCCGCTGCTGCGCTTTGCGCACGGCTCAAGCGTCACATAAGCAGTCGCCCCGCGCGCATTCGCGCCCGCCTGCGCTATGGCCTGTTCTTCAGCGTGCGGGCGCCCGCCTGCCGCGGTTGCGCCTTCGCCGACAATGACGCCGACGCGCACGATCACACAACCAACAGAAGGATTGGCGCCCGTTCGCCCCACGCCCGGGCCGGCCAAGGCCAGCGCTCGTTGCATGAAAGCAGCATCGCTCACGCAGGCAACGTGGGTAGCTTCTCGGCGCGCGTCAGATCGAGATAGCGCACAGCGATTGGCTTCAGGTTCGTGTCGAGTTCAATCAACAGCGGATTGCCCGTCGGGATCTCAACATGAACGATGGCGCCGTCCGGCACGTCAAAGAGATGCTTCACGATCGCGCGCAGCGAATTGCCGTGCGCGGCGATGATCAGATTTTTTCCCGCCTTCAGGTCCGGCGCGATCGCGTCGCGCCAATATGGCAGCACGCGCTCAAGCGTCAGCTTCAGCGATTCCGTCTGCGGCACGTTCAGGCCGGCGTAGCGGCGGTCTTTCGAAAGATCGAACGCGCCGCCAGCCTCAAGCGGCGGCGGCGGCACGTCATAGGAACGGCGCCACAACAGCACCTGCTCTTCGCCGTGCTTGGCCGCCGTCTCGGCTTTATTGAGCCCCGTCAGGGCGCCGTAATGGCGTTCGTTCAGCCGCCAATCCCGCGCAACCGGCAGCCAAGCCAGTTTCGCCGCCTCCGTCGCCAGCGAACCGGTCCGGATCGCCCGGGTCTGGAGGGATGTGAACAATTTGTCGAACGGCACGCCGCTGGCCGCCAAAAGTTCGCCCGACCTGCGCGCCTGCGCCTCGCCTTGTTCAGTTAGGTCAACGTCGACCCAGCCGGTGAAGCGGTTTTCCAGATTCCACTGGCTCTGGCCGTGGCGAAGTAGTGCTAGAAAGGGCATGGGCGCCTCCTCCCAGCCCCGCCCCCAGCCGTCAAGAGCCGAAGCCGCTTGGCCGCCGTCCTGGCCTCAGGCTAAACCCACGAAATGCGCAATTGGCTGTTCCACCCGCTCATCTTCTACCCGCTGGCGATCATCTTTGCCGCGTTGGCCATAATTGTCAGTCTCGAACCTCAATCATGGCCCCGCGACCCGGCGCCCGTAGCTGGCCTTCAGGACGGCGAATGGCTGATATTCCAGGGAGAGGGCTTCAATTCGCCGGACGCGGGCGCTCAGGCAATGACCGTAGTCCGTGACTATTGGGGGCGCGCGCGCACTCTGCGCGTCGCGCAAACCAAAGCGCAGCCCGCACCGCAAGCAATTGATCAAGGGACACGTCTGCTGCTCACCCCAGCGGCTGGTGACTCAATTTCAGGTCGTCCGGTATTGATCGAGATTAGCTACACGCCCTCACTAGTGAACTCAGCGAGCCAACTCGCGGTCAGTCTGCGCAGTTCCGATGGCGGCCCCTCGCCGTGGGTCACGCTCGATGCGCCGCCGGAAAACGCAACTCTCCGCTTCAATCTGCCGGCGCGAAGTTCGGTTAATGCGATCGGCATTCGCCCCATTAGTGGTTCGCCCGATCAAGCTTATGGGATTGAGATCACGCGTATTCGGGTCATGCCACGCACCTAAGACAGAGCGGCGGATTGAAATTCCGGCGCATATCGTCGAAACCGCCCCAACCTTCACGCCGATTTAGAATTTGAACCCATGCTGCCTGCGCCCCGCGCAAGCCTCACGCCTAATTCCGCCGACTTCGAAAGCTTGCCGCTGGTGAAGCCCACCGGCTTCCGCGAGTACGATGCACGCTGGTGGTTCGGCATTCCTGGCGCCGATAAGCCGCCCGAGCTCAATCTGCTCGGCGTGCAAGCGCTTGGGCTTGGATTAGGCACGCTGATCCACGACTTCGGCGTCGCGCCGCGCATCGTCGTTGGCCACGACTTCCGATTTTACTCCACGTCGATCAAACAGGCGCTGACACTCGGCCTGATGCAGGCCGGCATGGAGGTGAACGACATCGGTCTGGCTCTCTCGCCGACTGCATATTTCGCGCAATTTGCGCTCGACATTCCGTGCGTCGCCATGGTGTCGGCGAGCCACAACGAAAACGGCTGGACCGGTGTGAAGATGGGCGCGGATCGCCCGCTCACCTTTGGCCCAGATGAAATGGGCAAGCTCCGCGACATCGTGCTCGGCGGCGCCTTCAAG
>JANNFK010000075.1:0-15971 GCA_031379735.1 Caulobacteraceae bacterium | reverse complement strand
GAAGTGAAGATCGAGTTCGAGCCGGGCGAACCGGGTTCGGGCTTCAAGTTCGAGAATAAGATTATCGGCGGCAACGTGCCGCGCGAATATATTCCGGGCGTCGAAAAGGGCCTCAACATGGCCAAGGAAAACGGCCTGCTGGCCGGCTTTCCGGTGATCGACGTGACGGCGCGTCTGGTGGACGGCAAGTATCACGACGTCGACTCCAACGTCTTGACGTTCCAGATCGCGGCTCAAGCTGCGTTCCGCGAACTGAAGGAAAAGGGCGATGCGCGTCTGCTCGAGCCGATCATGAAGGTCGAAGTCACGAGCCCTGAAGAATATGTCGGCTCGGTCATCGGCGATTTAAACTCGCGCCGTGGCATGATCCAAGGTCAAGACATGCGCGGCAACGCGACGATCATCAACGCAATGGTCCCGCTGGCGAATATGTTCGGCTACGTGAACACGCTGCGCTCGTTCTCCCAGGGCCGCGCTTCCTACGTCATGGAATTTGACCATTACGAAGAAGTCCCCAAGGCAGTCAGCGCCGAAGTCCTGGCGAAGCTCCGCGCTTAGGGCGAAGCGACACTAAGAAACGCTAAGGGCCGCTCGAAAGGGCGGCTCTTTTGTTTTAGCGTGCAGCTTCTGGCGCTTTCTTCGAGTGGACGACGTTTCATTCGTTCGGGCGCGAGCCATTGGGACCGCCCATCACTGTGCGGCGCGTTGCTGGTTTGAACTCGCCTGCGGCAAGAGCTGCGTGCAAGGCGCGCGATGCTCCGCTAAAGTCGGCGCAAAGGAGTTACCGATGCCGCTTCCGGAAAAGGGCAAGAAATACCTGATCGTGTTCTGTAAGGGCTGCGACAAGGGTTTCCGTGTGATTGATCGCCCGCTCGACGACGGCGAGACGATCAATATCAGCGGCCAGAAGAGCTTGAAGTGTCGCGGCTGCGGCCATGTCGCAAACTACGATCCGCGCGAGATGCGCAGGGCGACGCTGGGCGGGAAGCCCGCGCGCAAATAGCAGCCATTCGGAGCATGCCGAACGAGGCCGATATCGAAAAGCTGGTTGGCCGCTTCGGCGCCATGCGTGCGGTCGCGTTGCGCGCGGCAGCCGAACATCCGAACGATGAGCGTGCGCTGTTCGGCTCGGCAATGGCTTTCCGTATTGGCGGGGATCATGCGACGGCGGTGGAGCAACTTAAACGCTTAAACGCGCTCTCGAAGGGCCACACGCACTATCTTTTCGAGCTCGGCCAGACCCAGGAATATCTGGGCTGGTTCGATGAGGCGGTTGCAAATTATAGCGCGGCGCTTGCGGCGGAGCCTCTGAACTATCGCGCGCGACAGGCGCTGGTGCAGCTGCAAAAGCAGAGCAACGCCTCAAACCATATTGCTGAGTTGGAAAAGCAGATTGCGCTTCCGGACAGTGATGGTTGGCGATGGCTGCATCTCGGGCACGCGCTGGCGAAATCGTACGAGGATTTCGGCGAGACGCAGAAATCGTTCGATTGGCTGACGCATGCGAAGACAACGCGGCGCAAGGCGTTCCCATATGCGGTGGCGCAGGACGAGGCGCTTGCGGCGGCGGCGGCCAAGGCGGTGCAAGTCGCCTATGGACCCGGATGGGAGGCCAGCGATCCGATCTTTATCACCGGCCTGCCGCGGTCCGGCACGACGCTGGCGGACCGGATCATCTCCAGCCATCCGGATGTTACGTCAGCCGGAGAGATCGGGAATTTCCTACAACTGCTGAAGCTGTTCTCGGAGTCCAAAACACCGGCGACGCTTGATGTCGACATGCTCGCGCGCGCGGGAAATGTTGATTTCGCACGACTGGGCAGACTCTATATCGACAGTACGCGGCCGTTAACGGGGACGGCGCCGCGCTTTATCGATAAGGCGCCAAGCAACTTCTATTTGGCGCCGCTCATTCTGCGGGCGCTGCCGAGTGCGCGCATTATCGTCATGCGCCGGCATCCGCTGGACTCGGTGCTGAGCAACTACAAGCAGATATTTCCGTTCGATGATCGTTACTACGATTACGTTTTCGACCTTGCATCGACGGCGCAGAAGTTCGTCGTGTTCGATCGGCTCATCGCGCGCTTTCAGAGCGTGCTGCCGCCGGACCGGTTTATGGTGCTGCAGTACGAGGATCTGGTCGCCAACCAGGAAGCGCGAACGCGGGAGCTGCTGGCGTTCTGTGGACTGTCTTGGGACGCACGGGCGCTTTCGTTTCACGAGAACGCGGCGGGTGTTGCAACGCCAAGTGCGCGCCAGGTGCGTCAGGCGATGAATACGCAAGCCGTGGGCCGTTGGGCCAAGTACGGCGCGGCGCTCGAGCCGGCGCGACGCGTGCTCGAAGCAGCAGGCGTTTCGCTGGAGTAGCGGACGATGGCTTCGGACCGAGTTCATCGATGTCGGGTGGTTTAAGCCGCCAGGCCGCTTACAAAACCACCAACATAATCAGCGCCGCGACAGCGCCGATGAACGCTAGCAGGACCATCAATCCGGGAATGTCTCCGTTCATATGCGCACAGCACCTTCCGCCTGACCGTTCCTACAAAAACTGTATTTGCGTCGCACGGGTTCCGGCGCGCGCTGCAAAAAGAAAACGCCCCGGCCAGATGGCCGGGGCGTTCAGGTACATTGCCTACGAAGGTAGATGTTAGATTAGAACACCGAGCTCACGCCAGTGACGCTGGCTTGGCTTGCGCCGCTGCGATCGCGATCGCGGAGCGTGCCACCCCAGTTGTAGCGGAGGCCGATAGTCCAGGTGTCGACGTCGCCGCCGTCAAAGTCGGCGGTTTGGTAACCGGCAACGACCGAGATCGGATACGAAGCGAATTGGTATTCGCCGCCAACGCCATAGAGCATGGCGTCGTCATCGCCCGCGCCGGCGTCAACTTGGGCATAGCCAATGTTGCCGTTCAGGCGGAAGTTGTCGCTGACGAACGCGCGCGCTTCGACATTGATGCCGTAGCCGTCGACGTCTGCATCGTCGTTGTTGCCGTAGAAGACGGCGCCAGCGAGCGTCCAGTTGGTGTAGTATTTCGCAGCTTCGAGACCGCCGACTACCGTCGTGCTGTCGTCAGAATCTGCAACGCCGATGAAACCGCCGAAAAGGTGGCTGTCGTTACGGCTGTAGACGTGGCCAGTGAGGCCGAAGGCCGAGTCGCTGTCATCGCTGTCGACAACCGCAGCGTCGACTTCGAAAACGATCGAGCCCGAGCCAGCGAAGGCGACTGCGCCATCGAGACCGTAGAAGTCCTCGTCAGTGGCGCCGCCGGCGTCGACGTTGCCATAGTTGACGCCCACGTAGCCCGTTTGGGCTGCGGCGACGCTCGGCGCCGCTACGGCCAAGATGGCCGCGGCGCCGATGATCCAGTTACGCATAGGTATAAACCCCTTGTAGTGATCACCCGTTCTGGGGACGGCACAAATGCGCTTCCGCAACTAGAGCTGCAATTGGCCTCCCCAGCGGCGTTTATAATTAACAGCCGGCGATGCGCCAAAGCCACAGCTTAGTGTCTGATTTAACGGCCCCTTTCGCCTGGTTGGCGAAAACTGAAAGCCCCCGCATCTAAACGCTTTGCGCCCTGCATCTTAATAGGCAGAGGGAAGTGGTCCGAGGAGGGCCCGACGACATGCGCCTAGTAGAAACATGGCTCGCTGCGGCCTTTATGAGCGCACTTTTGGCGGCCCCCGCGTGGTCGCAGACGCCTGAAGCGCCCGAGGCTCGCGCCCGCACGCTGACCCGCTTTCAGCATGCTAGCGAGGTGCAGTTGCGCGACATCGCCGCGATCGTCCGGGTGATCCCGGAGAACCGCACAGACGTCGCTGTGGGCTTCGTCAATCCCGGCACACTTCCCGTCCCTGAATATCGGGTGTCGCGCCGCCGCCTGATCATCAATGGACGATTGAACCGCCAGATCCGCGGCTGCCGCGTGCTCGAGAACAACGGATTTGAAGTGACGACCGCGCGGCAAGGCCGTGTGACGGGTGCGGACCTGCCCGTGATCGAATTGCGCGTGCCGCAAAACGCGACTGTCGCGGCGGGCGGCGCGGTTCGTCTGCGTGTCGGCCCGGCGCAGAGCGCGCATATTCGTCTGGATGGGTGCGGCGACGCCGATATTGAGCGTGTGGAAGACGAGGCCGAGCTCTCGGTATCGGGCTCGCAAGACGTGCGCCTTTACGAAGCGGGCGAGGCGACCGTCACACTCGCCGGCAGCGGTGATGTGGTGTTGGGCGCCGTGCATGATGGGCTCACGATTTCGGTGGCTGGTTCCGGCGATGTCACCGCCGCCCGCGTCGACGGGGCGACGAGCATCGCTGTGCAAGGCTCAGGCGATGTCATCATTCGCGACGGCCGCGCCACCTCACTGAGCGTTGTGGTGGCAGGCGGCGGCGACGTCACGCACGGCGGTTCGGCCGAACGTCTGGACGCGGTAATCTTGGGCGGCGGAGATGTGCGCGTCCGTCGTGTTGATGGCGAAATCAACCGCCGTGTCCTGGGCGGTGGAGACGTCGTCGTCGGCCGCTGATCCGCCTTGTAACACGTGGCAAATCGATTCATTTCTGGCCTCTGAAGACGCGTTTCCGCGTTAATTTTGGAGGGTAGGATGCCTGCATCGATTTCATGCGTCACGGTTCCGGTCGAGAATCTGCAGAAGTCGATCGCGTTCTATCGCGACGGCCTGGGCCTTGCTGTTGAGGAGCAGGACGAAGAACACGCCGCGCTGGATCTAGATGGCGTTTATCTGGTGCTGCTCGAGCGCAGCGAATTTGGCACGTACGTTGAGCGCCTGGGGCACCGCCCAGCGGCGCGCGGGGCGGCCGAGACGATCATCAGCTACTTCACCGAGAGCAAAGCCGAAGTCGATACGGTGATGGGGCAGGCTCAAAAGGCGGGCGCCCAGATCGTGGCGGCTTCCGACGAGGATGGCGTCTATTCGGGCTACTTTACCGACCCGGACGGCCACACCTGGGAAGTGCTGTTCGACGGCGAATGAGCGGTCTTCAAATACGCCGACCCGGGGCAGCGGCGAGTAATCGCCGCTGTTTTGTCACGCTGAACGCCTAGCGAACACCAGCCAATCAGGGGTTCGCTAGCCATATCCCGCCCTTGCCGCAATCGTCCCCTTGGGGCATAAGCCCGGCCACCTGTCGGTCGCGTGAGAACTACGCGGCCGCTACTCTCATGCCTGCACGCGAGCTCACGCTGCCTGCTGGCGGCGGGGTATAGGAGTTTAGCTCAGCTGGTAGAGCATCGGTCTCCAAAACCGAGGGTCGTGGGTTCGAGTCCCTCAACTCCTGCCACGCCCACCTTGCGAGACGCTTAGGCCGGGCCGATGTGAAGCGCGTTACGGGAAGATAGAAACAGAAGAATGTCGAACGAAACTGATCAAGACGGCGAACCGCGGCGCAAGGGCGGCGGTCCTTTCAAGTTCTTTGGCGAAGTGCGCGCCGAGGGCCGCAAGGTCACTTGGGCGACGCGCCAAGAAGTGACCGTGTCGACGATCATGGTCGTGTTGTTCGGCGTCACCGCCGCGGTGTTCTTCTATCTCGTCGATACGTTGCTGCGTTTCTTCATGCAGTTCATTTTGAGCTTCAGTGTGGGTGGTTGAGCTGATGGTCGAGGAACAACAACAGACCGCACCGCAACCGCGTCACGCCGGGAAAGCACGTTGGTACATCGTGCACGCCTACTCAAATTTCGAGCAGAAGGTCGCTGAGGCGATCCGCGACCAAGCCGGCCGCCAGGGCCTTGAAGAGCAATTCGAGGACATTCAGGTCCCGACCGAAGAAGTCACCGAAATCGTGCGCGGGTCGAAGAAGGTCCGCCAACATCGCCACTTCCCGGGCTACGTGCTGGTGAAGATGGAAATGACCGACCAAGCCTATCACTTGGTGAAGAACACGCCGAAGGTGACGGGCTTCCTTGGCACCCAGAACAAGCCGCAGCCGGTTTCCGATCGCGAAGTCGAGCGCATCCTGGGCCGCGTCGCTGAAGTCGGTGCGCAGAAGCCGCGTCAACTGATCCACTTCGAAATCGGCGAAAAGGTGAAGGTCTCAGACGGCCCGTTCCAGAGCTTCGAAGGCATGGTCTCGGAAGTGGATGAAGAGCGCGGCCGCCTGAAGGTCGCCGTCATGATCTTCGGCCGCGAAACGCCGGTCGACCTCGAATACGCTCAGGTCGAAAAGCTGCGCTAGAAGCTGTCGGCGGCGCTTCGACCCCTGACGATTGCCTCTAGGTCGGAACCGCGATCGGCGCTGGCGCCGTCGGCTGCCTGCCAATGCACGCAAAAGCGAGCGCACCCAAACAGAACAAGACCGCGCCGATCATCAGCGCAATGTCGTACGAACCTGTGGCGTCGTGAATCTTCCCAAACGAGACGAGCGCGATCGCTGTCGAGAGCGCTCCAGCCACGGCGATGACGCCGTAGATTGCTCCATAATGCTTAAGTCCGAAATTCCGGCTGATGAAGTAGGCGAAGAGATCAACTTCTGCGCCTTGCTGTGCGCCAATCATCGCCACGGCAACCGCCGCCAACGCAAAGGATGGCGCAGGAATCATCAGCAGCACAATGCCAACAGCAGGCACTGCAGTGGTCACCGCACCCACCCAATGGGCAGGAAGGCGATCGAGTGAAAATCCGGTGATCAGGCGCCCAACAAGCAGTCCCGCCGCATAGATCGACATCACAATAGCCACATCGCCGTCGCTCAGTCCGGTGTCGCCGACGAGCGGCGCCAATTGTCCGAGCACGCCCGACCCCGGAATATTGATGCAAGCAATCGCCGCGACGAGTAGCCAAAAACGCCCGCGTCTCATTGCTTCTCGCAAAGTCAGGTCGCGCACCGGCGGCGTGTCTACGACGTCGACGTCATCGCGCGCGCGGGCCGTTGCTTCTTTCGCGCGTCCAATCAGTGCAAGCGCCAAGGGCATGCCGACGAGCGCGGTGAGGGCGGCCAGGGTGAAAAACCCCGCGCGCCATCCGTACTCGCCGATGACATACATCAGCAAAGGCGGCGCTATCATCGCCGCGATTGAAGTCCCCGCCGTCGCGACGCCAAGCGCGAGCCCGCGCTGGCGTTCAAATGTCGCGATGACAGGCCGCGTATAGACAAGCGAGGAGGTGCCGCCGCCAAACACGCCGCCCGCGATCATTAGCGCGACATACACCGCGAACGATCCCGGCTGCAGCGCGGTTAATGCATACACGGACGCCAATCCAAGTGCGCCAACGACCGCAACGCGCCGAAATCCGATGCGATCGACGAAGCGTCCGATGAGCGGCAACGCCACGGCGCCAGTGACGAACGACACCATGCCGCCAAGTCCAAGATCACCACGTGACCAGCCGAACTCCGCGCCAACAGGCCCGATGAAAATACTGGCGACATATAAGTATAACGCTACCCCCGTGCCCATGCCGGCCGAGGCGCCGAGCGCAACCATCCAGCCCTCTCGCCACTCCTGCGCGCCTGTAACCTTTGCGCGCGTGACGGCAGCGGACTCATCAATCATGTCTAAGCTCGCGCCTCTCGCTGGACTTGCGACAACCAGCAGGCGGTGAACGCGGCGCCGCGTCAAGCGGGCGTTTCACCATTGAATGATGGTGACGTGCGTCATGCTTCGTGGACCTTGCACGCAAATCAAAATGACGAGTGTCACGCCCTCAATGGTGCGGTGAGCGGCGCTATTCGCCGACGAGCATTTTAGCGAGGTCGCCGCTTACATCTGTATCTTGGTCGGTGACGATGAAGGCTTGCGCCATCAGCGCAGCATAGAACACGTACGCTTGCTGGCGCGCCTTTGCTGGGGCGAAGCCCATGTCGCCGTAGAGCTTGGCGTAATAGTCCAAACGCACGCGATCGATGTGTTTGACGGCTTTGGCCGCGACCGTATCGCGTCCCGCCCAGAGACGGATCGCGAGTTCGATTGCCGCGGCGCGTTTGGATCGCGATGTTGAGTTGGGCAGCGCCAGCGTTTGTTTCAGCCGTTCGTCTGGCGTGGAGGCGCGGCTCTCGATGCGCGATGCGATCCGGTAGCTTGCCCGCTTGCGCCATTCCTTGAGCATGGCTGTGTGCAGTGCAGCACGGTCGGCGAAGTGCCAGTAGAAACTGCCGCGTGTGACGCCGAGCTGTTTGGCAAGCGGATCGACGCGCACGGCATCGATTCCGCCCGCTGCGAGCGCGTCAAACGCTGCTTCGATCCACGCTGCGGCATCAAGAGTGGTCGCGGGCGTTTGTGCTGCAGTGCGGGAAGCCATGCGCTCGATCTACCCAATGTGTTGCGTCCGCGCCATGTAGCGATTGCTACGCCGCAATCCCGCCTTTTTTCTCGACCGTAGCGGCAACCAGCAGTACCATACACTTGTGTATGGCGAGGCGTAAGACCTCAAGACACGCGGGAGGGAATGACATGTCCAACAAACGGGACCTGCTCAGCGCAGGCGCGCGTAACGCTTTGACCCTTGCGCTCGGCGTCGCCGGCGCACTCACGGCGACGCCAGCGTTGGCGCAGGATATCGACGACAACGAGATCGTCGTGACGGCGACGCGGCGCGATCAAGCGCTGCAGGACGTTCCGATCGCGGTGACGCCGGTGACGGCGGAGATGATCCAGAATTCCGGCATTCGCGACGTGCAGGATCTGACCTCTGTTGCGCCCTCGTTGCAATTCAACGTTTCGGAAAGCGAAAGTTCGGCGACGGCCCGGCTGCGCGGCGTCGGCACGCAAGGCTCGAACCCCGGTTTGGAATCCGCCGTTGGCATTTTCATTGATGGCGTCTATCGCGCCCGCAACGGCGTTGCGCTCTCCGATCTCGGCGAAGTGCAGCAGATCGAAGTGCTTCGTGGCCCGCAGGGCACGCTCTTCGGGCGCAACACGTCCGCTGGTTTGATCACCATCAACACTGTGCGGCCTGACCTCACCGCGTTCGAGGCTTACGGCGAAGCGACTTACGGCGAATTTAGTGAATCGCGCGTCGCGGCCGGTCTGAACATCCCGCTCGTGGAAGACGTGCTGGGCGTGAGCTTGTTTGGCTCGTTTGCCGATCGTGAGGGCTTTCTTGAAACCAATCCGGCTGGCGCGAACCCGCTGCTGACTGGACCGACCCGAAATCGCGGCGCCGGCGAAACCAACACGCGCGGCGCATATAATCTGCGCGGCCAATTGTTGTGGGAAGGCACAGACGCCAGCTTGCGCCTTATCGCTGACTACGCTGAGCGCGACGAAGAATGCTGCGGCGCGCAAATCTACAATCCGGTTCTGCTCAACGGAAACCCGGTCACCAACTTGAACTCGGCTGCTGTAGAAAGTGCGCCGGTAAATTTCGGCGTCGGCCGGATGCAGTGGGTCGCCAATCTCGGCGGCTACGGCCCGAACGTGAACTCCACCACGCCGCTTGGCGCGCTCGGAACGGGTGATATCGGCGATCGCGTCGGCTTCACCAATTACGGCTACCCCGCTGCGATCGAAGACTATGGCGTCTCGGGCGAGTTCAACTGGGATACGAGCATCGGCGCGCTAACGTCGATCACGGCGTATCGCAACTGGACATCAGCCGGCGGCAGCGACTCCGACTATTCGCAAGCCGATCTCGTCTTTGTGCCGCAAGGCTCCGACAACAGCACCGAGTTTCAGGTGTTTACCCAAGAGCTGCGGCTCGCCGGCGAATGGGGCCGCTTGGATTGGTTGGCGGGCGTTTTCTATTCGCACGAAGAGATCAACCGCGCCTTCTCGTTCCAAACCGGATCGCAATATGGGCGCTACTTCGCGGGGCTCGACAGTGTCGTCTCGGGCGGCACTGTGCCCGTCGGCTTAAATCTTGATCCAACCGGGGGATCGCTCGCGGCGCTCTACAATGCGCTGGCGACGGTGCCGTTTGGGGCCGGCTCGTACGATCGTTACAACCAGAGCGGCGATTCAGTCGCGTTTTTCAACCACAATATTTTCGCGCTTGGCGAACGCACCGACTTAACGGTCGGCGTGCGTTTCACGACGGAACAAAAGCACCTCGACGCGACGTTCCGCACGCCGTTTAACGTGAACGCGCAGCGCGCGGGCACAGCGACAGCGTTTGGTGTCGGCGCTTTTGGCGATTGCAATCCGCTGAACCAACCAGGGACCCCTACGCAGCGTTCGATTGTCGGCGCCATACGCTCGGGCTATTGCGTGCCATGGCTGCGCAATGATCTCGATGCCGTTGGCTACAATCAAAACCGGCAGGAAGACGAATGGTCCGGCGTCGTTTCCCTACGCCATGAGTTTACCGACAACATCTCGGCCTATGCGTCCGCTTCGCGCGGCTATAAGGGCGGCGGCTTCAACCTCGACCGCAATTTCGACTTCACCTATATCGGCGGCACGCCACGCACATCGTTCGCTGCGGAATTGGTTGATGCGTACGAAGTTGGCTTCAAGACCCAGTGGTTCGGCAACGACCTCACGCTGAACCTGGCTCTCTTCAGCAACGACTACAGCAACTTCCAGCTCAACACCTTTAACGGCATTCAGTTCGTCGTCACGACCGTGCCTGAAGTGACGTCGGAAGGCGTCGAGTTGGATTTCAATTGGCGCACGCCGATTGACGGTTTGAGCATTCAGGGCGGGGCCGCTTATACCGACGCACGCTACGGCGATGATTGCCAACCGGTTGCAACCTGCGGCGGCTGGGTCGCGGCCAACCGTAACCCGATCAGCGGCGATCTGACGCTCGCGCGTTTGCCCGGCGCGCCGCTGACCAACGCGCCGGAAATAACCGCAACGACCGCGTTTACATACGAGCACCCGATCGGCGCCAACCTGGCTGGCCTTGCTTATGTCGATTTGCGCTATGTCGATGACCAGAATACCGGCTCGGATCTTCGCCCATCGAAGGTGCAACCGTCTTACACCCTGGTGAATGCGCGGATCGGTGTCGGCAGCATTGACGAGCGTTGGTCGCTCGAATTGTGGGCGCGCAACCTCACCGACGAAGACTACGCGCAGATCATGTTCGATGCGCCGCTGCAACAGGGCGCGGCGGGTCCAACGCAAGGCGCGTTCCTTGGCGATCCGCGCACGTATGGCGTCACGCTGCGGGCGCGATACTAAACGTACGACCAGGCGGCTGGCGATCGAGCCTGGCGCCAACCCTCCTAGAGCTTGCGGCCGCGGGGCAACCCGCGGCCGCTTTGTCATCGCGGCTCGCCTCGATTCAACCGGCGCTCTAGGATGGGCGCATGGCCGAGCAGGCGAGAGTCGAAGCCGACCCAGTTTGGCGGGCGCGCCTGTTTGAGGCGGCGCCCTACATTGCGGCGGGTCTCGCGTTTGGGGCGGGCGCGTTCACGCTGATTGCTGTTGCAACGCCGGCGCTGCCGCAAATGCGCGGTCTCGATGCGCTGGAGCGCGTCGTGAACGAATTGCCGGAACTTAGCGCCAGCATTGCGGGCGTGGCGCTGATGGCACTTGCGACGGGGCTTAGCCGCCGCGTCGATGCAGCATGGGCGGCGACGACGGCGCTGTTGTTCGCGATCAGCCTCTACGCCGCTGTGCGTCACGGCCATGTCGCCGCGGCGTCCATAGCCGGCGTTTGCGCATTGGCGCTGCTCTTGGCGCGGCGGGCGTTTTACCGCCACTCGCGGCTCATCGATCTTGTGCCTGATGCGCGTGTGGCGCTTGGCATCGCAGCGGCGTTCGGCATTGCGCTGATGGGCGCGCTTCTGTGGGCGGGCGAACGGCCCGACTTCGCCGGAGCGCCGTGGTGGGCCTTGCTGACGGACGCGCACCTTGGCCGCCCCGGCCGTGCGCTCGCGGTTGGCGCCGCCGCTGCGATCGTGGTTGGCGCGCAATGGTATTTGCTCAGCCGCGCGCGCGGCGCCCCGGTGCTGGCGGCGAGCGAAGACATCGCCCACGCCGAAGCGATCATTGCGCGCGCAGAAGATGCGATGCCGGATGCGCAGCTGGCTTTCACCGGTGACAAGAGTTTTATCTTTGTTGACGGCGCGATGATGATGACGGCGCGCGGCGGCGGCAGCTTGATCGCGATGGGACCGCCGGTCGGCAAGCGCGATGGCTGGCGCGCGGCGCTTGCGGGTTTGCGCGACGAGGCTGAGCGTTTATCGCTGCGGCCGGTCGTGGCCTCAGCGCCACCCGATATTTTACCCGATCTCCTCGATCTCAATTTTCGCGTCGAGAAGATGGGCGAGAACGCGATCGTTGATTTGAAGGATTTCAGCCTCGCTGGGTCAGCACGTCAAAAGTTGCGCTCGGCGCGGCGGCGCTTCGTCGAGCGCGAAGGCGCGGTGTTCGAAGTGGTAGAGCCGCCGCACTCGCCTGCATTGTGGGAGACGCTGCGGCCGGTGTCGGACGCGTGGCTCACGGCGCACGGGGGACGGGAGAAATCATTTTCATTGGGCGCGTTCGAGCCCGCTTATCTCTCGCGTCACGCCATCGCGATTGCGCGTTTGCATGGACGCATCGTCGCGTTCGCGAACATTTGGCTGACGGCAGATCGCAAACGCGGCGCAGTCGATCTTATGCGTCACGACCCGAACGAGACGCCGAACGGGCTGATGGATTTTCTGTTCACGGAAATCCTGCTTTGGGCGCAGTCGCATGGGCTCACGAGCTTCGATCTCGGCATGGCGCCCTTGGCGGGCCTCGCGGAAGAGAAGTACGCTTCGTTGTTCGCGCGCGCGGGACGCCTCGTACATGAGCGCGGCGAGCAGTTTTACGGCTTCAAAGGTTTGCGCGCCTTCAAGGACAAATTCGATCCGCGTTGGGAACCGCGCTACATAGCGGCGCCCGGCGCGTGGAACCTGCCGATTGTCCTTGCTGAAGTTGCGCTGCTGACCAACGCTCCCGCCCGCGCCGCACTCGCCGCGCCGGGCGGGGAAGTCGCATGAGCGCAAAGCAAGCAACACGGCGTGGTCTCGGAGCGCTTTTGATTGTCGCGCTCGTGATCATCGCCGCATTGCTGCTGGTTCCAAGTTTCGCGACACTTCTTGGCCGCTTGGTGGCTAATCTTTGGGTGACCGTGATGGGCGCCGTCGCCGGCATCCTTGGCGGGCTTATGGGATCGTAGGTCGCGGGATGGCGCTTAAGCGCCGCCAGGCTTGTGTTTGGCAGAACGGTCCAGCGCACCCGCGCAAGCGCAGGACTTCGCCATCAAGACGGATCGAGCCGGCGTAGGTGCGGCCATCTTCCGGATTGAGCACTTCGCCGCCGGTCCAGGCGTCGCCGCTCCAACTAAAGTCACGTAACATTTGCGCGCCGATTGCGCCGCGTTGCACGCGTGAAGGATCCCACGCCCAAATCAAGCGGCCGCAGAGGCGTTGAGTGTTGTTCGTGCAGGCTGCGAGCCGCACGACTGCGCCTAAGCTCGGCGTCGCCCAATCGCCGGCGACATCGTTGGGGGTCGCGGCGCGCACTGGCTGTGCGAGCGCGAAGGAGAA
Source organism: Caulobacteraceae bacterium (assembly GCA_031379735.1). Classification (GTDB taxonomy): domain Bacteria; phylum Pseudomonadota; class Alphaproteobacteria; order Caulobacterales; family Aquidulcibacteraceae; genus Vitreimonas. The sequence continues at coordinate 2,546 of JANNFK010000075.1, read as the reverse complement.
GGCGAGCACGATTGGCGCCAGCGCTACAACCGCGAGCATGATTGACCCGACCTTTCGCATAACGAGCTCCGTGACTTGTGGGCGGGAAAGGATGGCGAGGGTTGCGAGCTTGCTTATGCCGGGCGCTCCGCCGTTTCTGTGTTGCGCGGCAGCAGCGGTTTGCGCGTCGCGGCGGCGAACCGCGCGTAATATTCAGGATGCTCGGTGCCCATAATGCGATCCCACCATGTGAAGTAGAGACCGTAATTCGCGCCTGCGCTTGAGTGGTGCAGGTCGTGATGCGTTGTCGTCGTCAAGACATCGAACAACGGGCGGCCGTCGCCGCGCGCGGGGAAGAGTTCATAGCCTGAATGCCCCAACGTGTTGCGCACGATCTGATGCAGCATGAATATGCCCACCACCCACCATTGCGTCGGAACCACCATCATCCACAGCGGCACGAAAGCGCCGTTGATGGCCGCTTCGCCCAAGTCGAAGCTGTAGGCGGTGAAGGGTGAGGGGTTGTGGGACTTGTGGTGGCGGCGATGAAACACGCGAAAGAGGCCCGGACTATGGATTGCCCGATGCGTCCAATAGAAATAAGCGTCATGGGCCACGACCATTAACGCCAGTGACGCCCATGCCCAACCCGCGCCCCACCCAGCCGCGATGTGCGGTCCTGGCAGCAAGCCGAAGCGCTCAAGCGCGAAGGTCAGCAGCCCGATTGTGGAGAAGATCGCGATCGAGCGGATCGAGATCGCAAATTCGAGCAGCATCTGTTTCGGCTTCGGCGTGTCGGGTCTGATCTTGCGGCCCGCGAGCAGGCGCGCGAGCACGACCCAGAGCGTGAACCAGACGGCGACGGCGAAGATCACGTAGCGGGTCAAATCTGTCCCGACGTTCATCAGCCATTGATTGGTGAAAGCAGCGATGTCCATGTTGGCCTCCTTGGCTGGAGGCGTGATCGCTTGTGACGCTGGCGTACGTCTCGCCGGGGCCGGAAAAGGCCGTTCGTTTTCGAAAACGGCTAGGGATTTCCAGTTTCAGCGAGCCTTTGACGTCGCCATTCGGTCGGCGTTTGGCCGGTCGCTTCTTTGAAAGCGCGGTTAAAGGGCCCGAGCGAACCGAAACCGAGATCGAACGCGACGGCCGATACAGAGTCGCGGGCGCGTGAGGGATCAGCGAGCAGACGTTGCGCCGCCGTAATCCGGCGCGCGTTCACGAACACCGCGAAGTTGCGGAAGCCTAGATGATCGTTGATGAGGCGCCGGAGCTTGTGCTCGGGAGCGCCAACGTCGGTGGCGAGCGCCCCGATGGTCAGCCCCTCACGCCGCCACGCTTCGCCTTCGGACATCAGCGCTTCGAGCTTGGTGAGCAGCAGGCGGTCGCCGGCGTCGAGGCCGTCGCTTGCGGTCGCGCGGGCCGCCGATGAACCGAAGAGCTCAGGCTCCGCGCGCAAAAAAGCGACCGCGCCGAGGCCGCACATGAAGGCGAGCGCCGCCGCGCCCGCGAGGTCGAACCAGTCCTGACGGAGCCCAACGCCTTCGCCAATCTCGAAGCCTGAAAGCGCCAGTACATAGATGGTCACTACGCCGAGCACCGGCCCGCGCAGGCGGCGGCGCGCGTCGACGAGGTCACCGCGCCAGGAGCTGGCGATCACGACGAGGGCGTGGATGGCGAAGCCCGCTTCGATGAGGTTGTGCCCGATCCAGATCGGGCTGCTCATGTCCTGGCGGCCGATCCAGCCGACGAGGCCAACGGCAGAGAGGATAGCGCCGGGGGTGAGCGTCTGCGGCGAGATCGGCCGGTCTTCAAAGAGGGTGACGATGAAGAGCCAGAACCAACCCGCGCCGCCGAGCGCTAGCAGATGCACCGGAACGGAGGCGATCCCGAGAACGTCGCGGGTCATCGCGGACGAGTTGAAGACGTAAGCGGCGGCGCTAAGGGTCAGCGCCAGGCCGGCGATGCGGATGGCGGCGAGCCTGCTGCGCCAAAGACCTGCCGTGACTGCGGCCAGCGCCCCAACCGCGAACCCCCGCAGCACCAGCTCCCAGATCACGAAGGGTTCCATGGGGCATGGGTTAGCACGGCGGAAGAGGCTGTCGACAACGCCCAATCGTTCCGTTATACGCCCCGCTTCCCGTGTGGGAGGGGTTTAGCCGCCCGGACCACGCATCCCTCAGGCAGGCCGGTTCGAAAGGATCGTCCCGCGAAAAGCGAGGCACATCATGGCTAAGAAGGTACTGGGGCAGATTAAGCTCCAAGTGCCGGCCGGGGCAGCGAATCCTTCGCCCCCGATCGGTCCTGCGCTCGGTCAGCGCGGTTTGAACATCATGGAATTCTGCAAGGGCTTTAACGCCCGCACGCAGGACATGAACAAGGGCGATCCGTGCCCGGTGGTCATCACCTACTACCAGGACAAGTCGTTCACCTTCGAGATCAAGACGCCGCCGGCGTCGTTCCTGATCAAGAAGGCGGCGAAGATGGATACAAAGAAGAAGCCGGGCTCCGGATCGAAGAAGCCGGGCGTCGATGTGGTCGGCAAGCTGACGATGGCGCAGTGCAAA
>JANNFK010000069.1:0-107846 GCA_031379735.1 Caulobacteraceae bacterium | reverse complement strand
TCAGGCCGGCGAAACGCGGCGCTCGCGCCCTTCGTGCACCGCTATAATCACCAGCGCCCTCATGCTAGCTTAGGCGGACAATCACCAGCCTACGCCCTCAGCATCAAACGCTGAACAACGTGCTCAGAAACGACAACTAGTTCGCGCTCATCAATTGGCGGCGCGCCGCGGCCAAGCCTTCGATCGCGACACTCGGGTCAAGCTGCTGCGTGTTGCGCAGCTTCATGCGCCAGCAGAGGTGCGGGCCCGTCGCGCGCCCGCTTGCGCCGACAGCGCCAATCACTTGGCCCTGCTCCACCGTGTCGCCCGCATGCACGTCGAGGCGGCTCATGTGCAGGTACATGGTGATGAGGCCCTGGCCGTGGTCGATGAACACGAGCCCGCCTTCGTAGTGCATATCCGGCTCAGCCAGCGTCACCACGCCTGCCGCGGGCGCATGGATCGGCGTCCCAGCGGGCACAGCGATGTCGTAGCCAAAGTGAGGCGTTGAGGGCGTGCCGTTCAGCACGCGCTGATTGCCCCACGTCCCAGAGACGCGCCCGCCTTCGACCGGCATAATGAAGCCGTCGAGAAATCCCTCGATGTTCGCCGTGCTTTGAAAGCCCGCCTGCTTCAGCGCCGACTCGCGCTGAATACGTGCGAGCACAGCGGGATCGCTCGGCGTCACTGTTTGTTGCGGCAAACCGTCGATGCGCTGAACATCAAATTCTCGCGCCGCGATGTCGAAGGTCCGCGCCGTGCTTTCTCCACCGGCGCGCGCTTGTATCTGAACTGAAGCTCCATGCTCACGCGTGAAACCAACGACGACCCAGCCTTCAGCATCAGCCGCGCCGCTCGCTGCGCCATCCACAAAGATCGCAGCATTCGGCACGGTGCGGCAAAGCGCGATGCCGCCCTGCGTGAACGCGCCCCCACAGGACAGCGCCATCGACGCAGGCGGCGGTGGGACGTGTATATCGTCAACGACCTCGACTCGCGCAGGCAGAGGCGCATCGGGCGCAGCTGGCGCTTCAGCGGCGGCGCACGCCGCCAACAAAAGCGCGATCGCGCCAACCAGCGCTCTCACGACTTCTTCTCAGTGTTGACTTGCTTCCAGCGCCCCGTCGCTTCAGCGGGGCCACGATACGCCTCCTGCAGATCGACGCTCCAATAGCGCAGTGCGTCGAGCGCAATTGGTTCGCCCGTTACCGCGCAGCGGACATGCGTGCCTTGGCGCAAAATGGTGATTTCGTTGTCGCCATAATTGACCTTCGCTTCAGCCCCGCCTGGATCGTGCTTGTTCATACGAGTCTTTTAGCCCGCACCTGCTTCACATCCAAGCCGCTTAACCCATTGCCGGAAGGCGCAATTCAAGAAATCGAACGGGTCCTGGGCCCAGTTGCCTCCCGAAGCGCGATAGGATTGACGCGGACATGATTCCATACAGACGCCGCTACTGGTTGCTCGCGGCCGCGCTCTCGGCGATCGCCGGGTTCGTGGATGCGATCGCGTTCATCCAGTTGGGCGGCTTCTTCGTCTCCTTCATGAGCGGAAACTCGACGCGTCTCGGCGTTGGTCTCGCCAGCGACCCACATGCGGCCGCGTTAGCGGGCGGGCTGATCGCCACGTTCGTCTGTGGCGTGATGCTCGGCTCGTTCGCGAACCGCGATGCAAGCCGCGCTGGTGCGCTGCGCGTACTCGCAATTGTCGGGGCGACCCTTGCCATTGCTGGCTTGGCCGCCGGCATGAATGCGACGGCATTCGCGATCGCAGCTCTGGCCCTGGCGATGGGCGCAGAGAACGCCGCCTTCCAACGTGATGGCGAAGTCAGCATCGGCGTGACGTATATGACAGGCGCACTCGTTCGCTTCGGGCAAAAGCTCGCCAGCGCTTTAATCGGCGGCCCGCGTTTCGATTGGGCGCCTTATCTTCTGCTTTGGATGGGACTGCTCAGGGGCGCGGTGTTGGGCGCGTTCGCATTTGATACCTTCGGTGTCAGCGCCGTCTGGTTTGCAACGGCCGCCGTTGCGGCGGTGGCGTTCGCAATGTGGCGGATGCCGGACCGGACCTAGAACAGCGAACCCTGATCGCCGCCGGGCTTGCCTTTGCCGCGCGACTTCACCGAACCATCCTGTGGCGGATCGATCACCGCCTTCTTCTGATCGTCGTTGAAGGTGAGGTTCACGACATCGCCGGCGTTCAAATCCTTCGCCGCCCGCACCAAGCTGCCATCCTCGCGCTGCACCATCACAAAACCGCGCGCCAGCACACTCTTATGCGACAGTGACTCCAACATGCGCGCCGCGCCATCAAGGTGCTTCTTGTGGCCTTCCAGTGTCCGCTTCATCGCCGGCGCCAAACGCGCGCTCGTCCGCACGAGATGCTCACGGCGGCGAACAATATCTTGCGCCAGCGCTTCAGGCCGCAGCCGCGCCGCCACCCGGTCAAGCTTCGATTGCGCCGCACGTGTATTGGAAACCAGCGCCGCATTCAGACGCTCCGCCGCACGGTCGTAACGCTGCTGCGGTATTTGAAAGAGCGTCTCCAGCCGAGGAAACTTCGCCGCCGCCGCGCGCAATTCGGTGCGCCGCCGCTCCAACCCACGCACGAGCCCGTTCTTCAAGCGCCCATCAGCACTGGTGACGCGTTCGATCAATTCAGATCGCACCGGGACCGCCTTCTCGGCGGCCGCTGTCGGCGTGGGCGCGCGATGGTCAGAAGCGTAATCGATCAACGTCGTATCGGTCTCGTGGCCGACGGCGCTGATCAACGGAATATCGCTCGCCGCAGCGGCGCGTACGACGATCTCCTCGTTGAACGCCCAAAGGTCTTCGATTGAACCACCGCCACGCGCGACGATCAGCACATCGGGGCGATCACGGCCTTGGATGCCGTTGAAGCCCTTGATCGCGCGCGCAACTTGCCCCGCCGCTTCCGGCCCCTGCACCAACACCGGCCACACAATCACGCGGCACGGAAAACGCTCACGCAAACGATGCAGAATGTCGCGGATGACAGCGCCCGTAGGCGACGTCACCACACCAATCGTGCGCGGCAGATACGGGATCGCCTTTTTGCGCTCGCGCGCGAACAACCCTTCGCCCTGTAGTTTGAGCTTCAGCTTCTCAAGCTGCGCCAGCAGCGCGCCAACGCCAGCCGGCGCCATGCGCTCACAGATCAGCTGATATTGCGACCGCCCTGGATAGGTCGAAAGCCGACCCTCGGCGACAACCTCAAGTCCCTCCTCCGCTTTGAAGCCAAGCTGTTGCACGTTCGCCTTCCACATCACCGTGGAGATCGTCGCGCCTTCGTCTTTCAGATCGACATAGAGGTGGCCGGATTTGGCGATCAGCACACGGCCGAGTTCGCCGCGCACGCGCACACGGTCGAAATTCGTCTCCATTGCCCGCTTTACCGCCTGCGCGAGTTCGCTGACAGAGAGTTCGGGCAAATTGGAGTCGGCGGTAACTGCCGCAGCGTCTGACATCTCTTTCATATAAGGCGACTCGCGCCGCCGCGCGCGGAATGCTTAAACGTTCCCGGCTTGGGGGAGCCGGGGGATCTTCGCATGGCGTTCGACGCCAACGACCTGTCGCCCCACGAGCAATTCGTGGTGGATCGGACCAGCGCGGGGGAAATCGCGGATTTTAGCGCGATGGGCGGCCCGGGCGGGGCCAAGCCCGCCGTGCGGGCCGGCTTTCTCCGCAAGCTCCTCCTCCGGCTCGATCCGAGCTGGGCGATCCGCACCCCCGGCGTGCGGATCAAAGGCGCACGTATAGAGGGCACGCTCGACCTTACCGATTGTTCAGGCGAAGGTTTGCCTGCGCTAGCGCTGATAAACTGCGAGATCCCCGACGCCATCGACATCAGCCACGCGCGCCTGGCGCGACTATCGCTCAACGGCAGTCGTCTCACGCAACTCCAAGCCGTCGAGGCTCAGATCGATGGCGAACTCGACCTTTGCGACATCGCCCCCATCGAAGCGGCCGGCAAAGAAACGCTGACGGCAAAGCTCCGCGGCGCTCGCATCGATGGCGATGTGCTGGCGCGGGGGGCCAAGTTCGCGCGCGCCGAAGACAGCACCATCGACGCGCTCAACCTCCAAGGCGCCGAGATCGAGGGCAACGTTTTCTTGCGGGAAGGCTTCGAAGCGTTCGGCTCAGTTACGATTTACGGCGCACGCATCAAAGGCGCTGTCGATTGCAGCGGCGGCGCGTTTCTAAATCGCAGCGACGACGCAGGCGCATCGGCGCTGATTGCCGAAACCGTCCGCATCGAGGGCGACGTGCTGCTGCGCAACGGCTTCAAAGCCGAGGGCGAGGTCTGGTTCATGGGCGCCACCATCTGCGGCAACCTCGATCTCACCAACGGCTCGTTCCGCAACGAACTCGGCTGCGCCATTATGCTCTCGAACGCGAGGGTCGAAGGCCAAGTCATCGCCGACGACGTTAAAGTCGCGGGCCAGCTCGCGTTGCAAAACGCGCATATCGCGCACAACCTCGACCTGCGAGGCGCTGAGATCGTCCACCGCACCACGCCGCGCGGCGACACCTTCGGCCGCGCCATCGACGGCACGAGCATGAAAGTGGGAGGCGGCGCGATGCTCCAAGGCGCCAACGTCAAAGGCGAAATCTTCCTCGCTGACGCGCGCATCGGCGGCTATCTCGCTTTTGGCGGCGGCCGTTACATAAACCCTGGCGCATGGGCAATCCGCGCTCCCAACGCACGCGTCGGCAGCAACCTTACTTTCACGCTGCCAGAAAACGGATTTGCGCCGCACGGCCAAAAAACCGTGATCGAAGGCGGCTGCAAACTCGCCCGCGCCCGCATCGGCGGCAAGCTCGCCTGGTCGGCGCTTGAACTCCGCGGTCCCGGCCCAGACGGCGCGAAGGGCGGCGTTTTCTCTTTCGTCGACGCCACCATCGACGGCGCCATCGAAGCGCGAGCGCTCACAGCGCAACAGGAAACCTTCATCGACGCCATTGGCGCAAGCTGCGCTGCGCTGCGCTCGATGACGACGTGAAGACCGGTTGGGGCGCAGAGACTGGCCGTCTCAGTCTCGACGGTTTCTCCTACGGCCGCATCGACAGCGACGGTGAGAAATGGCGTTCGCGCGTATCGTGGCTGAAGCGATCGCGCCGCAACGGCGAAAAGTTCTCACCGCAACCGTTCGCGCACGCCGCCAGCACATATGCGCGCATGGGGCGCCGCGAAGACGCACGCCGCGTGCAGCTGGCGCAGCACGATTTGCATACGCTTGCGGGGTCGGCCGGCCCTTTCACCTGGGCGCTTTCATCACTTTTCGGCGTGACCGCCGGCTACGGCCTCGCGCCAATCCGCGTCGTCCGCGCGCTGGCGCTCTTCCTGGTGCTTGGCGTTGTTGGCGTGTTGACAATGAACGCGCAGGGCGCGCTGGTGACGCCGCGTGGCGCTGCCTGCAACGGCGCGGTCGAGCCCACGATCTACGCGCTCGACGTCGCGCTGCCTGTGATCGATCTTGGACAAGAAAACCGGTGCGCGCCGGGCCGCACCGCGCGCGCGGAGCTCTCGCAAGGCGTGGCAGTCTCCGAAACCAATGATTGGCGCCTCTTCGAAGGCGTCGCCATGTGGCGCTGGGCGCATGCGCTCTACGCAATGCTCGGCGCGATCCTCACCGCGCTCGCGATCGTCACATTTTCCGGCATCATGAAGCCGAAGGACGAGTAGCTTAGCCCGTTGCGGCGGCGCGCTTTGTGCGGAGACGCACATAAGCGCGAGGGCGACGAATATCGTTCCGATCACGCGCCTGAGATGCGGCCTTCGCTGGCATGGATGCACCCACGCCGCTAGTGTTCGTCGATGAGTGAGGTGGATCCGATAATTCCTGGACGATCGTGCGCTAAGTGCACGATGTGCTGCAAGCTTTTGGGTATCCAAGAGCTTGCTAAGCCGCGTCTGACCTGGTGCTCGCACTGCAAAATCGGCGCGGGTTGCGGGATCTACGCAGATCGGCCGCAGGAATGCGCGGATTTTTACTGCGCCTGGCTGGTGAACGCCTCGCTCGGGCCAGAATGGCGGCCGGTGGACGCCAAGATGGTCATCAGCTTCGACACCTCCGCAAACCGCGTTGTGGTTCACGTCGATCCGGCGCGCGGCGATGCTTGGCGGAAGGCGCCGCATTACGCGCAGATCAAACGGATGGCGGCTCAAGCGCTAAGTCGGCAAGGACACCTGCTCGTGTGGCAGGGATATAACGCGTTCGTCGTGCTGCCTGACAAGGACGTCAACTTGGGTGCGATCGACGTGAATGCGATAATTGTCGTCAGCGAAGATCGCACCGCGCAGGGCGCGAGCTATAATGCCGCTGCCTATGCGCCCGATGATCCGAAGTTGGCCGCGATGGGGTACACAGCCTAGCCTTCGCGGCGCTTGCCGGTGCGGCTCGCCGCAGTGGAAACGCCTTCGACATTTTCCCGGGCGTTGCTCAGGCGGCCCTGGCCTGAGTAATGCAAGCGGTCCATATAACGATCCATGACTGACATTCGTGTACTGGGCGTCGCCGGAAGCTTGCGGCTTGGCTCTCTGAACCGTGCACTCCTGCGCGCCACCGCGAAGATCGCGCCAAGTGGCCTGACCATCGACACTTTTGATCTCGCCGACGTGCCACTCTACAACGGCGACGTTGAAGCTGCGGGCGATCCAACTGGCGTCGCCGCCTTCAAAGACGCGATCCGCGCCGCCGACGCCGTCCTGTTCGTGACGCCGGAATACAATCACGGCGTGCCTGGCGTGATGAAGAACGCGGTCGACTGGGCCTCGCGCCCAGCACGCGACGCAGCGCTCAACGGAAAACCTATCGGCATCATCGGCGCATCGCCTGGCCAAACCGGCACGGCGCGCGGCCAGAGCCAACTCCGTCAAGCGTTCGAGTTCACCAACTCCTACTGCATGCCGCAGCCGGAAATCCTGGTCTTCCGCGCCTCCGAAAAGTTCGACGCCAATGGCGACCTCACCGACGCCAAGACTATCGAATTCCTGGGCAAGTATCTCGAAGCGCTCCGCGCCTGGGCGCTTCGCTTCAAATGACCTTCGCAGGCGCGGAGCATATCACTGCAAGCCTAGAGATCGCGGCCGCAAACAGTGGCGACCTCACCGCTGGCGTCTACGCCCGCCTCTTCGCGCAATTCCCCGACACCGAAGCGTCCTTCATCATGGATCGCGGCGGTCAGGTGCGCGGCGCGATGCTGACTCACGTGTTCGATACGATCTTCGATGTTATCGGCGAGCGCCGCTACGCGCACAATTTCATTGCCAGTGAGATCGTCAACCATCTCAGCTACGAAGTGTCGCCCGAGGCTTTCGTTTCATTCTTCACCGTCATACGCGACGAAATTTGCGCCGCCCGCGGCCCGCATTGGTCGCCAGATATGGACGAGGCATGGGCGCGCCTCCGGCTCGACCTTGAAGCTACGTCGCGCGCCCCTCTCACGTCGCCTAACGCACACACACGCACTACTGGTTGACGCTTGCTGTCCGGCGTCGCAAGGCAAGGCGGGGGTAGGCATGTCGCTCTTCGAATTCGTGCTGGCGTTCTCGTCGGTAATCTCAGCGCTCGGCATAGGTCATTTGCTGGCTGGCGCCGTTCACATGTTGCGCCGTCGCACTCGGGTTCGGTTTTCGCTCACCCACGCGCTCTGGATGTGGAGCGTTCTCGCTATGACTATGGGCAATTGGGCCGCCGATTGGTCACTTCGGTCTTTGACTGAGTGGCCAGCATGGACCGTCCTGCTGCTGATGGTGAGCAAAGTCGCGCAATATGTGCTGTGCGTTTTCGTTACTCCGGAATTCGGCGCCGAGGAGAAGATTGATCTCGTGGCCTTCCACGAGCGCGAAGGCGACAACTACCTCTGGGCGATCGTGGTATTCTGTTTCATCGCGCTCACGTTCAACATCGCCTACTCGGGCTTCTACGGACACTGGCTCCGAGACTCGATGATTACGATCGTCGCACTGGCCCTCGTCCTACCCGCCATCTTCCTGAAGGCTCCATTGGTCCAGGCCGGCGCCGCACTAGGATTCGCTGCGCTATCGACGTACTTTTTGATCGCCGCGAGCACTCTTGGCACAGCATAACCGGCCGCGCGCTTGACCGGGGCGGCGTCCGGTCGCAATCCACTTCCCCATGAAGATTCTGATCGTCGGGTCGGGCGGGCGTGAGCACGCGCTCGGCTGGAAATTGAGGCAAAGCCCGCTCGTTTCGGAAATGATTTCCGCCCCGGGCAACCCTGGCTTGGCGAAACTCGGCCGCTGCGTTCCGATTAACGCCACCGAGGTCGCTGAACTGGCGGCGTTTGCGATGCGCGAACAGGTCGGCCTTGTCGTGGTCGGTCCGGAATCCGCCGCCGCCGCTGGGCTCGCTGACGCACTCGCACATGTCGGGGTACCCTGCTTCGGGCCAAGCAAAGCCGCGGCCGAACTCGAAGCCTCCAAAGCGTTCATGAAGGATTTCTGCGAACGCCACGCTGTGCCCACGGCGGGCTACAAAGTCTTCGACGACGCGATCCGCGCCAAAGCCTATCTCGGCGATCGCGAGCCGCCGTTCGTGATCAAGGCTGACGGCCTCGCTGCTGGCAAAGGCGTCGTTATCGCCGAAACGCGCCGCGAGGCGGATGAGGCGATCGATCAGATTCTCTTCCTCCGCAAATTCGGCACGGCCGGTCAGCGCATCGTTATCGAAGATTTCCTGCCAGGCGAGGAAGCCAGCTTCTTTGCGCTCTGCGACGGCGAGACGGCCGTGCCGCTCCTCGCCGCGCAAGATCACAAGCGCGCCTACGATCTCGACAAGGGCCCCAACACCGGCGGCATGGGCGCCTACTCGCCCGCGCCAGTCTTCACCGATGCCGTCCGCGATCAAACAATGGAACAGATCATTCTGCCGACATTGCGCGGCATGAAAGCTGAAGGCCGGCCCTTCATCGGCGTGCTGTTCGCTGGGCTTATGATCACGCCGGCCGGGCCCAAGTTGATCGAGTTCAACGTCCGCTTCGGCGACCCGGAGTGCCAAACGCTCATGCGCCGTCTCGATAGCGATCTGGCGCCTGTGTTGCTTGCGGCCGCGAAGGGCGAACTGGCGTCCGCGCCCACACTCGAATGGAATGCACGCCCGGCCGTCACCGTCGTTTACGCTGCGCAAGGCTACCCAGACGAACCGCTGACCGGCTCCGTCATCCGTGGCCTCGCCAACGCCGAGCGCGTGCCCGACGTTGAAATCTTCCACGCCGGCACGCGCGAAGATGAAGAGGGAAATCTGCGCGCCGCCGGCGGCCGCGTCCTCAACGTCACCGCAACCGGCGCCACGCTGAGAGACGCCGTCGACCGCGCCTACGAAGCCGTCAACAAAATCGACTGGCCTGGCGGTTTCTGCCGCCGCGACATCGCCTGGCGGGCCCTCTAGCGCTTGCGCTTTGCGCTGTGGCGTAACTAAGGTCCGGCCTATGACGGAACCAGCTGACGACCCGCACGCAAATTTCAAAGGCGTGAAGCCCGTAGAAGAGCGTCATCGCCTGGATGAAGCCGCACTCGGCGCTTGGCTCACGGAGAACGTCGAAGGCTACGCAGGCCCGCTGACGATCAATCAGTTCAAAGGCGGCCAGTCGAACCCGACCTACCAACTCGTCACGCCGTCGCGGAAATATGTGTTGCGCAAAAAGCCCGGCGGAAAGCTGCTGCCATCGGCGCACGCAGTCGACCGAGAGTTTCGCGTCATGTCGGCGCTTTATCCCACCGGCTTCCCGGTCGCGCGCCAATACGCGCTCTGCACCGACGATAGCGTCGTCGGCGCGATGTTCTACGTCATGGAAATGGTCGAAGGCCGCATCCTCTGGAATGGCGCGCTGCCTGAAATGACCAAGGAGGACCGCCGCGCCACCTACGAAAACAAAATCGCGACGCTGGCAAAGCTCCACAACACCGATCACGAACAAATCGGTCTCGGCGACTACGGCAAGCCCGGTAATTACTTCGGCCGCCAGATCGATCGCTGGTCGAAGCAGTACAAATTAAGCGAAACCGAAACCATCGACGAGATGAACCGTCTCATCGAATGGCTGCCGCAAACCATTCCACCGGGCGAGCGCACCTCTATCGTCCACGGCGATTACCGCCTCGACAACATGGTGCTGCACGAAAGCGAGCCGCGCGTGATTGCGGTGCTGGATTGGGAGCTCTCAACGCTCGGCGATCCGCTCGGCGATTTCACCTATTACCTGATGAGTTGGGTGTTGCCGAGCGATGGCCGCTCTGGCCTCGGCGGCGTTGATCTGGCGCCGCTCGGCATTCCAACGCTTGAAGAAACCGTGAAGCTCTATTGCGATCAAACCGGCCGTGACGGCATCGCCAAACTCGATTGGTACTTCTCCTACAACGCCTTCCGCCTCGCCTGCATTCTACAAGGCATCGCCGGTCGCGTGCGCGACGGCACGGCCGCAAGTGCGCACGCGGCGCAAATGATCCAGCGCATACGCCCGCTCGCCGCAGCGTCGTTCCACTACGCCCAAAAGGCGGGGCTGACGTGAAGTAAGTTGGAGGGCGCGCCTCCGAGCCTCGCCTGCGGGCCGGAGGCCACGCGCTCCCACTCCCCACGCGAATGAGGTTGACGCCGTATGCCATCAAGGCGGATCAAAACCGCTTCAAATCGGGGGACTCTCATGTTGCAGCGCGCGATGACGTTCATGGGAGCGATTGCCGCTCTGGCTTTGCTCTCGGATTCTGGGTTCGCACAAGAAGCCACCCAGGTTCGCGCGGTCAGCATCATCCACGCCGGCCGTCTCCTCGCTGACGCCTCGAACGGCCGCGTACTCACTGAGCAATCCATCCTCGTCGGCGCCGACGGAAACATCATCGCCATTCAACCCGGTTACGTGACGCAAGACGGCGTGCCGGTCATCGACCAGCGCAACCGCTTCGTGATGGCCGGCTTGATCGATAGCCACGTCCACCTCACCAGCGAACTTGGCCCGAACCAGCTTATCGAAGAAGTCACGCTGACCGCCGCCGACGGCGCGCTGCGCGGCGCGCAGAACGCCCGCACCACATTGATGGCGGGCTTCACCACCGTAGCCGACCTCGGCGCCAACAATGACTCGATCTTCGCGCTCCGCCGCGCCATCGCCGAACGTCGCGTGCCGGGACCGCGCATCATCGCCTCCGGTTCAGCGGTAACGCCCGACGGTGGCCACGCCGACGCCAACGGCTTTGCGCCGGACATTGTCGACGTCCTGCGTAGCCCGTCGGCCTGCTCCGGGGCTGACGCCTGCCGCCGCGCTGTGCGCCGCCAAATCCAAGCCGGCGCCGACATCATCAAGATCACCGCAACCGGCGGCGTGCTCTCCAACACTGCGGCCGGCATCGAACAACAATTTAGCGACGCTGAACTGCAAGCTATCGTCGAGGCCGCGCACGCCATGGGCCGCCGCGTCACCGCACACGCGCATGGCGCGGGCGGTATCAACGCCGCACTCCGTGCGGGCGTCGATTCGATCGAACACGGTTCCTACACCGACGCGGACTCCATCCGCCTCTTCCGCCGCACCGGCGCCTATCTCGTCCCGACAATCCTCGCCGGCGTCACCGTCGAGGAATTGGCCGAGCGCGGTGGTGTACTGACGCCAAACCAAGCCGAGAAAGCACGCGAAGTCGGCACGCGCATGCGCCAGTCAATCCAGACCGCGCGGCGCGCCGGTGTGAATGTCGCATTCGGCACCGATAGCGGCGTCTCGGTTCACGGCATCAACGCGCGCGAGTTCCAGTTCCTGGTCGAAGGCGGCTACACGCCAGCGCAAGCCCTCGCCATAGGCACCGTAAACGCCGCCGCCCACTTGCAACTCGAAAACGTTGCCGGCCGCATCGCGCCGGGCTATTCCGCCGACATCATCGCCGTCGACGGCAACCCGACCGCCGACGTCACCACGCTGATGAATGTCCCATTTGTGATGGCCCGCGGAACGGTGGCCAAGGGCGAATAGTCATTTCGCCGCGGGAGTGTTCAGCCGCCGCGAATAGCGCTATGGCGCGCCCATGCTTCGAGTGATTGCAAAAGGCGGCGCGGAAGTCGGGTGCGAGGACGCATCCGCGCTTTGGTACGATCTGGAATCTCCGGACCAGAGCGAAGAGTCCGAAGTTGAAGCATCGCTGGGCATCGACGTACCGACGCCCGCCGAGCGTTCTGCCTTCGAAGAATCCGCGCGCTACTACGAAGAGCGTGAGGCGCTCCACCTTACCGCGACGCTGCTTGGGCGGCGCGATGAGGGAAAGCTGATCGCTGGCGCCGTCACCTTCATTTTGACCAAGGGCAAGCTCGTAACCGTGCGCCAGGTACGCCCGCGGGCCTTCGACATCGGCCAAGGCCGCGCCTCCGCGCGTGTTGGATCGGCGCAGACGGGCGCCGATGTAATGCTCGCACTGATCGAAGGCGCGGCCGAACGTCTAGCTGACGTGCTCGCCGAAGGCACACGCGACGCCAACACCCTTTCGATGCTCGTCTTCGCCAAAGACTCGACGCTAAACCTAGAAGAGTCCCTGCGCGAACTCGGCCGCATCGGCGCGATAGCAGCCCTCGCACACGACTCGCTCTCAAGCATGCAGCGCCTACTGGTTTATTCGCGCGCCTCCAAAGGCAAGTACGCCCTAGACGCCGCCCGCCTCGCGGCGCTCGCACGCGACGTTGGCGAACTGGAGCGCATTGCGGAAACACTGCAGCCACGCCTCTCCTTTCTTCAGGACGCGATACTCGGCCTCATCAACGCCTCGCAGACCAACGTGCTGAAGGCGCTCTCGCTCGCCACCATCGCCTTTGTGCCGCCGACGCTCATCGCCTCGATCTTCGGCATGAACTTCGAAGGCATGACGTGGTTCAAGGAATCTTGGGGGCCTTGGGTGGGCGTCGCCATGATGTTTGCCGCGCCGGCAATACTGTTCGGCATCGCCAAATGGCGGCGCTGGTTCTGAAGCGGAACTTCGCGTTAAGAGCTCCGCCTCAATCGCGCCCAAACTCCCGAATACCGCATGACCTGAAACAGCTTTGTGCTGAGGAGCAATACGCATGAAATACGTAGTCCTGGCGACGGCGGCCGCCATAGCTCTGGCCGGTTGCGGCACGCAAATGGGTGACCGCATGGCCTCCGGCGCTGCAATCGGCGCAGGCACGGGCGCGGTGTTCGGCGGCGTTGGCGCGCTGCCTGGGGCGGTGGTCGGCGCGGCCGTCGGCGGCCTCACCTCGCCTGAGCAAGTCAATCTCGGCGAACCCGTCTGGGACGACAAAGACGACAATTGATTGCACGCGGAGCCTTGCGCGCCTAGTCAGCGCGCGGGGCGCCCGCCTGTTCTGCGGGAGTGCCGCAAGGACTGGTCATGGCTGCATTGGAATTTACCCGTCGCTATGCGATGGCGCATCGCCTGTTGGCGACCAAGAGCCCCAAATGCGCGATCCCGCACGGGCACAACGAATTCGTCACTGTCCGGCTCGACCCGGCAACGACGTTCAAATTCTCAGACACAAATTCCGCCGCGCCCTTCGAACACGTGAAGCGCCGCTGGCATCAATGGATCGACGATTGCGTCGACCACGCGCTTCACCTCGGCGAAGCCGATCCACTGATCGGCTACTTCCGCGACAACGAGCCGGCTCTGCTGAAGCAGATCATGACGTTTCAGGGCGATCCGACCACCGAAGCGCTGGCTGCGTGCTTCTTCCTCAAGCTCTCCGCCTTTGTCACCGGCGACAAACTGCCCTTCGCCGTCCGCGAAATCCGCATCGAAGAAACGCCGACCAATACCGTCGTGGTAACGCGCGAGACCTTCGATCCCGCAGCCTGCGGCCTCCGCGCCAACGCCTGGCCCTGGCGCGCGGATATGAGCATCAACGATTTCTGATTTTTCACGCTTCCATTGGTGAGTCATTCCGGACGCGCGGAGTGCGATCCGGAATGACTCATTATCGCAAGCGGCTAGAGTGACATGACTGAAGGAGTCGGCATGCCGATGTTTCTCACTTCACCTCAGATCGCGCCGATCATCATGCTTGTGGCGTCGAACGTGTTCATGACGTTTGCGTGGTACGGGCATCTCAAGTTCAAATCGACGCCGCTATTGATCGCGATCGTGGTCTCCTGGGGCATTGCCTTCGTCGAGTATTGCCTGGCTGTCCCCGCCAACCGCATCGGGTCTGCCGCTTACTCAACGGCGCAACTAAAGACGATGCAGGAAGTCATCACGCTCTGCGTCTTCGTGGTGTTCTCGACGTTCTTCCTGCGCGAGCAACTCGGCTGGAACCACCTCATCGGCTTTGCGCTGATCACCGCAGGCGCCGCGTTCGTGTTTCTCGGCAAGCCTGCTTAGAGCAAAAACCAAACCAGCCACGGCATCGCGATCGCAAACGCCATCGCGGATTCAACGCCCACACTCACACGGTTGAAACTCGTGTCCGCGCCATCGCGCCACATCGCAACCGCGCGCCCGAACGCGGCCCCACCCCAACTCGCGGCGATCACGAATGTGGCCCCTGTCGCGCAAACGCCGATCACGTACTCGCCGCCCAAGAGATAAAAGCCCGTCAGCAGCAATGCCGCCGCATGCAGCGCCAAAAACACGCCGCCAAAGGTCGCGCGAAATTCCGCCTGCCCGCCGCCCTGCCCGTCAGCCTTCAAGCGCACGAACTTCGCCGCCCATTCAGGGTCGATCAGCGCACGCGCGCCAAGCGCGGCGCCGATCACCAGCGCCAACGCACTTACGCCCCAGGCAAAGATCATTGGCCAGTCTGCGGCAAAGGCGTGAACAAATTCAGGAGCGGTCCCCATGCGGCAAACAACAGGAGTGACACAAACAGCAGCGCGCCTGACATGAAGAAGAACATGACCATAAACAAGTGCGGCGCGCTTGGCAGATACTGGGAGCGCAGGGTCTTGGTGCGGCGCGTAAAATAGCCATCACCTTCGATCGCACGGAGCTCATCGCCCATGAGGGTATGGTGGTGACGCAGGCGCATAACACTGTATCCGCCCAGGAAGAAAAACACGCCGAGGGCCAAGAGCAATCCGCCAAGCATCTGTGCAGTCTCACGCGGCGTGCGCGCAGCCAGCTCCAGGATCAGGCCGAATCCGCTTAGTCCCACGGTAAGCACAAAACCTGGGACCAACCAAATCAGATTGTCGAGATGATTATAGATGCTGGCATAGGCAGCGTACTTGTGTTCAACCGCCAATATCGTCTGCCCTGCGGACCTTTGCGATCGCGCGCGAGTTTCGCCCTCGTCCCAACTCGAAACCAATGCATCGAGTCGTTCGCACGCCATCCAATCGTCGGCGCCGCCTTGCTTCACCGTGTGAATGACGGCGTTTGCAGTCAGATAGACATTGTGGGCGACACTAGGCCTAGTTGAAATAACATCACCCGGCAGGTGGATCGTTACTTTTGGTTCGTCCTCGGCGAGCTCAACGAGAGCCATCCATCCCTTCTGCACTACGTAGGTCTCGACAAGGACTGAGTGCAGATGGCTCTTCTGCCAAGCGCCGACGCCAGGCTGAACGGTCTTGATGTAACCGCTGCCGTCAGCGGCTTTGAGCCGAAGACGAACCTCCCCATTGGGCATCCTCTCGTGATCGGTCGCTGCGCCGAACTGTTCGCGCGCTTCCTGGTCGCTGAGTTTGGTCATACGTTTACATCAGCGCATGCCGGGCAGGCTCTCGCCTTCGGTCTTCGCACGCTTGCCGGTCCAGCCATACTTGGCCAGCTCGTTCAATGCGATCGTGCGCGCGTGCACTTCGTCCGGCCCGTCCGCCAAACGCAGCGTGCGAATGCCCGCATACGATTTGGCGAGACCGAAGTCCTGGCACACGCCCGCACCGCCATGCGCCTGGATCGCGTCGTCGATAATCTTCAGCGCCATGCGTGGCGCCGAGAGCTTGATCATCGCGATCTCGTTCTTGGCGACTTTATTGCCGGCGATGTCCATCATGTACGCAGCCTTGAGGCACAGAAGCCGGTTCATCTCGATGTCCGTGCGCGCCTCAGCAATGCGCTGCTCCCAGACGCTGTGCTCGGCGATGGTCTTGCCGAACGCTACGCGCGTGGTGATGCGCTTGCAGAGCGCCTCGAGCGCTGCTTCCGCCGCGCCGATCGTGCGCATACAATGGTGGATGCGGCCCGGACCCAAGCGTCCCTGCGCGATTTCAAAGCCACGGCCTTCCCCGAGCAGCAGGTTCGACGCCGGCACGCGCACATTTTCGAGCACGATTTCCATGTGGCCGTGCGGCGCGTCGTCGTAACCGAACACGGTGAGCGGGCGCAGGATGTTCACGCCCTTCGCATCGAGCGGCACCAGGATTTGGCTTTGCTGGCTGTGCTTGGGGTTATCGGGATTGGTCTTGCCCATCAGGATCGCGACTTTGCAGCGCGGATCGCCGGCGCCCGACGACCACCATTTGCGGCCGTTGATGACGTAATCGTCGCCGTCGCGCCTGATCTCGCACTGGATGTTCGTTGCATCTGACGAAGCAACCGCAGGCTCCGTCATCAGGAACGCCGAACGGATCTCCCCATTCATCAACGGCTTCAGCCACTGATCCTTCTGCGCGCGGGTGCCGTAACGCTCAAACACCTCCATGTTGCCGGTGTCGGGCGCCGAGCAGTTGAACACTTCCGAGGCAAAGCCGACGCGGCCCATGATCTCGGCCAGCGGCGCGTATTCCAGATTGGTGAGCGTCTCGCCCTCAAACTGGAACGTGTCATCGACCTTCGGATGCCCGCTCGACGGCGGCATGAAGAAATTCCACAGGCCTTCCTTCTTGGCCTTCACCTTTAGGTCTTCGACGACCTGGATGACCTTCCAGCGGCTGCCTTCCTTTTGCTGCGCTTCATAGGCCGGCACGGCCGGGACGATGTGATCGTCCATGAATTTACCGACACGACCCATCCACTCTTTTGCTTTGGCGGAATGTTCGAAATGCATGGGATGTCCTCCGGCGCGCTGGCGGCAAGTTTGACTGCACGCTAAAGCCGTGGGCGGACGGGAGCAATGCGAACAATGGAGCTTGCCGCAACGATACTTGAGCGCGGGCCCGTGCGGCTAGAGCCATTTGAGGAACGCCACCGCGCCGGGCTAGCCGCAGTCGCGGCGACCGATCCGGAGCTGTTTCGTCATATCCCGTTCCCGGTTGAGACAGCGGGTTGCGGCGCCTGGTTTGACTACCTGCGCGCTGACCAGGCCGCGGGCCGCTCAATCCCACACGCCGTCCACCTCGACGGTCGCATCGTCGGGCAAACCTGCTACCTCAACATCCGCTCACGCGACGCTGGCGTCGAGATCGGCTCGACATGGTACGCGCCCGCGGCTCAAGGCGGCATCGTCAACCCGACCTGTAAACTGCTATTGATCGGCAACGCTTTCGACCACGGCGCCGAACGCGTCGACTTGAAGACTGACGCGCTCAATGAGCGCTCTCGCGCCGCCATGCTGAAATTCGGTGCGCAGTTCGAAGGCATTCACCGCAAACACATGCGCCGCGCCGACGGGACGCTGCGCGACACCGCTTGGTTCTCCGTAATCCGCGAGGAATGGCCGGCGGTGCGCGAACGACTGGAAGCGCGCCTCGCGTGAGCACCTTCATCGTCGCCGCACTCCTCGTGGTCGTGCTGATCACCGCAACCGTTTCCGGCGTCTTCGGCATGGCTGGCGGGCTGATGCTCATGGGCGCGCTCACGCTCGCGATGCCGGTCTCCGCCGCGATGGTCAGCCATGGCGCCGTGCAATTTGTGTCAAACGGCTGGCGCGCGGTTCTGCATCGCAAGTTCATCGCTTGGCGCATTATCGTGATGTACGGCGCTGGTTCGGCCATCGCCGCGGCCTTGCTCGCATTGGTGACCTATGAGCCGACGAAAGCGTGGGTATATCTAATGCTTGGCCTGGTGCCCGGACTTGCCTGGCTACCCAAAGGCAAATTTCATCTCGACGCCGCTCAACCAGCGCACGCCGTCGCTTGCGGACTTTCCGTCACCGGCTTGAACGTCATCGCCGGCGTCTCCGGCCCACTGCTCGACGTGTTCTTCGTCCGCACCAATCTATCGCGCCACGCAATCGTCGCGACCAAGGCTGCGACACAAGCCTTCAGCCACACCGTGAAAATGATCTTTTACGGTGTGCCGCTGATTACCGCCGTCGACACCGGCCTGCCGCCGCTTTGGTTTTTCCTCGTCGCCGCACCGCTCGCCATGATCGGCGCTTGGCTCGGCGGCAAAGTTCTCGACCGCATGAGCGACGTGAACTTCCTAAAATACACGCGCTGGATCGTGACTGCGCTCGGGGTCATCTATCTGCTGCAAGCCGCAGCGCTGTTCGCGACGAGCTAAACGTCGCCTGCGCCTTCAGCGATAGCCACGCCCTCTTCCACCTCAAGCAAATCCGCCGGCTTGCAGTCCAGCGCTTCGCAAATCTTCGCCAGCGTCTCAAACCGCACGCCCTTCACCTTGCCGGTACGCAGAAGCGAGAGGTTCGCTTCTGTGATGCCGACGCGCTCGGCGAGGTCCTTTGCCTTCATCTTGCGCCGGGCAAGCATCACATCGAGGGTGACCACGATCCGCAACATCAGACGATCTGATCGTTCTCTGATTTGAGCTGCGCTGCCGCCGCTTCAAGCACCCCGCCAATCATGACAACCGAAAGCGCGAACGCCATCAGCGCGGCATCCAGCGGATCAAAGCGCCAGCTGAAAGCCTGCCCGCCCAACAATGACACTGCGATCGGCACTACGAACATTTTCAGCAGAAACGCCGCCAACGCCCAGTATCCGGCGCGTTGAAAAGCAGCGCTCGCCTTCGCCGACAAGTAGCGGCCTTCCTGATACTCAAACAAAACCGCCCGCAACACTATCACAGCGGCCGCGGCCGCAAGAGCGGGTGCGTAACTGATAAGCTTGATAAGCACCGCAACCGGCGCACCAACCTCCGTCGCCCAAGGCTCGGGCTCAAACGTCACCAGATAAAGCTCCCCGATCAGCGGCAGCACGATCGCCGCCAGCAAAATGGGTATCAGCAGGTCTGTCATGGTGCGCATCTGCGCCGCCGATGCGCGCGCCTTCTCGAGGCGAGCTTCTTCGTTGGTCATCAGACGATCTCGTCATTCTCTTGTTTGATCGTTGCAGCAGCTTCGAGCACTCGGCCGAGAACTGCGACGAAAGCAGCGAAGGCGATAAGGCCAAGATCGAACGGCTCCATGTGCCAAATGAAACCGCGGCCTTCATGTGTGATCCAGCTGTAGATCGTGGGCGATGCGACGATCTTAAACGCGAGCGCCCAGAGCGCGCCCTCTGCGGCCTTGCGCACGCCAGCGCTGGCTTTGAGCGTGAAGAAGCGGCCCTTGCCGTATTCGTCGAGCACCTTGCTCAGATCGAGCAACGCGCCGGCCATGAGGAAGCTGGGAAGCGCCAGCACCCAGAACAGCCCGAAGGCCTTGAGCAATTCGAGGATGCCTCGAAGGTCGAAGGTGACTTCCTGGCTCTGGAGCGCAGCGAGAGCGGGCGAGGCCCCCTCCGCGACCGCGCCCAGAGCGATCAACACAGCCCCAACGACGGCTACGGTGGCTGCGCCACCGGCAAGTTGCTGCGCGCGCTGCAAAGGCGCGACGGCTGCCTCTGTCATTTCCAACTCCTCAAGTATTACGATAATTGATTATCGTAATACAATAATTTTGTCAAGCGGCCCATCAGCTTGGTTAAGGCCCTAGCAACCAGGGCGCAGGTCCCATAGGTGACTTGAGATTCGGGACGGCAAATAATGCCTATCATCACGCACATTCTGCTCTACGCGGCCTACGCCATGGTCTCGCTCACCGTGGGGCTGGCGTTGAACCAGGTCGGCGCTCAGGACTTGGGCTCGTCCATCCTCGGCGGCATCGCCCTTTTCTCGGCGTGCGCTGTGACTCACGCCGGCATCTCCGCGACCGCAGCGGCGGGCCGCGTCGGCCAGGCTGAAAAGAAGATCAAGGTCGACATGGACCGCCTGCGCACCGCGCATCGCGAAGTCGCCGCCGACATCGATGCCGTTCAAACCCGTCTCGACCAGATGGAAACGCAGATTGCGTTCGGCGCAGCGCCAGCGCAGCCACAACTTGTCGCGCCTGCAACCAACGCTCCAATCGAACTCAAGCTCATCGATCAGATCGTCGACAAGCTCGGTGCTGCGATGGATGCGCGCCTCGGCACGCTTCAAAGCGCCGGCAACATCACCGCCATCAACCCAACCGCCGCGCGCGGCCCGATGGATCTCGTCCGCGAAGCCCTTATGGAAAACCGCGTCGAGCTGCACCTGCAGCCGATCGTCCAATTGCCGCAGCGCAAGACTGCGTTCTACGAGGGCTTCACGCGCCTTAAGGACGCCAACGGCCGCCTCATCCTGCCGACAGAATTCATCCCCGCCGCCGAGCAGGCGGGCCTCATGGGCACGATCGACAACGTGCTTCTGTTCCGCTGCGTGCAGATCGTCCGCAAGCTGATGAAGCAAGATCGCCGCATCGGCATCTTCTGCAATCTCTCGCCAGCGGCGCTCGCAGACGAGCACTTCTTCCCGCAATTTCTCGACTTCATGCGTGAGAACCGCGACCTCGCCGGCAGCGTCATCTTCGAAATCCCACAGGATTCCTACGAAAACCGCACCTCCGTCGAAGCGCGCGCCATGGGCAAACTTGTCGACCTCGGCTTCCGCTTCTCGATCGACCGCGTCACCAACACTGAGATCGATCTCCCGGACCTCGAACGCTCAGGCGTGCGCTACGTGAAGGTCGCGGCCGGTGTCCTCACTGACCAGATCGTCCACCGCGGCATGCGTCCACGATCGGCGATCACGCGCGAGATTGCATCATCGGATATCGCCGCAGTCTTCCAACGCTACGGCATCGACCTCATCGCCGAGCGCATCGAGTCCGAAGACACCGTGCTGGAAGTGCTCGACCTCGACGTGCCGTATGCGCAAGGCCACCTCTTCGGCGCGCCCCGCGCGATCAAGGACAGCCTCATGGAAGAAACCGCGCCGCCGCGCGAATTCTACCTGAAGCAAAACGGCCGCGTAAGCTAAGGGAATTGGGAATGGTGCATAGGGGCTTGAGGACGCTCAGCTCGCTTGCAATTCCCCATTCTCTACTCCCTATTCCCATCTTATGACAAAACTCATCGCCATCACCGGCGGCTCCGGCGCGGGCAAAACCACCGTCGCGCGCGCAGTTGCCCGCCACCTCGGCGCAGGCGCGGTGGTGATCGCGGAAGACGATTATTATCACTGTTCATCGACGGTCCCTGACTTCGATCCCGCCACTTACAATTTCGATCTGCCAGCCGCGAAGGAGCACAACTTGCTTCGCGAGCACCTCGCGCTCGCCAAAAGCGGCGCGGCGTTCGACAAGCCGATCTACGATCTTGTCACTCATCGCCGAAAACCGAACATCGAACGCATCGTCCACGCCGATTGGCTGATCGTTGAAGGCATCCACCTGCTCGAAGCGCCAGACCTTCGCGACCTCTTCGACATCAGCGCCTTCATGCACGCCGACGAAGCGCTGCGCCTCGGCCGCCGCATGGTCCGCGACATCGACGAACGCGGGCGCTCGCCGCGTTCCGTCATGGCGCAATTTTTTACACACGTGCGCCAAATGCACGAGACCTATGTCGAGCCGCAACGCACGCGCGCGGACTTAGTCCTCGTCTGCCCCTATGATGCAGGTCCGGATCACGCGGACGCCAGCGCCGCCAAAATTGCGGAACGTCTGAAGTGACCAAAATCATCGCCAGCATCGACGACATCGCCGATCGCTACGACGCAGTGTTCTGCGACGTATGGGGCGTGCTGCACAACGGCCGCGCCGCTTACCCCGCCGCGTGCGCCGCGCTGAAACGTCTCAAAGCCGCCGGCACGCATGTCATCCTTATCACCAACGTCCCGAAACCGCGCGCGACCATCCCCGCCCAGCTCGATCGCGCTGGCGTGCCGCGCGATGCGTGGGATGCGATCGTCACCTCCGGTGACGCCATCCGCGCGGAACTCGCCGCCCGCGCACCCGGTCCGATGTTCAAGATTGGCCCCGACGAGTACGACCGCACACTTTGGGAAGGCCTTGGGCTCGCGCAAGCGCCGCTCAGCAACGCGGCCTTCGTGGCCATTTCCGGCCTCAACCGCGATGACGAAACACCGGCGGACTACACAGACATCCTCCGCGACGCCAAAGCCCGCGACCTCGATCTCATCTGCGCCAACCCCGACATCATCGTTCAATTCGGCGACCGCACCATCTGGTGCGCCGGCGCCATCGCCCGCGACTACGAAGCCATCGGCGGCAAAGTCGTTATGGCCGGCAAGCCGTTCCCACCGATCTACGATCTCGCTCGCAAAGAACTGGCGGACATCGGAGGACGCACCATCATTCCTGCGCGCGTCCTGTGCATCGGCGACGGCGTCGTCACCGACATTCTCGGCGCCAACGCGCAAGGCCTCGACGTGCTCTTCATTGCCGCCGGCATTCATGGCGACGCGCTGCAAACTGCAGGCAAGCTCGATCCCGCGAAAATCGATGCCGCACTCGCCGCCGACAACGCTCGCGCCGCCTACGCGATGGCGGCTTTGGCCTAGTACGTCCGCACGCCGAAATTGTCGAATTGCTCGCCAATGTGACCGTCGAAATCGCGCGCTTGGTTCATATCCTCGGTGCCGTCACTATCGCCGCTCCGGCGGCGCGCAACGCCACGGCCGAACAGTGCGATCGGATTGCCTGACTCCACCGCAAGCGCCGCTTCAAACGACGTTTTGGCGTCGGCCCATTGCCCATCGCGCAATTGCAACACGCCACGGCAGAGCTGGCCTTCGGCGTAGTTTGGATTGGAGAGCACCGCTGCGTCCGCATCCTGGCGCGCACGCACAAACTCGCGTCCCTGATTGAGATCAAGCCAGCAGCGTCCCGCCCGCGCTTCGGCGAGATGATCGTCCGCACGGATGGCCGCGCTATAATCATTCGCCGCGCCATCGAGATCGCCTAAACGCTGCTTGGCGCGCGCACGGCCTGCAAGTGCAGAGGCCGATCGCGGGTCGTGATCGAGCGCTGCATTGAAGAGCGTGATCGCTTCGGAGAATTCGCCCTGGCGCACCGCGATCTGGCCGAGCAATTCATTGGCCTCACCAATTTGGTTGAGTTCGACCGCGCGGCGCAACACCGGCTCAGCGGCGTCGAGCTGCCCGCTCGCCAACAGGATCCGGCCGCGCCCCAACAACGCCGCCGGGTTCGCTTCATCGAACTGAAGCGCCGAGCCATAGTCCTGCTGCGCCGCCGTGACATCGCCTGCCTCTTCTTTGGCCTCACCGCGCGTACTGAAGGCGAGCGAGCGTTGTTCCCGCGTTAGTGCTTCATTCTGCGTCGCGGCCGTGCACGCCTCGATCTTGGCTTCTGCTTCTTCAGCAATGAGACACGCATTCATCTCGTCCACCTCGGTGGTGTCGCGCTCGCACGCACCGAGAGCTAACGCAAGCACCGCGCCCGCAAGCCAGATTTTGCGCATCGGCGCCCTCCTCAAAAGTCAGCCTAGACCGCCCACCAAAGGCCCGCCTAGACTGCCCTCACATAACAGGGAGCGAGGCGATGGCCAATTTGTTCGACCTCACCGGCAGAAGCGCCATCGTCACAGGCTCGTCGCGCGGGATCGGCAAACAGATCGCGCTGCGGCTAGCGGAACATGGGGCCAACGTTGTTGTTTCCTCACGCAAGGCGGACGCGTGCGAAGCCACAGCGGCGGAAATCAACGATTACGCCGGCCGCAAAGCTGCGATCGCAGTTGCGTGCAACATCGCCGCGAAAGAAGCGCTGCAGAACCTTGTGGACGAAGCCAATCGCGCCTTCGGCAAAATCGATATCTGCATCTGCAACGCCGCGTCGAATCCCTACTTCGGCCCGATGAGCGGCATCAGTGACGATCAGTTCACCAAGATCCTGCAGAACAACATCATCTCCAATCACTGGCTCATCAATATGTGCGCGCCGCAAATGCGCGAACGCAAAGACGGCACGATCATCACTATTTCATCAGTGGGTGGTCTCAAAGGCTCACCCGTTATCGGCGCCTATGACATTTCCAAAGCCGCTGACATGCAGCTCGCGCGCAATCTCGCTGTGGAATTTGGCGCAGACAACGTGCGTGTCAACACCATCGCCCCCGGTTTGGTACAGACGGATTTTGCGAAGGCGCTGTGGGAAAATCCGGAAATCTTGAAAGCGTCAACATCGCGCGC
Source organism: Caulobacteraceae bacterium (assembly GCA_031379735.1). Classification (GTDB taxonomy): domain Bacteria; phylum Pseudomonadota; class Alphaproteobacteria; order Caulobacterales; family Aquidulcibacteraceae; genus Vitreimonas. The sequence continues at coordinate 83,579 of JANNFK010000069.1, read as the reverse complement.
CGCGCTAAAGCGCATCGGCCAGCCCGATGAAATCGCTGGCATGGCGGTGTTGCTGTCGTCGGAGGCCGGCGCCTTCGTCACTGGCCAGACCATCATTATCGATGGCGGCCTAATGGCCGCTTAGAACGCGCCGATCACCGGCACGAGCGTCGACTTCAGCGCCTGGGCGCTAAACGGCTTCACGATGAAGCTCGAAGCACCTTCAGCTTCAGCGCCTTCCGAATTGTCGTTGGCGACCATGACAAAGGGCGTTTGCGCGATGCGCTCTTCGGCGCGGACACGCTTTAAGAATTCCATGCCGGTCATCGGACGCATGTGCGAGTCCGATATGACGAGCGCGTAGTCTTTGCTGCGCATCTTGGCCAAGGCGGCGGCGCCGTCATTAGCTTCGTCGATATTGGTGAAACCGAGTTGGCGGAGCAGGTTTCGCATGATGCGGATCATGGTGTTGTAGTCGTCCACGATAAGAATCGGCATCGTCATCGAAACGGACATCTGCGCCAGCCTTTCCCACAGACCGGCGCTTTGTTGTTACGTCGGAAGGCGCCACACCACCGGCCCGGGGTGCGGCGGCCCGGTGGTGAGACGTTTCCGGCTCTAGTGCGCCGTGTCGTGGAAACACAGATAGCAAAGACCTGAGAATTTTCGGTAAAACAGCACTTAAGTATGAATGAACGCGAGGCCGCCGAAGCGGCGAATGCTTAGAGTTTGGCAACGGATAGCGTTACTCTTGACGCAAACGCGAAAGACTTTGTGAACGAATGCCGACCTTGGGGCCAACCTCTACAATTCCTAATGATGCGCGCGGCGCCGCCATCGCGCTTGGGAATTTTGACGGCGTTCACGCCGGCCACCAAGCCGTGATCGAAAGCGCACGCGAGGTCGCTGACAAGAACGGCGTGGCGCTCGGCGTTGCCGTCTTTGAGCCGCACCCGCGGCGCTTCTTCAAACCCGGCGCCGCCCCATTCCGTCTCCAGAGCCCGAAGCAACGCGCCCGCGCCTTAAGCGAGTTCGGCGTCGAAGAGGTCTTCGAGATCGGTTTCGACGCCGCTCTTGCGGCCTCGACCGACCGCGAATTTGCCGAGCGCGTGCTGCGTGATCTCATCGGCGTCAGCCATGTCAGCGTCGGCGCCGATTTCAAGTTCGGCAAAAGCCGCTGCGGCAACGCCCAGAGCCTAGCGAAGCTCGGCGAGGAACTAGGCTTCACCGTCGCCGCCATCGAACCCATAGGCGGCGACCAAAAAGTCGCCTCCAGCGCCATCCGCGAAGCCATTGCTCGCGGTGACATGGCAGAAGCCACCGAGGCGCTCACACGCCCCTGGGCCATTGAAGGCGAAGTTCTGAAGGGCTTTCAGCGCGGCCGCACACTTGGCTTCCCAACCGCCAACGTCGCACTGGGCGACTACGTGCGGCCCAAGCTCGGCGTATATGCCGTTCGCATGGACGTCGGCGATGCTGCACTACTGCCGGGCGTCGCCAGCGTCGGAGTCAACCCAACTGTCGGCGCCCTGCCCGAACCTTTGCTCGAAGCGCACCTTTTCGATTTCAGCGGCGACCTCTACGGCAAAACCATCGAAGTCGAGTTGATCGCGTTCCTCCGCGAAGAAGCGCATTTCGATAGCCTCGGCGAGCTCAAGCGCCAAATGACCCAAGACGTCATCGACGCGCGCCGCGCTTTGATCGGGGCTTAGGCGCTCGGCCTCGCCGTCGCCTTCACTTCCGCTTCGCCCGCCAACACGAGTTTGTCGCCCACCCGGCATTCGCACTTCAGCTTCACGCGGCGGCCGCGCTCCACCAACTCCAGCACCTCGACCGTCGTCTCGACCGTCTCGCCAATCATCACCGGCGCGCGGAAGCTCAAGTTTTGAGAGATGTAGATCGAGCCAGGCCCGGGTAGCCGCGTCGCAATCACTGCCGACACAAAGCTCGCCGTGAAAATCCCATGCGCAATGCAACCGCCGAACGGCGTCGTCGCCGCGTAGGCATCATCTAAATGGATCGGATTGTTGTCGCCGCTGATGTCAGCGAACGCCGCGACCTTCTCTTTGGTGACCTGATTGCGCGACGTCTCGCGCATACCGACGGCGAGATCTTCGAAATAGACAGTTTGAAACTCAGACATGTGACTCCGTTTAGCGTCGCGCTTTGAAAAAATCTTTGAGCAAGGTCGCGGCGGCTTCTGCCTCAACGCCCGCCGTAACTTCAGGCTTCCAATGACACTGCGGATGATCCCAGACGCGCGCGCCTTGCGCGACTCCGCCGCTCTTCGGATCGCTCGCGCCATACACGACCCGCGCAATCCGCGCATGACTGATCGCGCCTGCACACATCGCGCACGGCTCCAACGTCACATAGAGCGTCAAGTTCGGCCGCAGGCGATAATTGCCGGTGATTTCCGCCGCCCGACGCAACGCCAATATTTCCGCGTGCGCTGTCGGATCGGTCATTCCGATCGGACCGTTCGCTGCGCCCGCAACAATCTCGCCCGTAGCTTCATCCACGACGACGCACCCCACCGGCGTTTCGCCCAGCTCCGCCGCCGTCTTCGCCAGCGACAGCGCCATGCCCATGTAGAGCGTGTCGCTCACGGCCGGCGCAGCTCCAACAAGTCCGCGACGACATCGCCCGTTGCCAAAGTCTCGAATGTGCCGGGCACGATCGCCTCCAGATACTGCCGCCGCGCTTCATCATCCGAATGATGCATTCGCGTTTCCATTGCCTTCTTCCAGGTCTCTTCGTCCGGCCATTGCGCGTAGGCGACGAAGACTCCCTTGCCCGCCTTGTGCAGCCGCGAACCCCAACCGCCGAACTCGGCGGCGATCCTCTCCGTCCCGCGACGCCAACCAGCCTCGAATTGCGCTTCGAGCCCTGGTACCACCTGCCACCGATAGATCACTGCAAACATGACCAAATCCTCTGAACCCCCTTTTAGCCCGGAAGCCGAGCGCATCGCCAAGTTCCTGGCGCGCGCCGGAATCTGCTCGCGCCGGGATGCAGAGCGGCTGATCGCCGAGGGGCGGGTGAAGCTCAACGGCAAAGTGCTCGATACGCCCGCCGTGAAGGTGACGGCTGCCGACAAGGTCGTGGTCGATGGCCGCCCGGTCGGCGCAGTCGCGCCGACGCGGCTCTGGCGATATCACAAGCCCTCAGGCCTGGTGACCACACACCGCGACCCCGCTGGCCGCAACACGGTCTTCGAACACCTGCCGCCGGACATGCCGCGCGTCATCTCGATCGGCCGCCTCGATCTCACTTCGGAGGGTTTGCTCCTCCTCACCAATGACGGCGAGCTGGCGCGCAAATTGGAGCTTCCCGCCAATGGCTGGCTGCGCCGCTATCGCGCTCGCGCGTATGGCCGGGTCAGCCAGGAAGAACTCGACACCCTTAAGGATGGCGTCACCGTCGAAGGCATGCGTTACGGCTCGATCGACGCCCAACTCGAACGGGGCAGCGGCGCTAATTCCTGGATTACGCTCTCGCTGACGGAAGGCAAGAATCGAGAAGTCCGCCGGGTGCTCGATACGCTTGGTCTGAAAGTGAACCGGCTGATCCGGACCTCGTACGGCCCGTTTCAACTCGGGACGCTAGAGCCAGGCGCGGTTGAAGAAATCCCGCGCCGCATCCTAAAAGACCAACTCGGCAAAGATTTCTAGTGGCCCCCCAAAAAGCTTGGGATCCCCGGAATGTAGGCTGGGAAGAAATTGTGCCCGTCTTCCCAGATCATACGGACGCCCGCGACTAGGATGATCACGATGCCCAGCACCGCGATCCAACGATAGCGATCGATGACCCGCGCGATCAGCGAAGCCGCAACACCCATCAGCACGACTGACAGGATCAAGCCAAACCACATGATCACTTCGTTGTGGCGCGACACGGCAGCGACGGCGAGGACGTTATCCAACGACATCGAAACATCGGCGAGGACGATGGTCAGAAGCGCGCTGCCGAATGTCTTGGGAGTTTTGCCGTGAGAAGCGATTGCCTCTGCGGCGTGCTCGCCCGCGACCGGATCGCCAACCTGAATCGGCCGGTGCGCCTTCAGGTCGGACCACATGCGCCACGCCACCCAGAAGAGGAGCAGGCCGCCTGCGAGCAGCAGTCCTTGGATGCCCAACAATTGAACCGTGACGCTGGCGAAAACGATCCGCAGCACCAGGGCCAAAATGATGCCCCAGAAAATTGCGCGGCGTTGCTGGACCGTCGGGAGAGCGGCGGCGGCTAAACCAACGGCGACGGCGTTATCGCCGGCTAGCGCCAAATCGATCAGGATGACCTGAAACAGCGCTGCGAAATTCGTGACGGCGTGGTCGGGATTAAAGACGTCGACGATGCTGGCGATCAATACGTCCACGGCGTCTCGTCTCCCGGTCTCGCCCCGAGATTGCGGGGCCGCCCTTGTTCACGAAGGCCGACACATAGGTCAAGCGCTTGGCGACGGGCCAATAGCGCGACATATGGCGTCTCCAGGGAGAGATTGAAGGATGGCGATGCGGATCGTCGGGGGCGAATTCAAAGGGCGGGCAATTGTGGCGCCTCAAGGCCGAGATACGCGGCCTACATCCGACCGCGCGCGAGAGAGCATTTTCAACGTCTTGGCGCACGCTGATTGGTCACCTGGCGTTGAAGGCCGCCGGGTGCTGGATCTTTTCGCCGGTTCCGGCGCGCTTGGCTTTGAAGCGATGTCGCGCGGGGCGGCTTTCGCGCTTTTCGTCGAGACAGGGTCCACCGCCCGCGGCGCGATCCGGGACAATATCGAATCGATGGGCCTTTTCGGAAATACCCGCATTCATCGGCGCGACGCCACCGACCTTGGACTGAAGCCAGCCGGTCTCGGCGATCCATTCGACCTCGTGTTTCTCGATCCGCCCTACGGCAAAGGCCTCGGCGAACGAGCGATAGCGACGCTTGGCGACGGCGCCTGGATCACGCCAGAGGCGATCATCATGCTCGAAGTCGGCGCCGATGAGACGCCGACACTTCCAGCCTTTGAGACTTTGGACGAGCGCGGCTATGGCGCCGCCAAAGTCCTCTTCCTCAAGCCACGCGCTTAGGGCGTCGGCGTCACCCGCGGTTGCACACGGATCGAGCGCTCGCGGAGTTGCGGCGAGAGCTGAACATCGTTGCGGAGATCGGTGCGAAACTGCGTTTGGCAGCGCTGCAACAATTCCTGATCTGGCGCCGCGACATCGTGCTGCTCTTGCGCCTGACGAAGGCGATCGCAGGCTTCACGCGTACGACCGGATCGATCGAGAGCGCGGACGAGCTGTTGTGCATCAGCCCCGATCTCAGCAGCGGCGGCGGAATTCGGCGCGGCTTCGGCAACCTCTTCGCGTGCCGTGTAGGCTTGCGAGAAACGGGCGCTGGCGGCGCTGAAATCGCCACGGGCTTCAGCGATCTGGCCAAGCTCTGACGCGACCGGCGCGCGCAATTGCGGCGCGGTCAGTTGTGGCAGCGCTTGTTGCAATTGCGCTTCGGCTTCGGCGATGTTGCCGGCGTTACCGGCCTCGACGCCTTCCGACACTTGCGCGGCCGCGGTGGCCTCGCCGCTACGGTTCACGCGATTATACGAACGCGACAGCATGCGCCAGACGGCTGGATCGCGTGTGCGCAGGCTTGTCGCTTGCTCCAAGGCGCGCTGGCCAAGGGGGTTGTTGTTCACTTCGCCGACTGAGCCGCAGAGGAGATACATTTCATCGCGCAGCGGATCGTCAGGATGTTCCTCGGCGTAGGTCCACAAAGACTGCATCGCCGCATCGCGAGTGCCGTCTTGCGACATTTGTGCGACCAGAAGGCGCACTTGTGCGTCTGGGTGCGCGGCAAGCGCAACGAAGGCTTCTTGATACGAGTCACTGGCGGTGGCGGTGAATTCTGCTTCGCTGACTCCGGCCGAGGTGTCGACCATCGACGCGGACGGCGCCTCGCTAGATGGCGCGGGCTGCGCGCCGTCCATGCGCGCTTCTTGCGTTTCACCGAGTGCGCCGGCTTCGAGGATTTGCGCGAGCTGGATAGCTTGCTCAGGGGTGAGCTGGCCCTCGGCCAACAAGCGCAGCAATTCGGCGCGCAGATCTGGCGGCGGCGGATCTGGGCGGACGAAATCGTTCACGACCCAGGCAATGCCGGCGATCAAGGCGAGCACGGTAAGCACCGAAACGACGCGAATGCGCGCGCCCAAACGACGGCGGCGGCGTTCGATCTCGGACGTGTTGACATCGCGGCCGGACACTTTCGCGTTCAGCACTTCGACCAGCAGCTGCATTTGCGGCGCGTTGGCGCCGCCATTCCAGCGGGTGAAATCTTCAGCTTGGAAGGCGCCGAAGCCGAGCGGCAATTGCACCGTGTCGAGCAGCACCGGCACTAGGCGACCTTCATCACGGGCGCGGCCGGCTTCGTCGCGGACGAAGGTCGAATTGGTTGAACTCCTCGTCCAAAGCACGATCACGGCTTTTGCACTCTTCAACTCTTTCTCGATGATGGCAGTGTAATCCTGCCCGGCCGAAAGCGAGCGATCCCACCACACATTGAAGCCGCGCTGCTGCAACGCTTCAGCGAGCGGCCTGGCGCGATCGCGGTCTTCGCTTGCGTATGAAAGAAAGATGTCCGCCATGCGCGCACCCCTGCCACGGCGCGTTCTCACGCCGGCCACGTTGTCCCTAACGAAGCGTATTAGGCCCTCCGAAGCGCGGCGGGAAGATGACCGGGGTCACGGATGCGTGGGTAGGCGAAAATTCCTTGTGTGGACTGCCGCTTAGTTGGGCATGCGGCGGCACCCCGCGAACGGCTCGCACCGGCGGGTGGTTGTGAATTGCAAGGAATGGGGCCGCTTGGGAGGTATCGGCGCAGTGCGGTGCGAGCGCAGCTTGCGCTGCAAGGGGCGCTGCCGAGGCGCGCGCCATGCGATCTGCGCACCGCGGGCAGCCGGGCGTGAGGCGTTCGGGCGGGAAAGTGTCGTCGCCCGGACGGGCGCCATACTGCACAGCTGCCGCTGTCAAAGGACGCTTCATCCCGCTACCGGCAAAAAATCGCGACCTCGATCGCGACGAGAACAAGCGCGTTCCAAAGTCACCACTCCTGCGCGCCCACAATGCCGGCGTAGCGAACGGCGAACACCGAGCCTGCCATCACGACGTAGATGGCTGTATGGATGCCGCGGATCAGAAACAGTGAATGCGCTGCATTACGCATGCCATTCCGTCAGGCGCCCCTGCCAGTACACGATTTCTTTTCCATCAATGTCCCAAGCGACTTCCCCGGAGAACGGAATCCAACGTCCCGCATGCTGGCGATAGTCCGAGTAGCGAAATGGCCAGCGTGTAGGCAAAAACGGCGCGGTTGGAGAGCGCGGCCTGTCCGCTGCGAAGCCGCTCGCGATCCTGCCTTCGCTGTCGAGGTTGAACAATATTTCGGCGGAAGTCTCGCCAGAACCCGCACTCACCGCCAAGGTGTTGGCGTTAACCTCGCGCCAACGAAGTGCTGTATTGTGCAAAATGGCATCCGGGGCCCACGCAAGTTCGGCGAGGTAGCGCATCAATTCACCGCGTGTAAGCGCCGGCGATCGTTCGGCATGCGCGAGAGGGATTGCGCCCAACGCTTTCACATCGAGCTTTCCTTCGCCGCGTTGCAAAGCGTCTTGCACCGAGATCAAACCGAACGGGCCAAAGCGCGCCCGCCAATAAAACTCACACACCCGCGTTGAGATTGTCTGGGTAGCGGTGAACGGCATCCACGATTCGGCCTCGATGCTTCGTTTCATGCGCCCGGTCTGCTTTAGGGTGACAACTGGTCCTTTCTCGTTCGCATCCGCGCCCAAACGCCGTGCAAGATCGGAGATCGCGCTAGGCAGGCGCTCGCGCTCGTCCCCCTCAGATGTGAGAAAGAGATCGCTCATGGAGTTTGTCCTCAATCCCCTCCAACGCATCGCGGGAGCAAAGGGGTCCGGAGCAGCCAAGTTTGACCTTTGAGGGTACCGGAAATGTGATGTCCGCTGGTCGCGTGGACGTTGTTGAGATCGGCGCGCGCGACGTAGCCTCGAAAATAAGATTTGGGAGGGTTGCATGCGTCTCTTGGCGATCTCCGGCGCGCTCGCCGCGCTTGTTGTTGCCGCCCCTGCCGCGCACGCGCAGCGGCGGGACAGCGACGATATCATCGTGACGGCGCCTCAGATCGAGGAAGCAGCGCGCGCGTTCGCTCGCGAAGTGTCGGCGCCGCCAAGCCGCGAGGATCAACTCGCCCGTTTTGAGGATAGCGTATGCCCCGGCGTTGTCGGACTCGGCGCGAGGCAGGGGCAATTCCTTGTCGATCGGATCGCCCAGCGGGCTCTGGAATTGGATCTGAACGTTGGGCAACCCGGCTGCAAAGCAAACGTGCTTGTGATCGTCACTGCTGATGCAGACGGCGTGGCGCAGGCGATCGTCCAAGAACAACAATATCTGATGGCGAATTACGGGTTGCAGGAGAATTTGAATACGCGCGGCGCCGAGGCGCTTGACGATTTTGTCGTAACCTCACGCCCAGTGCGTTGGTGGCACGTGTCCCAAACGCAAACGGCCGACAGCGACATCCTCGGTCACACAAACCCGATTGGACGCATGACCGGGCCCACCACGCAGGAATTCCTCGGCGCCGAGGTTACGCGTCCTTCGACGATTGATTTTGGTCGCCTGACGCGTCCGACCTTGCAGGCGGTCCGCAATGTCGTGGTGATCGTCGATGCGCAGCGCGTCACCCAAGTGCGGCTCGACGCGCTTGCCGACTACATCGCTATGGTGACGCTGGCGCAGACTGAACCGGGGGCGGACACGTCAGGCTATGACACGATCCTCAATCTGTTCAGTGAGGCGCTTTCCGGCCAGGACGGGATGACGGCGTGGGACGTCGCTTACCTGCAAGGTGTCTATGCGGGGCGCGGAAACCAGCTCAATTCAGATTGGCAGTCGCGAACCATCGCACGCCGCATGCGCGACGACCTTAGCGATCGATGAAAAGCGCCGCCGGATGCTCAAGCATCCCCTTCACGCGCTGAATGAACGCCGCTGCGTCGTAGCCGTCGACGACGCGATGATCGAAGGACGAGCTCAGGTTCATCATCTTCCGGATGACGATCTGGCCGTTTTTCACGACCGGGCGCTCAACCAGCTTGTTCACGCCGATGATCGCGACTTCCGGGTGATTGATCACAGGCGTGGTCACGATGCCGCCGAGCGCGCCGAGCGAGGTGATGGTGATGGTTGAGCCGGAGAGATCGTCCTTGCCGGCGGTGTTGTTGCGCACGGCGTTGGCGAGTCGCGTGACTTCGGTGGCACAATCCCAAACGTCGCGCGCTTCGGCGTGGCGCACGACCGGCACGATGAGGCCGTTATCGGTTTGGGTAGCGATGCCGATATCGATGTTCTCGTGACGATAGACGACGCCCTGGTCGTCATCGTAGCGGGCGTTGATCTGCGGGAAATCCGGCAGCGCCAGCACGAGCGCGCGCATCAGGAACGGCAGCAGCGTGAGTTTAGGCTGATCGTTGCGCTTGGTGGCGTTCAAGTGCGCGCGGAGATCTTCGAGTTCGGTGAGGTCGCACTCTTCGACATAAGCGAAGTGCGGAATGCGGCGCTTGGCGTCTTGCATCTTCTCCGCGATCTTGCGGCGAAGGCCGATGACTTTGACGGGCTCGATGCCGTTCTTGGTGGCAAGCGCCGAGCCGATGCGGCGGGCGCCGACGGCGGGCACGAGCACGGCGTCGAGATCTTCGTGGGTGATGCGGTCATCGGGGCCGGTGCCGCGCACTTGGCCCAGATCAATGCCGAGTTTTTGCGCGCGTGCGCGGACAGCGGGCGAGGCCTGCGCTTGCGCCCACTCATGCACGGAGGCGTCGCGGGCTTCGGGTTTGGCGACGGCTTGCAAGTTGGGCGTGGCCTTCGGCTTGGGTGCTGCGCTGCCGGGCATCGTAGCGACGGGCACCGCAGTGGCTTTGGGTGCTGCGCCTTGAATGGCGGCTTGCACTTCATCCTCTGACCACGTAGCGCCGGCGGGGGCTTTGATCTTTGGCTTTGGCGTGCTTGCTTTTGCTCCCCCGTTCACGGGGGAGCTGTCAGCGGAGCTGACTGAGGGCCCGGAACGAGCGCTAGCAGGTTGCGCGGTTGCGCCCCCTCCGTCGCCTGCGGCGACAACTCCCCCGCTTGCGGGGGAGGAAACGTCTTCATCAGCTTCGGTTTCGAACACAACGATGGGGCCGCCGACAGGCGCCATGTCGCCAGGTTCACCATTCAGCGAGACGATTTTGCCGGCGACGGGAGATGTCATCTCCACCGTCGCTTTATCGGTCATCACGTCAACGAGCGGCGCATCTTCCTTGACGACATCGCCGACGCGGACATGCCACGCGACGATTTCGGCTTCGGCGGTGCCTTCGCCAACGTCGGGAAGTTTGAAAATGAACTGGCCCACTGGTCTTTTTAGCCTTCCATCACGGCGCGCATCGCTTTGATGATGCGCGGCGGAGTCGGGAAATACTCCCATTCAAGGGAGTGCGGATAGGGCGTGTCGTAACCGGTCACGCGTTGGATCGGCGCTTCCAGTTTATAGAAGCAACGCTCTTGCACGAGCGCGCTGAGTTCGGCGCCATAGCCGGACGTACGCGTGGCTTCATGCAGGATGACACAGCGGCCTGTCTTGGCGATCGAGATTTCGATGGCCTCGATATCGAGCGGCACGAGCGTGCGCAGGTCGATGATTTCCGCGTCGATGCCGGCTTCTGCTGCGGCGGCGAGAGCGACGTGAACCATGGTGCCGTAAGCAAGGACGGTGACCGCCTCGCCTTCGCGGACAATGTTCGCCTTGCCGAGGGGGATTTTGTAATAGCTCTCCGGTACTTCGCTGGCTGGGTGCTTCGACCACGGCGAAACCTGGCGATCGTGGAAGCCGTCGAACGGCCCATTATAGATCCGCTTCGGCTCCATGAAGATAACCGGGTCATCGTCTTCGATGCAGGAAATCAGCAGACCCTTGGCGTCATAGGGCGTGCACGGGATCACGGTTTTTAAACCGGCAACGTGGGTGAAGAGTGCTTCCGGGCTTTGGCTGTGCGTTTGGCCGCCACGGATGCCGCCGCCGTAGGGCATGCGAACTGTGATCGGCGCAGTGAAATCACCGGCGGAGCGATAGCGCAGGCGCGCGGCTTCGGAAACGAGTTGATCGTAAGCCGGATACATATAGTCGGCGAACTGTATCTCGATCACGGGGCGCAGACCATAGGCGGCCATGCCGATGGCAACCCCCGCAATCCCGTTCTCGTTGATAGGCGAGTCGAAGCAACGTTTGGCGCCGTACTTCTTTTGCAAATGCTCGGTGACTTTGAAGACGCCGCCGAAATAGCCGACATCCTCACCGAAGGTGAGCACGCTCGGATCGCGCTCCATCATGTTATCGAGCGCGGAGTTGAGCGCTTGGATCATGGTCATGCGGGGCATGGGATTACGCTCCGGTCTCGTCGCGCTGTTCGAGCAGGCGCCAGTCCGGATCTTTGTAGACATCCTCGAACATGCTTTCACGCGAGTGGGCGCCTTCGGGGCTCAAAACGCCGACCTTCTCGGCTTCGCGGCCGACGGCGCGGACATGCTCGATGGCTTCTTCTTGCGCGGCGCGATGTTGTTCGTCCGACCATTCGCCAAGCGAGACCAAGTGATCGCGCAAGCGCGCGATCGGGTCGCCGAGCGGCCATTGGCGGGCTTCGTCGGCTGGCCGATAGCGCGAAGGATCGTCCGAGGTTGAGTGCGGGCCGGCGCGATAGCTGAAGAGTTCGATCAATGTCGGGCCGAGATTGGCGCGGGCGCGTTCAGCGGCCCATTGAGTGGCTGCGTACACTGCGAGGAAGTCGTTGCCGTCGACGCGGAGCGGCGCGATGCCATAGCCCACAGCGCGCGCAGCGAAGGTGGTGTTCTCACCGCCGGCGATGCCCTGGAACGATGAGATCGCCCACTGATTGTTGACGACGTTGATGATCACCGGTGCGCGATAGACGTTGGCGAACGTCATCGCCGCGTGAAAGTCACCCTCGGCGGTTGAGCCTTCGCCAAGCCAGGTAGATGCGATGCGGCCATCGTTCGAATAGGCCGACGCCATCGCCCAGCCCACCGCTTGCGGAACTTGCGTCGCGAGGTTGCCCGAGATGGTGAAGAAGCCGTCCTTCTTCGAGGAATACATAACCGGCAATTGGCGGCCCTTCATCGGGTCGCGCGCGTTCGAATAGACCTGGTGCATCATGTCGACGAGCGGATAGCCGCGCGCGATCAAGATGCCTTGCTGCCGATAGGACGGGAAGCACATGTCGTCCGGCGCCAACGCCATCGCTTGGGCTATTGAGATCGCCTCCTCGCCAAGCGATTGCATGTAAAATGAGGTTTTGCCCTGACGCTGGGCGCGGTGCATGCGCTCATCGTAGGCGCGCAGCATCAGCATGTTCTTCAAGCCGCGGCGCAGATCGTCCGGCGAGATGCTCGGCGTCCAGGGGCCGAGCGCGTTGCCGTCCATATCGAGCACGCGGATAAGGCCGTATGCGTAGTCGCGCAGGGCGATGGCGCTTTCGTCGATGTCGGGTTTTGGCGTAGCGCCCGGCTCAGGGAAGGACCAGCCACTGAAGTCAGGCTTATCGCCTGGCCGAGAACGCGGCGCGGGAATGTGCAGATCGAGCGCGTTCGATTTGCGGCTCATATCGTCCATTACCCTTTCCTCGCCGCGGCCAATTTCTCATGGACGATACGGTCCGCGGCGGCTTGTGGCGTCAGCTTCTCGCTCTTGGCGGTTTCCAGCACGCGCAGCAAGCGCGGCGCGATTGCGCGGACCCGCGCATCCACCGCTGCATCGGTTTCGCCCAGATACTCAGCCGAAACGTTGATGATGCCGCCGGCGTTGACGACGTAGTCTGGGGCGTAGGTGATGCCGCGCTCAATCAGGCGGGCGCCATCGGCTTCGGCGGCGAGCTGGTTGTTGGCGGCGCCGCAAATGATCGGCGCGCCAAGTTCTGGAATGGTCTGCGGATTAAGACCCGCTCCCAGCGCGCAAGGCGAGAAGAGGTCAGCGCCGACGGCGTGAATCTGATCCACCGGCGCGATCTCGACGCCGAGCGCTTCGGCGCGCTGCAGGTTTGCCTTGTTCACATCGGCAACAACCAGCTTCGCGCCCTCTTCCGCAAGCAGCTTGCAGAGGTGATAGCCCACGGCGCCCACGCCCTGCACAGCAATCGTGCGGCCCTGCACCGAACCGCCCAACAATGCCTTGATCGAGAGATGAACGCCGAGGGCGGTCCAGGGGCTGGGATCGCCGCCGGCGCGGCCTTGTTCTTTCGGGATGCCAGCAACGTAGGAGGTGCGGTCGGCGATGGCGCGCATGTCGGCGACATTGGCGCCGACATCTTCGGCGGTGATGTAGCGGCCGCCGAGTTTTTCGACCGCATCGCCGAAGCTTTTGAAGGCTTCAACGCGATCGGTGTTGATCTTGTAGATCACGGCTTTGCCGCCGCCGAGCGGGAGTTCGGCCATCGCGTTTTTGTAAGTCATGCCGCGCGAGAGGCGCAGCGCATCGGTCAGCGCGTCACTGACGCTGTCGTAATCCCAGATGCGGCAACCGCCCGCGGCTGGGCCGAGGGCGGTTGAGTGAATGGCGACGATGCCGGCGAAGCCTTGCGCCTCGCCGCCTACGAACACGACATCCTCGTGGTGATTGAACGAGGCGTTCTGTTTCGGGTCCATCATTGGATCGGTTCATCCAGCAAGAGTTGACGGGCGAAGCGGCCGGGCGGCGAGCCGAACGCGAGCACACCGTCGTGGTACGCTTTCAGATTGAACGCGCCGCCTTGCTTTTCGCGGGCGGCGGCGCGGGTTTCCGAGTGCTCCTGGAATCCAACAAAATATGTCGAGAGCTGAGTCACGGAAAGCTGGGCGCGGCGCCATTTGCCCGCGGCTTCGCGCTCTTCCTGGAAGGCGGTTTGCGTCAAGAACGTCATCATCTGTTCTTGCGTCATGCCGTCGACATGGATGGCCTGATCGATGATGGAATTGGTGATGGTGCGCAGCTGCACTTTGAGTTGCGACAGGCGATAGAGCGGATCGTTGGCGCGGAAGCCGCTCTCGATCATCATCTCTTCGGCGTACACAGCCCAGCCTTCGACGAACGAGCCGGAGCCAAGCACGGCGCGCAACGTCGAGGGATAGCGGTTGGAGTGGAATATCTGCACGTAGTGACCGGGCATAGCTTCGTGCACGGCGATGTCGAGCGTGGCGCGATTGTTGTACTCGCGCAGGAACGAGACCGCCTGCTCTTCTGACCAATCGTCCGGGATCGGCGAGACGGCGTAGAAGGTGGCGAGGTGGCGCTCGAGTGGTCCTGGCGAGTCACAATAGGCGACCGAGAAGCCGCGCTGGAATTCCGGCATCAAGATCACGCGCACTGGACCTTCCGGCAGCGTGATAAGATCATGCTGTTGCACGAAGGTGCGCGCCTCTTCCGTTGCGGCTGTAGCGATTTCGACCAATTGGTCGCGCGCGGGGCGATCGGCTGCGGCGAGATCGAGCGCGGCGCGGATGGCAGCTTGCTGCTGGGCGGGCGTCGGGGCGTCCGGCGTTGCGGGCGCGCCGGCGCGGCCAGCAAGCGCGAGCTTGGAGACGCGGTACATCTCGGCGCGGACGCTGGTGACGGCGGCTTCGGCGCGGCTCCGGATGTCTTGGCGCGAGAGGTTTGAGAGGAGCGTGTAGCCAAGTTGGGTGTCGAACACTTCTGCGCCGGCGCGGAAGTCAGCTTGGGCGGCGGGCACGAGCGTTGTCGTGATCCATGTTTGGTGTTCGTCGACGGCGGTGTTGAAGGCCGCGATGGCGCGCTCGAGGCGGCGTTGCTTCGACGCGGAGAGTTCGCCTTTGTGCGGCTCGATCATGTCCGAGACGATTGTCTTTAGGCCGGGGTTCTGCGCGGCATAGGTGGCGGCGTGCGGCGCCGGAACGCGCGACGGGACAAGCGCTTCACGGGTTTGGCGCAGGAGCGCCGGGATTTTTTCCAGGCGATAAATAGCGCTTTCGAGGCGTTGCGGCGTCGGCGCGAACTCACGCGCCATTAGGCCATAGAGCGCGCCACCCGCGACCGATTGGTAGCCGAGCGGATTCCAGGCCCAGGTCTGCCACGTTTCGGTTTGCCAAATCTGCGCGCGCAGCGAATTGGCGAGGATGGCGTGGTCGACTTGGTTCGCGCGTGAGAGCTGGGCCTTGTCGATGGCTTCGAGTTGGCGAAGCGTGTTTTGCGTGAAGCGGAGCGCGGCGCCGCGGCCCGCGGCGCTGACATCATCCACGTTGCGATCGAAGCGGTGGTCGCCAATCGTCGTGGCGGAGACCGGCGAGTAACGCATGGAGCGATCGAGCCAGCGGCGGCCGAGAGATTCAAAGGCGCGGTCGGCGCGGCTCGGGCTTTGTGCGAAAGCGTCGGCGCCGATGAGCGGGACGAGCAGACTTGATCCGAGTGCGAGAACGACCCGGCGGCGTGATGTTTTCATGTGGACGCTTCGCTCCCTGAGAGACGAGTTGGGACACGCGTCCGAGCGCGTGACGCTTTGATTTGCGGCGGGAAAATACCTAGACGCTGATTCTTAGCAACAATCGCTTGATTGGCGGAAATTCGTTGCCCAAATTTCGCTCGGAGGGGGTCCGTCCTACCCTCTGGAAGGCCTCAGAGAAAAATTCGTTGCTGCCGCACTGCAGCAAAGGTCTCTAACTGATTTGCCGCCAGGAATATTCGGCCCCAATGCGGCCGAAGGCGTGGTCCCAAGCGGTTCGGACTTCGTCTTCCGTCACATTGTGATCCTGGCCGTGGGCGACGAAGTAGACGTCAAACGCCACGCCCTGGGCGGACGGGCCGAACTGACGCTCCACCACCTCGCCCAATTGCTCTTCGGCGCCGGTGTAGATGCTGAAGAGCGAGGAGTTCTGGCGCATGTCGGACACCAGGATAAGCCGGCGTTGGCGAACATCGGAGCTGAAATCATCGCTACCGAGCCAGCGATGCACATATTCGACGATCGGGCTAGTGCTCGCTTCTGACGGCTGGCGCACGTCTTCGATCACACGCTCAGCCGCGCCGACGAAACGCTGCTCGAAGTCGCGCGTGGTGTAGCGACGGCCGCGATAAAGGTCCGACCAGAAAGTCGGCTCGCCCGGATTGCAGATCGAGAACAGCGGATGCACGGAATTCTCGGCGTCGAGCGCGACGATCGAGAATTTCTCGTACTTGGCTGTATCGCGCTGGGCGTTTTCGACGAGCTGGGTCAGCGCCGCGCCCATCGCTTGGCTCCAGCGATCGGTGCGATCGACAATGACGACGGTGTGGCCGGCGAGCGGGCGATCGGTCGGGCACAAGGTTGCCGCATCAAGTTCGGCCGGGCGTAGCAGCCACACGCTGACGCTGAGCGCCAAAACGCTGAACAGAACACCAGCGGTGAAGCCGGCGTAGCGGCGGTTTGCGGCCTCACGATCGCGGCGCATCTAGCGGCCCCGCCGGCGGTGACGAAAAGACACCGCTTCGGTTCGCGCGCCATCATCGTCGGGTCCGCTATCGTCGACCAGTTCGACTGGTTCCAGCGGGACGAGCTTTCTGACGTCGGAGAACTCGCCGCGAACAGCGACGGTTGCATTGTTTTCGATGTTTTTCAGGAACGGCGTCAGTTCATCATCGTAGAACGAGTGATACTCGGCTTCGAGTTGAGCGCGTGCGCCAGCGAGCTGGCTTTTGCACATCGTGATGTTCGATGTGGCGCGGCCGAAGGCTGAGGTCAGCGTCTCGATGATTTCCGCGGAGGACGGCGGCTCTGCGTCGTCAAACGCATCTTTGTCGAAATAGGCAGGGGCGCGCGTGTCGCGGGTTTCGCGGTTGGCTTCGCGATAAGCTTCGATGGCGTCGCGACCTTGGGTGATGATCTCCGCGGCGGTGTAGTCCCAGATCGCGGCGTTGTCCTGCGTGCGCGCAATGGCTTGGCGTAATGCGGAGACCGCAGTGGTGCTGGTGACGGATATCTCGGTGAGGGCGCGGTCGGCGTCGTCCTTGGCGACGTCGACGTCGCCGGCCAGGCGCTGGGCGATGTCTTGCGAGCGCTCGCGCGCCTCTTCCACCCGGCGGTGACGCGGGCCGTAGCCGGGATATGGATCGTCCCAGTTGGCGCCGCGATGAACAGCGAAAATGCCGATCAGCAGCGCAATGATGAAGAGCAGCAGGGATTCCAGCTGTTGAAACGGCTGGAATGGCTGCGTCAGCACGGATGTCAGAATATTATCCGGCACCGGAGCATCGAGCGAACTGTGCGACAACTCATAACGATAGTGCGCGATGTAAAAGGCAAACAGCAGCAATAGGCCGCTGCCGACAATGAGCGCTGGAATTGCCCAGATACGGTGCAAGTTTCCGCGTCCATCGGCGCCGCGATAGTTCAAGTAGCGCCACGGACCAGCGCCGATCAGCGAGCCCGTCAGCACTACTAGCACTGAGATCATCAAAGCCGTGGTCCAGCCCTGCACTAAGCCGCCCGGGCTCGCTTGACCGATCATCCAGCCGTTCGCGGCAACTTCGACGATGAACAGAAGCGCCAGCAAAAAAACTTTGCGCCAGAAGACATTGTCGTAGCTGGGCTCGGTTTCGGTGAGCTGATGCTGGATGCGGAACGAACGATAGTCGCGGTAAGCGCGCGCATAATCGGTCTGCGCCGCATTGAGTTCGAGGCCTAACGCTGCCTGCGCGCGCGCTTTGCGAGCGCGAAAATTGGTGAGGATGGTTTGCGGTTCGCCGGCAAGCGCTTCGAGATCCTGCGGCAGCGTCGTGAAATCCTGACCTGACCCAACGCCCAGGATTTCGTTGGACTTTTGTGAGAGTGCGCCTTCGATGCGGCTCACGACCATGGCCTCGACGGCGGAAAGTCGCGTCTCGTCGGACGACGGAATATTCTTAGCGCCGTCCGCTTCGCCGCGTTCGCTTAGCTTCAGGTCGGATTCTAGATCGTCTGCTGTGAGTTTAGGAATGGCGCCCTCCATTCGCGTGTTACGTGCAGCGCCCGTGAACGCACGAACGAGCGGACGAGTTCCACAATTTGTTAAGGTCAATTTGGGGGCAGCTACTGCGCTGAAAGGTTTCAAAACCGCAATGTCTGCGAAAACGTGGCGCAGGGCGCCACCGCGTTGATGGACGGGTGCGCCAACGCCGCCGTTTGCAATGCTTAACATACGCGGCGTACGCGTTAAGCTCGAAGCGCTCGCTACAGAAAAATCACGGCTTTCCGCAGCCGGATGAACGCTGACTTAAGTGTGTTTGTGGACACTCACGGCCCTCGAGGTTCGTATGTCCACTTTCAAGTTCAGCCGCGCGCGCGGCGGCAACGTCGCTATGATGTGGGCGCTGATGGGCACCGTGCTCATCGGCCTGCTCGGCCTGACGGTCGACTTCACGCGCGGCGTCATGGTGCACACAGAGTTGCAGAGCGCCGCTGACAGCGCCGTGCTGGTGGCTGCACGCTTGCCTTCCAACACCACTATTGACCAGCGAACCGCGCAGGCGCGGGCCTTCTTCGACGCCGAAGCGCCGGACCACGCAGGCGCCGCCACTGTGACGTTGACCGATATCGGCAATAACGGGTTTCGCTTGCGCGCCACCGCGCCGCTGCCGACGAGCCTCGCACAGCTTATCGCCAATCGTGACTGGACGATCGGGGTTGAGTCCGAAGCTGTACGCGGCGGCGTTAATCTGGAAGTGGCGCTGGTGCTCGACACCACCGGATCAATGGCGGGTCAGCGCATCACCGACTTGCGCAACTCGGCCGGCGACCTTGTCGACCTCATCGTTCAAACCAACCAGACGCCCTATTATTCCAAAATGGCGCTCGTAACTTGGGCCATGGGCGTCAATGCGGGCTCGTATGCGACAGCAGCTCGCGGCGCGATCACGGCGGGCCGCAGCATCAGCGCCGCCGCCTGGGCGAACGGTTCAGCACGAGCCGTCAGCGCTGTGACGAAGGCCAACCCAGCGGTCTTCACCTCGAACGCACACGGTCTCAGCAACGGCACCGTCGTTTGGCTCAGCGGGATTTCCGGCAGCGGCAATTGGGCGACCAATCTCAACGCTCGCTGGTACACCGTACTTAACGCAGCCACGAACACTTTCCAGCTGCGCAATTCGAGCGGCACGATCGTCAGCACCTCAGGCTATAGCGGCAACTACCCTGGCAGCGGTTCAGTCACACGCTGCCTCGAAGCAGCGTGCCAAGTGCGGGTCACCTCCAACAGCCACGGCCTTTCGAACAACGATTGGGTTTGGATCCAGGGCGTCAACGGGATGACGCAAATCAACTCGACGACCGACACCGCCTGGCAAGTCGCCAACGTCTCGACGAACGCCTACGCGCTCGTTGGCTCGATCGGGCCGAGCTACTCGGCCTATACGAGCAGCGGCACGGGCTTTTGCACGACGCTGGGCTGCCAATATTATCGATTCACCAGCGCTGCGGGCTCGACCCGCATCCTTACGATCACCACGTGCGTGTCTGAGCGTGTCGGCGGCAACGCCACGACCGATGCATCGCCGACCGGCGCGCCTGTCGGCTACAACTACGCCGGCACAGCAAACCCTTGCGACACGGGAACAGGCGTTATCCCGCTGACGACGAACACGGTAGCGCTGCACAACCGCATCAACAATTTGCCTGCCACTGGCTCCACGGCCGGCCAAGTTGGCGCGGCGTGGGGCTGGTATTTGTTGTCGCCGAACTGGGGCGACCTCTGGGGCGGCTCGTCGCGCCCGGCCGCCTACGGCACGCCGGAAACCCAGAAGATCGTCGTACTGATGACGGACGGCGCATTCAACTCGCCCTTCTGCAATGGCGTGATCGCACGTGACGCGTTGACCGGTTCTGGCTCGACCGCCGATCACACCAATTGCAACGCCACCAACGGCTCATCTGCGTCGCAGACGATCGCCATCTGCAACGCGATGAAGGACCGCAACATCATCGTTTACACAGTGGGCTTCCACATCGACAACGACGCGACGGCGATGTCGGTCTTCCGTCGATGCGCGACCAATGACGACCACTTCTATCTCGCCGACGACCGCGCCACGCTTCAGGAAGCGTTCCGCAATATTGGTCAATCGATCTCGCAGCTGAGGCTCACGCACTAGCGGGCGCCACCGCGCAAGAGCCGCAATCCGCAACCCCCGGGGACCGGCCTGCAGACATAATTCGCCGCCTTCCGGCGCTTTGGCGCGCAGCCGCCTTGCCAGCGCCCAAACCGGACGCTATGCACCCCCCCTTCGCGCGCCCTTAGCTCAGCTGGATAGAGCACCAGACTACGAATCTGGGGGTCAGGAGTTCGAATCTCTTAGGGCGCGCCATTGCTCCGAGCATGCTGATCCAGAGCGGGCCGCCGTGGGGCCCGATCCGCCTACTTCTTGCCTTGCGGGTAAATCGTCTCGCCGCGCTTCAGCATCGCCACGAAATCAGCGATCTTTTTCTTGCGAACGGCGTCAGTCTTCATGTTGTGGAGGCGAAAGGCGAGCGCGTAGCGGTTCTGCGCGCTCAAAGTCTTCAGCATGGCGAGAGCGTTTGGTTCAGCGTCGATCGCGGACTGAAGGTCTGGCGGAATCTTCATGTCCTTGCCGCCCTTGTAGGCGCGCTGCCAGCGGCCATCGGCCTTTGCGGCTTCGACTTGCTTTACCCCGTGCGGGGTCATCCGCTCTTCAAGAATGAGGCGCGCGACGTTGTCGACGTTGATCTTGCTCCAGATGCTTTTCTTGGTGCGCGGCGTGTAACGCTGCAGGAAGCTCTGTTCATCGAAACTTTTACGCACGCCGTCGATCCACCCCCAGCAGAGCACGACATCAATCGCCTCTTTTGCCGTTATCGATTTCAGACCCGATCCGGCCTTGTGAAGCTTGATCCAAATTTCGTCTTCGCGGTCGTGGTGTTTGCCGAGCCATTTGTAGAACGCGTCAGCGTCCTTGAAGGTGCGCACTTTGTCGGGGTTGACGTGGATCGGCGCCATTTGCGCGACTTAGCTCAGATCGCGCCAAGCGCGATGCACACCGACGCTTTGCGCCGCATGCACGCCCCGGGCGACGGCGCGGGCGAGGCAGTCCGCCGCCAGGGCGCCGAGCCGGGCCAGCGTAAGCACTCGCGATTCGGACATGGGACGCGCGGCGGTTGAGAGCGTGAACACCACATCGCCGTCGAACGGTGCGAACACCGGGCGGACGGCGCGGGCGAGGCCAGCGCTTGCCATCTGTGCGACGCGTTTGGCTTCCGATGGAGTGAGCGTGGCGTCGGTGGCGATGCAGGCGATGGTGGTGTTGGCGCGTGGTTGCGGATTGAATTTCGCGCCGCCCCAATCTTCCGCATCGAAGCATTGAGCGTCAGACGCAACAGCGCCGAACTCGCCATCGATTTCGAACGGATGCGCCCAGAAGGCGCGTGCGTTCGGCATCGTGGTTGAGCCCCAGCAATTGACGCATGCGAGGGCGGCCACGGTGAAGCCGTCCTGCGTGACGATGCTGGCGCTGCCCTGACCGCCTTTCAACGCGCCGGCGATGGCTCCGTAGCCTGCGCCGGCGTTGCCAAGTACGACGTTGTTCGTTCGCGCTGCGTAAGCTTTGCGGCCGAGCGCGTTGTAAGGCGGTTGATCGCCCCACGATTTGTCACCGCCGTTGGCGAGGTCGTAGAGGATCGCAGCTGGGATCACTGGTGAGCGCGGCACGCCCGGCAGATCGATCAGCGC
The DNA here is from genome assembly GCA_031379735.1 of Caulobacteraceae bacterium. GTDB lineage: Bacteria > Pseudomonadota > Alphaproteobacteria > Caulobacterales > Aquidulcibacteraceae > Vitreimonas. Next base: position 61,809 of record JANNFK010000069.1, on the reverse strand, counting down.
AAAACCTTTGCCCTCGGCGCCCATAGCAGCAGCCACGCCATCCGCGGCGGCAAGACCGTAAACGGAACCGCCCGCAAAGACGAGCGCATCGACGGAGTCGACAAGATTTTCTGGCGAGAGCGCGTCGGTCTCGCGCGTGCCGGGACCACCGCCGCGTACATCGACGGCGCAGACCGCACGCGCGTCCGGAACGATCACGGTGACGCCGGTCAGCGCGTTCGTATCTTCGGCGCAACCTATGGACAAACCGGCCACATCACTCAATGAATTGCTCGGGCCGGGACGCGCCATAGGCGTGGTCTTTCGCGTTGTTTGACCCGCTCTGGTAGGAAGCGTCCTGATGTTTAGCAAGCTATCGTTGAAGCGCCTTGCCGCGCCACTGATCGCTTTGGCGCTTGCAGCGTGCGCGTCGGGCTCGATGCCGGGCAGCTCGCAACAAAATCCGCCGCGCGGCGAAGCGATGGCGGCGGCGGCGAACCCACACGCTGTTGACGCGGCGGTTGAGATTTTGCGCGAAGGCGGTAGCGCCGTGGATGCCGCGATCGCGGCGGAACTCGTTCTGGGATTGGTGGAGCCGCAATCGTCGGGCATTGGCGGCGGCGGCTTCATGCTGTTCTACGATGCGTCGAACGAGAGCATTGGCGGTTATGACGGACGCGAAGTAGCGCCCGCAGGTGCGACGCCGAGCATGTTTCTGGATGCACGCGGACGGCCGATGCCGTTCCTCGACGCGCAAGCAAGCGGGCGTTCGATTGGTACGCCGCTGCTGATTTCTATGCTGAAGTTTGCGCACGATGATCATGGTCGCTTGCCGTGGGCGCGCTTGTTCGAGCCGGCGATCCGGCTCGCGGAAACTGGTTTTGCGATTTCGCCGCGGCTTGCTGGATTCATTACATATGCCGGCGGTGCTGGCGGACGCTTGCGCGCGGACTTCGAAGCGCGCGCTTACTTCTTCGATCGCCAAGGCAATCCTCTGCAAATGGGCGATACGCTGCGCAATCCGGAATACGCAGCAACGTTGCGCGCGATCGCGGAGCAAGGGCCGCGCGCGCTAAGCGAAGGGCCGATCGCAGACGGCATTGTCGCAACCGCACGGCGCAATCCGCGTGGGGGCACGCTGGCGTTGTCGGATTTGCAGAGCGCGCAGGCGCGGCGGTTTGAGCCGATTTGTGGCGCCTATCGGGCGTATCGCGTATGCTCAACGGCGCCGCCGGCTTCGGGCAACGCGGTCATAGCTATTCTCGGCATGTACGAGCGTGCGCGTCCGCGACCAGAAGGCGTCAACAGCGCCGACGATTGGGCCGCGTTCCTGTGGGCGAGCCGCCTCGCCTACGCAGACCGCGATCATTACATGGCAGACAACCAATTCGCGCCGGTGCCGGCGCAGGAGCTGATCTCACCTGAGTATCTCAGCGCGCGCGCCATGTTGATCGATGTGGCGCAAGCGCCACCGGAGCGCGTGAACCCGGGCGCGCCAATCGGTACGCAAGGCATCTACAATATGTGGGGCACGGATGCGGGCGACGATCACGGCACAACGCAGATTGCGATTGTCGATGGTTGGGGCAACGCGGTGTCACTGACCGCGACGGTTGAGAGCTTGTTCGGCGCACAGCGCATGACCAATGGCTTTTTCCTCAACAATCAACTGACGGATTTTTCCTTCCAGCCGACACTGAACGGGCGCCCGGTTGCGAATGCTGTTGCGCCAGGCAAGCGGCCACGCTCGTCGATGACGCCAGTGATCGTGACCGATCGCGACGGCGATTTGGAACTGGTCGTCGGCTCACCCGGCGGCTCGTCGATCATCGGTTATACGGCGCGCACCATGATCAGCATTTTCGATTGGAACTTGCCGGTGCAGGAGGCGATCAATGCCGGCAACGCCACGGCACGCACCAGCACTGTGGCCGCCGAGGTTAGCCGCTTTCCGCCGGGTATCGCCGATGCGCTGGCCGCGCGTGGCTGGTCACTGCAGCAAACGAGCCTCGGTGAAGTGAGCGGCATTCAAGCGATACGGGTGACACCGCGCGGGCTTGAGGGCGGCGCCGATCCGCGACGTGAAGGTACGGTTGGGCGCGTACCTGCACCTACGCCTGCACCAGCGCGCTAAGCTGCGGGCAGCGTAATCCGGAAAGTCGTGCCTTCCGCGCCTGTGCGGGTGAGTTGCAGTTCGCCGCCCATTGAGCGGGTGAGTTCGCGGGCGATGGCGAGGCCGAGGCCGGTGCCGCCCGCTTCCGGCGCGGCGGACACGAACGGCTCGAACAAACGCTCGCGTAAACTTTCGCGCACACCTGGGCCGTGATCGACGACCTCGATCTCACAACGCCCTTCTGCGCGGACCGCGCGCACAATCAGGGTTTTGTCGCGGCGCGGGTGATCCTGCATCGCCTGCGCGGCGTTGCGGATGAGATTGCCCAAGATGCGATGGAGGTGATCGGGATCCGCGAGGCAGGCGAGTCCGGCTTCAACGTCGGCGCGGTATTCGACGTCTGCGAAGCCGATGAGAGACTCCACCGCCGCCTCCTCGGTGGACTCGGCGACATCCACGCGTTGCAGCACCGGCGGATCTTCGTCGGCGCGACCGTACTTCAGCGTCGACGCGGCAAGGCCTGCGGCGCGATCGATGGTGCGCTCGAGACGCGGCGCGAGCAGGCGGACGGCAGGGTCTTCAGACTTCGCCAAGCGGTCCGCCACGAGTTGTGCGGTCGAGAGCATGTTGCGGAGATCGTGACCGATGCGCGCGACGGCTGCGCCAAGTGCGGCTAAGCGCTCTTTCTGGCGCAAGGAATTGCGCACTTGCTCAGCCATATCCGCCGCAGCGCGCTGAGCGCGGCCGATCTCGTCGTGGCGCTGGCTGCGCGGGAACGCGATCGAGACGTCTTCGGGCTTGTCACGGAAGCGCTCGATGGCTTCGGTGAGATCGCGCATAGGCCGGACGAACGCCGCGCTCAGGGTGAAATAAATAAGCGCGCCCGCCGCCATCAGGATCAGCATCGAGACGCGGGCGAAACGCTCGGCAAAGCGAAGCACCGCATCTTTCAGCGGCGCTTCGTTCAGAACGATCTCGACGAACTCGCCGCTTTCGAAGCGCGGCCGCGAGAGCACGCGTAGCACGCGGCCGGGCGGCGCGAAGAAGGTCTCGAGCGCCCATCTAAAACGCTGCCAGCCGCTGGCGCGCGTGTAGTCATAAAGCACCAGCACTTCGTTGTTGGCGGCGTTGGGATCTTCAAGCAGCAGGATGCGTTCGCCTTCGCGCTGGATGGCGACGCGCTGCACCTGCGCGTTTTCGAGCAGATCGTATTCAAGGGCGTCGGTGATGTTGAGGTCGGGCGAGACCTCGAGCGCGATGGCCGCGATCTGGGCGAGGTTGATGCGCTCGCGCAGCCAGGCTTCGTGGAAACCGGCCAGAGCCGGGGCGAAGACGAAAATCTCTCCCGCGATCACCGCCAGCGCCGTCAGGCCCAGGAGACGGCCGGCCAGACTATCGACGAATTCCCGGGCGCGCCGCCAAGGGTCGCTCCGGCGCCGCGCTGGATCGTCGGGAAAGCTCATTCACATACAGCCCTAGCCCAAGGTCGGGGTTTTTGTCAGGCGAGGTCCCGTTTCGGAACTGAACCGCGAATTCATGCGGTCGTCGTCCTGAGGAGGCATAGTCTGTGTATAATCTGGGCGCCGGAACTTTGGCCCCGCCAGCCGAGAGACGTCGCACTCCCGCCCGCCAGGAAGGAGCCCCTTCATGTTACCACGCTTCAAGCCGCCCCAGCGGCATGCGATCCTATTTCTGGGCTCGCTTTGGGCCGTCGCGATCGTCTTCCTGATCGCCAGAGCTTTTGTCCCGGCCTAATCCTTGACGCTGCCGAGGGGCTAGGGTAATTCCCGCCCCTTCATTTTCTGGCCCTCCAGGGTCCTTTTAAGTATTGAGGCGTCGTCGTGAGCACCAAGCGGACCTACCAGCCGAGCCGGCTCGTTCGTAAGCGCCGCCATGGTTTCCGCGCCCGTATGGCGACCAAGGGCGGCCAAAAGGTGCTTTCGCGCCGCCGCAACAAGGGCCGCAAGAAGCTCTCGGCCTAAGCGCCTCCGCCGGGCTAGAAGTCCGGCCAAATGACCTCCGGCCCATCCATGCAACGGCTGACCAAGCGCGCACAATTTCTGTTTGTGCGGGCGGGTTTTCGTGCGTCTAGACCTGGATTGTTGGTGGAGGCGCGCCGGCGTGAGCCCGCTGGACCGATCGGCGTGGGCTTTACAGCGTCCAAAAAGGTCGGCGGTGCGGTGGAGAGAAACCGCGCAAAACGCCGCCTTCGCGAGGCTGCACGCCGGTTAATGCCCGAACATGGCCTGCCGGGCGTCGACTATGTCTTGGTGGCGCGTCAACAGACCCCATCTGCGCCATGGCCTGCCTTGCTTGACGATCTTGGAAACGCACTGATAAGGCTCCGCGCCGATCTGGAAGGCGCGAAACGCGCCAAAGCTCCCGCAAAATCAACCGAAAGCGACTGAACTCCGATGCAGAATCCAGGCGGCGGCATGGGTCCGAACGAGACCCGCAACGTGATCATCGCGATCGTGCTGTCCATCGGGATCATGCTGGGGTTCGAGTTCTTTTATAATGCGCCAAACCGCGAACGCATCATCGCCGAGCAACGCGCACAGGCTGAACAACAACAACTCGAACAAGCCTCCGAGATTGCCGAAGAAGGCGGCGCGGCCACGCCGGCGCCGGCAACAAGCGGCCCGCAACCGCGCGAACAAGCGCTCGGCGTTTCGACGGCGCGCATCACTATCGACACTGCGGAAGTCGACGGCTCGATCTCGCTGCAGGGCGCGCGCATCGATGACCTGAACTTGCGCCAGTATCGCCAGACGATTGATCCGACGAGCCCGGAAGTCACTCTGCTCTCGCCGATCAATACCGAATTCGGTCACGACGCTTTCTTCGGGTGGGAAACGCAATCGGGCGATGCGACCAACACGCTGTCGGATTCGCGCAGCCAGTGGACGGCCGCTGAAGGCTCGCGCCTGACGCCGGCAACGCCGGTGACACTGACGTTCGACGCAGGCAATGGCCAAACTATCGAGCGCACGATCTCAGTCGATGACCACTTCATGTTCGCGATCCAGGACACGGTCCGCAATGCTAGCGGCGCGGCGCTTCAGGTGCGCCCATTCGGCGCCGTGCGCCGTGACGGTCTGCCAGAGCATTTCCGCAATCAGCCGATTGTGCACCAAGGCATGATCGGCGCGTTCGGGCCTAACAACACGCGCCACCAAACGACCTTCAAGGACGCTGACAATCACGCACGCGACCGCGTGCGCGGCCGCGTCGGCGAACAAGAGCGTATCGACGAAGCGCAAGGTACGGGTGGTTGGCTCGGCGTCACCGAGCACTATTGGCTTGCGGCGATCATCCCGGATCAGAGCGAACGGGTTTCGGTCTATTTCGACAGCAACACCGAAGGCGGGCGCAACGACTATCGCGCCGCTTATCGCGGCGATTGGCGCGAAGTGCCGGCTGGTGGCGAGATCACGTACACGCAGCGCTTCTTTGCGGGCGCAAAGCGCTACGAATTGCTGCGTGCTTACGAAAGCGGCGATGAAGCGAACGGCGCAGCGCCCATCCCGCGCTTCGACGACGCTATCGACTGGGGCAATTTCTGGTTTTTGACGCGGCCCTTCTTCGCGATGCTGCACTGGTTCGGTCAGACCTTCGCCGGTTGGGGCATCGTCTTCAATTTCGGTCTCGCGATCTTGGCGTCAACCGTCGTCATCAAGATGCTGATGTTTCCGCTCGTCTATCAGTCGTTCAAGGCGATGGCGAAGATGCGTGGTCTGCAGCCGAAGATGAAAGAGGTTCAGGAGCGCTACGCCGCCGACAAGCAGCGTCAGCAACAAGAAATTCTGAAACTTTATCAAACCGAGAAAATCAACCCGGTGGCAGGCTGCATTCCGATATTGCTGCAGATTCCAGTGTTCTTCGCGCTCTACAAAACGCTGACCGTGACTATTGAAATGCGCCACGAGCCGTTCGTGGGCTGGGTGCACGACCTTTCGGCGCCGGATCCAACGTCGCTGTTCAACCTGTTTGGATTGTTGCCGTGGACATTGCCGGCGTTCTTGATGATTGGTCTGTGGCCGATTTTCTACGGCGTCTCGATGATGGCGCTGCAAGCGCTTTCGCCGCCACCTACCGATCCGGTGCAGGCGCAGATTTTCCGCTTCTTGCCAATTCTGTTCACAGTGATGTTCGCCGCCTTCCCGGCTGGTCTCGTCATCTACTGGACGTGGTCGAACACGCTCTCGATCCTGCAGCAATACGTGATCATGCGCAGGCAAGGCGTAGAGACGCAGCTCGACAAGTTCTTGGCGAAGCGCTTCGGACGAGAACCCAAAGCGGCAGACTAAGTCCATGACACCCGAGCAAGAAGCAGAGGCTGAGCGCATCGAGATCGGCAGACTGCTGTTTGCTGGGCCGATCGAGTTCGAGCGCGGCGTGCCGGGGATGGAGCATCTGCCGCAAGCGGACGTGCCGGAGATCGCGTTCGCCGGGCGCTCGAATGTCGGCAAGTCGTCGCTAATCAATGGCCTCACAGGGCGCAACAAACTCGCGCGCGCTTCTACGGAGCCCGGCCGCACGCGCGAGCTCAACTTCTTCCGCATGGGCGATCGCCTGCGCCTCGTCGATCTTCCCGGGTACGGCTACGCTAAAGCGCCGAAATCCGAGATCGGGCGCTGGACAGCGCTGACTCGCGACTATCTGCGCGGACGCACGACGTTGAAACGGGTGATCCTGCTCATTGACGGGCGTCACGGCCTGAAGCCGGATGACAAGGATGTCATGGACGCGCTCGATAAGGCGGCGGTTACCTACCAACTCGTGCTGACCAAGGCCGACAAGGTGAAGCCAACTGAAATCGCAGCGACGGCCGCGGCGATGCGCACCGCGACCGCAAAGCGCCCCGCCGTGCACCCCGATATTATCGTGACGTCTAGTGATACGGGGCTGGGGATGGACCTTCTGCGCGCTGAAATCGCGGCCTTGGCCTGAAGGGCGTTACCGCTTAGGAACCGCGGGTGAGCAAGCTTCCCCCCAAAGATCGCCAAGCAGCGCTGGAAGAAGGTTTGACCGCGGCGAAAACGCTCGCGGAGGCCCTTCCATTCATCCAGATCTACGACCGCGAGATTGTGGTCGTGAAATATGGCGGCCACGCCATGGGCGATACTGAAACTGCCCGCAAATTCGCCGCAGACGTCGTCCTTTTGAAGCTCGTTGGTCTGCACCCCGTCGTCGTGCACGGCGGTGGTCCGCAGATTAGCCGCATGCTCGACCGGGCAGGCGTGAAATCTCAATTTGTGGACGGGCTGCGCGTGACCGACGCCGAGACCATGGAAGTCGCGGAGATGGTGCTGTCTGGCAGCGTCAACAAAGAGCTGGCGCACCTGATCACCTCCGCGGGCCGCGAAGCTGATGTCCGTGGCGTTGGTCTCTCGGGCAAAGATGCACGGCTGATCACATGCGAGAAAGCCGTACGCACGCGCAAAGACCCCGACAGCATGATCGAGCAAGTCGTCGATCTGGGATTTGTCGGCGAGCCGATCGATGTCGACCCGACATTGATCCAAGCGTTGATCAACGCGCCTGAGGACTACATCCCGGTGATTGCGCCAATCGGCGTCGCCGAAGACGGCAAGACCTATAACATCAACGCCGACACCGCCGCCGGCGCGATCGCCAAAGCGCTCTCGGCCAAGCGCTTCATCCTGCTCTCCGATATTCCCGGCGTGCTCGACAAAGAAGGCGATCTAATCCGTGAGATGTCTGTCGCCGATGCTCGCAAATTAATCGACGACGGCACCGCGACGGGCGGCATGATCCCGAAACTCGAAACTTGTATCGCCGCTCTCGACCAGGGCGTCGAAGCTGCTGTCATTCTCGACGGGCGCACGCCGCACGTCCTGCTCATGGAATTATTCACCGAACATGGCGCTGGCACGCTTATTCAGTAAACGCGGCGCGTTCGCTGCGCTGGCGGCGGTTGTATCCGTCGCGGCGCTCGCGTTTGCGGGCAACGCGGTTGCGCAGCAGCAACAGCGCGCGCCGAACGGCTGGCAGATCTGCAACGAGACAACGTACGTGCTCGAAGCAGCCACGGGCCGCCCGGATGGACGCTCGATCCAGGTGCAAGGCTGGACGCGTCTGCGCCCAGGCGAATGCCGCATCGCCGTTAGCGCGCCGCTTGCGCGCGGCACGCACTACCTTTACGCGCGCACCTCCTCCGCGCATCGCGGCGGCCGCCAGCAATGGACGGGCGAAGCGGTCCTTTGCGTGGACCCGACGCGGCAATTCCAAATCGAAAATCCGCCGCGTTGCACCGATAGCTATGAAGGACGCCGATTTCGCCGCGTGTTGATCAACAAGCGCGACAGCTGGCGGACGTCATTCTCCGAGGCGAACCAGTACTCGCAATCGCGTTCACGCCAGCTTGGCTTGCAGCGCCTGCTTGAGGATGCTGGGTTTGATGTGCGCGAAGGCCGTGGCGGCGTCGACCCCCGCCGCATCGCCAGCGCCATCGCGCAATTCCGCACGACCGCACGTCTGGCGCCGAGCGCGAGCCAAGATCAGCTGATCGACGCGCTCGAAACGGCAGCGCGCCGCCGCGCCGGACAAGTTGGCCTGACGCTGTGCAACCGCACGCGCGGCCGCGTCTGGACGGCGATCGCGCGTCGCCGTGGCGAAGGCTGGGAAAGCCGGGGTTGGTGGGCGCTGGCTCCGGCGGGTTGCGTCCGCACCATCGACGAAGTGCTAATCCAGGAAGTCTATTACGTCTATGCGTCGCTCGATTCACCGAACGGGCCGCGCTACCTCGCGGCTGGCGGAGAGCCGTTCTGCACGAGTCCCGCACGCTTCGCGATCCTTGGCCGCGAGCATTGCGATACGCGTTACTATCAAACCGCGCTCTTCACCCGCATCGGTGCGCGCAATCGCGACGGCCTCGTGGTGGACTTCGAAGAGCGTGACTTCCTCGAAGCCGGCGTGATGCCTCGCCAATTGACGCCAGCTGCAGGCGATGTGGGCGATGCGCCAAGTTCAACTGCACCGCGCCGCGGCCTCGACCCGCCGGCGGCGCCAACCCAGAACCGCGGAGAATGAGCTTCGCGGGCATCCGCACCTGGGTGTTCGATCTCGATAACACGCTCTACCCGGCCCGCGCGCTTTACGACGAGATCGGCGAGAGAATGACGCGCTATATCGAGCGCGCTACGGGTTTCAATACCGCGCGCGCACTCGAAGTCCGCGAACGCTACTTCCATCAATACGGCGCGACAGTGGTTGGCCTGATGCGCCATCACGACGTCGATGCGCGCGACTTCCTGCTTGATGTGCATCAGGCGGATCATTCCGTGCTGGCGCCCGATGCTGAGCTGCGCGGGCTGATTGAGCGCCTGCCGGGGCGGCGGATCATTTTCACCAATGGCGGCGGTGGTCACGCCGAGCGCGTGCTGACGAGTCTGAGACTCGATGGGTTGTTTGACACGGTGTTTGACATCGAGATGGCGGAATTGACACCGAAGCCGCAGCGCGGATGTTATGAACGGCTGCTGGCGCATTGCGGTTTCAACGCCCGCGGCGCGATCCTGATCGAAGACACGCTCTACAATCTCGAACCTGCGCACGACATGGGCTTTGCAACGGCGCTCGTCGGTGTGGTTCACCCTGAGCCACGCCCACCGTATCTCGACCACTGGGCGCCGGACGTGAAGGCGCTTCTGCGCTTGGCTTTGGATGCCCAAACGCGGTAGCTCTGGCGCCCATGAGCAGTGATCTCGCCCCGCAAATCGAAGCCGCTTGGGACCGGCGCGACCAGCTTTCGCCGAAGAGCAAGGGCGCGGACGTCGATGCGATCGATGCGGCGCTGGCGCTGCTCGACAGCGGCCAGGTGCGGGTCGCGACACGGAATGCGGACGGCGTTTGGGAAACGCATCAGTGGCTGAAGAAGGCGGTGCTGCTCTCCTTCCGCATCAGCGCCAACCAATTGATCGGCGCAGCCGGCGGCAATGGCGATCCTTCGCCCGGCCCCTACTGGGACAAGGTCCCTTCAAAATTTCTGGGCTGGAGTGATGCGGCGTTTGAGAAGGCCGGCTTCCGCGCCGTGCCAGGCGCTGTCGCGCGCCGCGGCAGCTTTGTCGGCAAGAACGTGGTGCTGATGCCGAGCTTCGTGAACATCGGCGCTTATGTTGATGAAGGGTCGATGATCGATACGTGGGCCACCGTGGGCTCGTGCGCGCAGATCGGCAGACATGTGCACATCTCGGGCGGCGCAGGCATTGGCGGCGTGCTTGAGCCATTGCAAGCCAATCCGACGATCATCGAAGATGGCTGCTTTATCGGGGCGCGCTCCGAAGTGGCCGAAGGCGTGATCGTGCGCGAAGGCGCGGTGCTGGCGATGGGGACGTTTATCAGCCAATCGACCAGGATCATCGACCGCGCCACTGGCGAGCAATTTCGTGGCGAAGTGCCAGCCTATTCAGTCGTCGTGCCAGGCGCACTGCCTGATCCGAAGGGCGGGCCGAGCCTCGCGTGCGTCGTGATCGTCAAACGTGTCGATGCACAAACGCGCGCGAAGACCGGGGTGAATGAATTACTGCGCGACTAGCGCCCAGCGCGGAGTTCAACGCTGATTTCGGAACCGTCCGTAGCATTTTGAGTCCACGTGTCGCCGACATTCTTGTCGGCCGCGATCGCGGTGCACTGTGGCGCTTGGCCGTTCGGCGGAATGAGGCAGAGTTGATCGCCTTCCGCCGTGTAGCGGCCGGCCATTTGCGAACCGCCCGGCGCAACGCCGGTGAAGGTGCCGTCGGCGTTGAAATGGTAAAGCGCCTGGCTGCCGTTCGCATAGGTCACAACGATGGTGTTGCCGTACGTGTTGTCCATCGTGCCCGCGAAGGCGGGATTTGCGATCAAAGCAACGCCGATTGCGAGGCTTGCGAGAATTTTCCTCATTGGTTCTCTCCCTTGTTTTGCGAATTATGCGACAGCGGCTTTGCCGATGGCAAGCGGCTTGCCGTAGCTCAAGCGGCGCCACACCCACTCAAGCGGACCCATCTTGAAGCGCGACAACCAGAGCGGCGACCAGATCAGCTGCAGCAGCCAAACACCAGCGACGATGAAGATCAACGTTTCGCGGCTGACTTCGCCGTAAAGCCCAAGCCCGCGGCCGCCGTAAAAGATCGCGGTCATAATCACGCTTTGCGCGATGTAATTCGTAAACGCCATCTGCCCGACCGGCGCCAATGCATTGGTGAGAAAGCTAAGAGCGCCAGTCTTCACGCAGAGAATGAGCAAGCTCGCGTAAAGGAGCGTGATCAGGATAGAAAGCGTTGGGTTTACGAGCGAGCCGCGCGATTGCATGTGAATGAACTCGAAGCCCGCAGCATAGTTGAACCGCGCTTGATACGCGACTGCCGCCAAAGCTGCGGCGCCAATGGCAGACACGACCCAATAAGCCCAAACCGGCGCGTTGCCGCTCAGGAAGCCCCATTTAAACAGCGCCAAACCGATCATCATCACACCGATGGTGCGCGGCACGGCGTTGAACAGGTCGTAGGGCGCAAGGTCGGTCCAGGCGGAGAAATTGGCGCGCAATGAATCTAGGAAAGAGCCGCCAAATCCGGCGATCGTCGCTTCGAGACTTTGCACCGGAGGCGACCACATCTGCGTTCGAATTTCCTCCAGCGCCTCGGCGGGCGCGAACCCAATAGCCGCACCGCCCAAAATTCCAATTCCGTGGAGGAGCGCGTAAATGCTCACACCCGTAATCATCAGCGTGCGTGGTTTCCAGGAGCGCGCAAACATCACGATGGCGCCTGCGATGGAATAAACGAGCAGAATGTCGCCATACCAGATCGCCATGCCATGGATGATGCCGAACAAGAACATCCAGCCCAGCCGCCGATGTAGGACCCTGCCCCGCTCCGCGTCGCGGCGCTCACCGCCCACCAAAAACAAGCTCGCACCAAACAAGAGCGAAAAGAGAGTGATGAACTTCACTTCGAAGAATACGTGAGGCACGAACCACGACCAGGCGTTGGCGTCGTTGATCGCCAGCGGGTCGAGCGTCGGGTTCAGCGCCGCCTGCCACGGCGCTGAAAAGAACGGCGCGTTGACCGCCAGTATCCCGAGAATTGCGAGACCGCGCAGGACATCCAGCGTCTTGATCCGGCGTGAGGCTTCAACCGGCGCAATCTCAGCCTGCGCGACGTCGCTCATGGCGTTCCCCCTTTTGCGCCGCCGCGCGTGCGGCTAGAGCAGGTGCATGGATGCCCACACTCTTACTGATCCGCTCCCGCTCGCCCAAGCCCTAATGCGACGACCTTCGGTTACACCCGACGAAGCGGGTGTGATGGACTTGGCGCAGACGACGCTTGAGGCGCTCGACTTTCGTGTGAAGCGCTACAAGTTTGGCCTTGTGGACAATCTCTACGCGCGCTTCGGCGATGCTGCGCCGAACTTTTGCTTTGCGGGTCATCTCGATGTGGTGCCGCCAGGTACGGGTTGGGCGAGCGATCCGTTCGATGCGCAAGTGCGTGACGGTTTGCTCTATGGCCGCGGCGCGACCGACATGAAGACCGCCATCGCCGCTATGATCGCAGCGACCGAGAACTTTCTGCGCGGCGGCGCGCCGAAAGGTTCGATCTCGTTTTTGTTGACGTGCGACGAAGAAGGCCCGGCAGTAGATGGCACGAAGCGCGTGCTGGAAGCACTGACCGCTGAGGGAGAAAAAATCGATCACTGTCTTGTCGGCGAGCCGACGAGTGAAACGCGGGTCGGCGATGTGATCAAGAACGGCCGTCGCGGCAGCTTGAATGTCGTGATCACCATGGATGGCAAGCAAGGCCACGTCGCCTACCCGCATCGCGCGCATAATCCGGTGTCGCCGCTGGTGGACACGTTGGCGCTGCTGAAGGCGCGGCGCCTGGACGATGGCGCGCCGGGCTTTGATCCGTCGAACTTGGAAGTCACCAGCATCGATGTTGGCAACGCGGCGCACAATGTCATCGCGCAACGGGCGGCGGCGAAGCTCAATATCCGCTTCAACACCAATCACACCGCGGACACGCTGCTCGCGTGGATTGATGAAACCGCGAATGCGGCGGCGGCGAAGGCTGGCACGACTTATTCGCGGACGATCAGCTCGCAGAGTTTGGCGTTCTACACCGACCCTGGACCGTTCACCGATTTGCTGCGTGCGTCCGTGAAAGAGGCGTTTGGAATCGAGCCTGCGCTCGCGACTACAGGGGGCACCTCAGATGCGCGGTTCTTCCGCCTCTATTGCCCCGTCGCTGAGCTCGGATTGCGCAATGAGACGGCGCACATGGTCGACGAACATTGCGCGGTCGACGACGTGCGCAAGTTGGCGCATTGCTATGAAGCGGTGTTGAAGCGCTATTTCGCGTAGTCGACGCGCGTGAGGCACAAGCCGTCCGGCGGTGCGACGGGTCCGCATTGCGCGCGGTCCTTGGCGGCAAGGGCCGCGGCGACCTCTTCTGTGCTCATTTTGCCCAAGCCGACTTCGACCAATGTGCCCACCATTGAGCGCACTTGGCGGTGTAGAAAACTTTGCGCGACGAACGTGAGGGCGACTCTGTCTCCAGACTTGATCGCGGCCACCGCGTCGAGCGTTTTGACCGGCGTCTTCGCTTGGCAGCGGGTGTCACGGAAGGTAGTGAAGTCATGCTTGCCTATCAGCGTGGCTGCAGCGCGGTTCATGGCGCCGATGTCCAACTCCAGCCCTATGCGCCATGCCTTGCCGCGCTCCAAGGCGAGCGGGGCGCGCCGGTTCACGACAGTGTAAGTGTAGTGCCGCCGCACCGCGGCGAAACGCGCGTGAAACGCTGCATCGGCGTTTTCAGCCTGCAGCACTGAAATCGGATGCGGACGCAAATGCGCGTTGAGCGCTTCTGAAAGCTTGAACGCATCGAACGGTTTCTCGATATCGACATGTGCGACTTGACCCGTCGCGTGGACGCCGGAATCGGTGCGGCCGGCGCCGAGGACTTCGCTGCGCACGCCGGTCAGTTTTTCGACGGCGTCTTCCAGCGCGCCCTGAACGCTTGGCGCATCCGGCAGGCGCTGCCAGCCTTGGAACGGGCCGCCGTCGTACTCGATCGTGAGTTTGTAGCGCATCGCGCCCTTACGAGCGCCGGTACTCGAGCAGCTGGCAGGCGCGTGAATCGACCGCGCCTGGCGCGCCACCGGTAACGCCCAAAATTTTCATCGAGACATCGCCGGGTGTGGTTGGCTCCCAGACGACGACGTAGGCCGGCGTCCCTTCGGTGCAGAGGCCCGGCGAACCGGCGGCGTCACTCACGCGGTAGACCAGCACCTGCGGCTCTTCGACCGCAAGCCCCAGAAGCGCGCGCAGCGTCTGCCCGCCGACTTGCGTCGCCGGCGAGATCGCGCCGGTGACGGCGGCGTTGACGTTCAAGCCGTTGCCGCCACGCAGTGACAGGCGCTCTTGAATATCGGCGTCGGCGGCGTCGGGCAGTTCTTGCGTCACGGACACAGTGAGTTCGCTTGCAACGGCGCGCGCTGCGTCGTTGGACGCAGCGAACGTGCGGGACGGTTCGCTCTCGGGCGCGGGCGCATCGAGTTGCGGGCCGGACGCGGCGGTGTCGGTGGTCGAGGATTGCTGATTGCAGCCGGCCACAGCCAGCGCCAGAGCAACCAAGGCAACGCGTAACATCATGCGGCAAATCCCTCTCGGGCGTTACTTAGCCGCCGCTGCGGTCCGGCTCAAGCAAGCCGCGCGCCTGCGGGGACCGCTTGGCCGCGCAAAAATGTTTCTGCTGCAAGCGGGCCACGCCCCTCGCGCTGAATTGTGAGCAAACGCACGGCGCCGTCCCCGCAGGCAATGAGCAGATTGTCGTCCAGCGCCTCTCCAGGCGCGCCGGAACCCTGACCAAGCCGCGAAAGCAACGCTTTCATGCGGGCGCCCTCCCACTCGAACCAAGCACCAGGCGCCGGCGACAGGCCCCGGATCAATAAGTCGATTTCGCGGGCGGGGCGGGTCCAATCAATGCGGGTCTCGGCGGGCGTGATCTTGTGGGCATAGGTGACGCCCGCTTCTGCCTGCGGCGTCTCAATGGTTTCGCCGCGTTCAAGTTTGACGAGCGTGTCGCGCATCAGGCAAGCGCCGAGCGCCGAGAGCCGATCGTGCAAAGTCTGCGTTGTGTCGTCGAACGCGATTGGCGTTTCGGCTGTGGCGAGCACGGCGCCGGCGTCGAGACCCTCTTCCATCCGCATCACCTGAACGCCGGTGACGCTATCACCGGCCATCAGGGCGCGCTGGATGGGCGCCGCACCGCGCCAGCGCGGCAGCAGCGACCCGTGGAGATTGAGCGCGCCGTACTTGGGCGCGTCGAGGATGGCTTTCGGCAAGATGAGGCCGTAGGCGACGACGATCACCAGATCGACATTGAGCGTCGCGAACGCCTCTTGCTCCGGCGGCTTCTTCAAGCTCTTCGGCGTACGAATTTCAATGCCGCGCGCGGCGGCGAAGACGTGCACCGGCGTTGGCCGCTCTTGCTTGCCACGGCCAGCTGGTCGCGGCGGCTGGGAATAGACGCAGGCAATCTCGTGTCCCGCCTCAATCAACGCTTCGAGCGTTGGCAGTGCGAAGGTGGGCGACCCCATAAAGGCGAGACGAAGCGTCATTGCGCGCGACATGCCTGATTTTACGGCGTTTACGCAATCGAAAGCGGAACCTCAGACCGGCGGTTCCGGTTTTTGCTTCATGAGTGCAGACGCCTGCCCAACATCGCCGCCGCCGACAACCAGCCCGCTTTCGTTGACGGTCGCGCAATGGTGGTGCGTGCTGCAGGGCGTGTCGGCGACCGCGGAGCGCGCCAATTTGGCGCTGATCTCCGCGGGCGTGGCGTTCTTCGGGTTAATGGCCGTGATCCCCGGCATCGCCGCGGTCGTGGCGTTCGTTGGCATTTTTGGCGATCCGGCTTGGCTGGGCGACCAGATCACCGCATTCGGGGGCGTCGCGCCAGATGCGGTGGTGACCATCATCCACGATCAAGTCATGCGATTGCTCAACCAGAGCAGCGATGGCTTGGCGCTCGGCGCACTGTTCAACCTCGTGCTGGCATTGTGGAGCGCCGTGCAAGGCACGCGCTGGGTGCTGATGGCGCTGACGGCGGTGAACCGCCGCGCCGAGAAGCGCCGGGCGTTGCAGCGCTACGTTGCTGCAGGGATGTTCACGCTCTACGGCATCGGTCTCAGTGTGCTCGCCGTTGTGCTCATGGGCGTCGCGCCGGTGGTACTGACGTTCATTAATGTCGAGAGCGGCATGGAAGTGTTGCTGCTCGGGCTTCGCTGGCCAGTGCTTGGCGGCGCAGCGATTGCGGTCGCGCTCATTCTTTATCGGTGGGGACCGCGACGCCGGCCGCCGCCTTGGAAATGGTTGTGGCCGGGCGCGATCGCGACGCCGATCCTGTGGCTGCTGGCATCGAGCGCGCTGACGTTTGCGCTGCGCGAGTTTCCGGGGTTTGGCGCAGCTTACGGCTCGCTGGCGAGCGTCGTGGCGCTGCTGCTGTGGCTTTATGTGACGGCTTTGGTGTTCTTGCTCGGAGGCGCGCTCAACGCGGAGCTGGAATTTTTCGCTCAGGGGAAACCGGCAGCGCCAATCTCCCCTGATGAAACGATCGAACCGCGCACCGCTTCAGATGGCGGCCCAAAGCACGTAACAGCGCGCTAGCTCAGCACACCATGCCGGTTTCGCGTTGCATGCCGGAGAGAAACGTGCGGAGCGCTTCCGCCAGCTCGCAAGCCGCGGCGTGGGCTTCGGCCCGTTCGGCTTCCGGCAGCGCGTCGAGCAATTCGCGGCAGACATCAGCGTGCTCGACATCTGCGTACTCGTGCACTTGGAAGAACTTCAGCGTGCTTTCCTCGGTGACGTCGTAGCGCGCAACCAAGCCTTCGATCTTGGTCTTGGCGATCGCCGGCAATTGGCTTTCATAGGCGTAGAGCGCGCCAAGGCCTGAGGCGTAAGACTTGCGCGAGAGATTACGGAAGGCGGCGATCAAAACTTGCGTTTCGGCGTTCACCGATACGGCGCGCACTTCGGTTTCATCCGCGCCCATGCCGGCGGCGAAATCGAGCCAGAGCTTCGCGTGATCGTCCTTGCCTTCGCCAAGGCCTTCTTCTTCGGCGAGGTTCTCGGCGAGCAAGCGGCGGCCCGCCTCGTACGGGCAGTTTGCGTGCACGGCGCTGACGGCGCGGGGGAAGGCTTCGACGTGGTGGAAATACTGACGCGCATAGGCGCGCAGCGCGTCCTTCGTCAGCGTCCCTTCTTCCCAGGCTTGGTAGAACGGATGCGACAGCATCGAACGCGCGGCAATCGCCGCGTCGATGGCCGCTGATGTGCAGACATAACCGCCAAACGCTTCAGTCATGGAGACCCCCGGGGAAGAGGCGCGGAAAGCGCGCCGGTCAAAAATCGAGGCGGAGAATAGAGGCTTTGGCTGCCGGCGAAAGACCCAGATGCCGAAAAACCGCGCTCTACAGGCGGTGTTCTTTGTTCTCTTCGGCGGCCTTGCGGGCCTTCTTCAGTTTCGACAGCGCCTTTTCCTTCTTGAGGCGCGACAAGTGGTCGATGAACAATACGCCTTCGAGATGATCCATTTCGTGCTGAATGCACACTGCAAAAAGGCCTTCGCCATCCTCTTCGATCTGCTTGCCACTATAATCCATGTAACGGAGCTTTACGCGCGCGGGACGCTCGACGTCGTCATAGATATCCGGAACTGAGAGGCAGCCTTCTTCGTATGGCGCCATCTCCTCCGACTTCCACAGAATTTCGGGATTGACGAAATAACGAGGCGCCTTGGGTTCGCCCTCGGGCGAAAGGTCCATCACGATAATGCGTAGCGGCTCGCCGACCTGGATCGCGGCGAGGCCGATACCAGGCGCCTCGTACATCGTC
Source organism: Caulobacteraceae bacterium (assembly GCA_031379735.1). Taxonomy (GTDB): domain Bacteria; phylum Pseudomonadota; class Alphaproteobacteria; order Caulobacterales; family Aquidulcibacteraceae; genus Vitreimonas. The sequence continues at coordinate 43,822 of JANNFK010000069.1, read as the reverse complement.
TCCAGCATGTCATCCATGAGGGCGCGATGTGCGTCCGTAACCGGACCTTCAAGAGGTTCGGACTTTTGCTTCAGCCGCGGATCGGGCGCGATCAGGATGGAACGAAGAGCCATGGCTCCATGAGGTATGAAGGACCGGGCTTTTCGTCAAGCAAACGCACTGGGCGGCGGTAGTCAAAACAAGGGGTTAGGGATTGAGCGCAGCTAAGCGCAGATTACAGGCGAAGCGCGCTATCCCATTGACCGCGCGGCTCGCTGGATTGCTGTGGGCTCGGGGGCTAAACCGCAAAACATGAATTACGCGGCGCTTTATCGCCTTGCCGGACTTGCCGCCATTGCCGGCGGCCTTTTACGCATCGCGACTTCGTTTCCGTTGATCCAGGATCCGGTGACGCTGGAATGGCTCTACACTGGCATCGATATCCTGCTGCTGTTGGGGCTGATCGGGATTTATCTGCAGCGGGCGGAGCGGCTGGGTTTTCTCGGGCTGACGAGCTTTTGCGTTGCTGTCGCCGCCCTCTCCTTTATCGGCGGACCGGACTCTGATCCGTTTGGCTTCAGCACGTATGAGCAGGGCGCCGCCGTGCTGGCGATCGCGCTAATTGGCTTGAGCTTGGCGTGGATACGATCGGGCGAAAAACCACTGGCGCCGACCTTTTGCTGGATCGGCAGCGTGATCGCTGTCGGCGTGCTGAACTATATTCCGCCGCTCAGCGCCTACGGCATGCCGCTCGCGGGCGCGCTGTTTGGTTTGGGCTTCGTGTTGGCGGGTCTGCCGTTGCTGCGGCTACGCGCTTAGCGCAGCACACGGTGCTCAAAGATTCCGCTCTCGTTCTGGCGCTGGCGCTCGCCGTTGTCGCGGACGCGGATAAGTTGCTCGCGCTGATTTTCGGCGACCAGATCGCTTGGGGCGTACGGCGCGTCGCCGGGCTCCATGCCTGGAATCTCGACGGCGACGATGTCGCCATCGGCGTTGCGCTCGACCGAGGACACACGGCCCACCACGGTCCCATCGTCGCCGCGGACCTCCACGCCTTGAGCCGACTGCGGAAATTCCTCCGCCGCGGCCAAACCGGGCAAACCAATCGCTAGGGCAAAGACCAGGGTGCGCAGCATCGCGGTTTCCGCCCGCTGGGGCGGCCTCTTCTTGTGGTTGGACACGGGAAGAACGCACTTGCGCCGCACCCGTTCCCGGTTGCCTACCGCACGCTCAAAGGCGATATGGGGCGCGCAGGCAGGCGGCGGACGGCCGCCCCGCCAACCTGGTCAGATCCGGAAGGAAGCAGCCATAACGGGTTGCGTACGGGTCGCTGTCCTGTCTGCACTTTCCCCAATTGCGCGAAACCCGTGATCAGGCCGCCCGTTTTGCGCCGAGTTCGCGGGCGCGGGCAGCGAGGCGGCCGGCCCACGGACTCTGCGGCTTATGCGCGAGCCGCTCGGCGGCGAACGCTTCGGCCGTCTCGGCAAACCCGCCGCGCAGTGCTGCGTGAAATGCCGTGAGCGAAAGGATGTCGCGTTGCGCGTGGCTGCCGCCAAAGCGCTGCGCAAGGCCGCGTGTGGACGCGATCTTCTCTACGGCATCATTGTAGCGCCCCGCCTCGAAGGCGATGAACCCTTCTGCCAGCGGCAGGCCGACTTTGCGCGTCATGTAGGCGTTGTCGCCACCGTCGACCGCGGCCGCACGCATGGCTTTCAGCGTACGCTCCGCATCGGCGGCGCGGCCGGCGCCGAGGAAGGCCATGGCGTGCAGATCGTTAAACGCGTAGATCGCGTCCTCGCCTGCGCGTTGCCAGCACGTCGCCAGTGTCTCGAAGCGATCGCCGACGCCGACGCCTTCGAGATAGAGCCGCCAAAGCAATGCGGATGCATCAACCCATTCGAGCACGACTTGCGCATTGGGATCGGGGCGGATCTTTTCGTCAAACAACCTCAACACCTCCGGGATATCGCCGTTATCGAGGTAGAGCAAAGCAAGGTGCCACCAATTGTGATACGAGAAGCCGCTTTCGGGCGCCCACAGATGCGCATTGTCAGCAAGCCACGGAATGCCGGCGTCGAGATCGCCGCGCATCTCATTGACGTGCGCCACCGCATGCACGGCCCAACCATCACGCGGATCGGCCTCCACCGCCTGGCGGCCATAAATGTCGGCGCGGGCATAATCGCCGCATTCTTCAAGGCCAAACGCGGCCATGCCTTGGATGTAGCTGTGGCCGTCTTCGCCCTTGCTGAAGGCGCGCAACGCCTGTAGCGGCCAATCGCGTAGCTCCGCCTGCATACCGAGGAAAAAGCAGCCGACATGCGCGTATTGCAGCGCCAGGAGGTCGCGCGGATTCTCTTGGGCAATGCGCGCGAGCCGCGCCGTGCCCTCATTGTAGCGCCCTTCCGCCCAATCCCGCGCCGCTTGCAGGTGCCGGCGTTCGCGGTCGTTGAGGTTGGCGGCGGCGCCAGCGCGAAGACTCTTCGCCGTTTCCTCGGCGTAGGCCTTGTCGGTTTGCTGCACGAGCAAGCCGGCGCGCGCGGCCCAGGCGCCGCCGAAGTCAGGGTCTTCGGCAAGCGCGGCGTCGAGCGCCGCAATCGGATCGCCGCGATAGAGGCGAATGAGATCGAGTGCGATGTTGTAGTGCGCCATGGCGGCGTGCGAGGCGGTGGAGGCGTCGTTGCCGTAGCGGTCTTTCAACATAGGAGAACTCCGGGGAGGAAGGTGAGGTTGGTAAATCGGCGTCAGAGCAGCGGCGTGCGCGCCACGGTCAGTGTGAGTGCTGCCGCCGCAGCATTCCAAAACACGACGACAGACACCAAGAAAGCGAGGCCACGAGACATGGCGTTTTCATCCATTCAACGCGCCGAACACAGTGCGCGGCGCTGGCGAAAGGACTATTCCTGCGCGTGCCGGAGAGATAGAAAACTTATGGTGCGGCGCCGGCGCTTTGATTTTTTCGCAATAGAATGACGATGTTACGGGCGTCGCATCAGAGATTTGCCGCATCGGCGAAATGACAAACGCGGGAGAACCGCACCTAGAGTACAGTACTAGCGGTACAGTTTTAGAGATGGCGCGCGCGGCCTCGCGCGCGCTTAGGAATGAAGGCGATGAGCATCCAAACTCAAACGCTCAGCAAAGGCGAACAGACCCGCGAACGCATCATGGATATCGCTCAGGAAGCGGTGCTCCACAAAGGCTTCGCCTCGACTTCGATCGACGAGATCATCTGCGAGGCGGGCATCACCAAGTCCGGGTTCTTCTATCATTTTCGTGACAAGAACGATCTCGCGAAAGCTCTGCTGCAGCGTTACACCGACAATGAGTGGAAGGTGTTCGACCAGCTGTTCACGCAAGCTGACGAGCTCAGCGAAGACCCGCTGCACGCCTTTCTTATCTTCCTGAAGCTGTTTGCCGACTTGATGGGCGACCTGCCGAACGGACATCCAGGCTGCTTGATCGCGTCCTACGTTTATCAAGACTTCCTGTTCAGCCGCGAAGTCCGCGACATGACCACTGAGGGCCATCGCATTTGGCGGCAGCGCTTCCGTGATCGGCTAGACCAGATTGTCGCGCGCTATCCGCCGCGGGTCGAAGTCAATCTAGATGATATGGCGGACATGCTGTCGGCCGTCGCCGATGGCGGCATCATTCTGTCGAAAAGCTTGCACGATCCGAGCCTGCTTCCGCGGCAGATCATGCAGTATCGGTCTTATGTGAAGCTGGTTTTCCTGGGCAACTAGGCTGCCACGGGCTGCGCACTTGCGGCGTCGAGCGGCAAGTAGACCGTGAACGTCGAGCCTTGACCGAGCTTGCTTGAGACTTGGACGTCGCCGCCCATGGCGCGAGCGAGGCGTCGCGTGATGACCAAACCAAGCCCTGCGCCATCGTGGGCGCGTGTCTTGGTGTTGTCGATTTGCATGAAGGGCTGAAACAACCGGATCTGATTTTCAGCACTGATGCCAGGGCCTGTGTCCTTGACTGAGATCGCCACACCACGCGCCCGGCCGATCCGGCAGGGCCGCATATCCAGCGCGATAGCGCCATTATGAGTGAACTTCGCCGCGTTCGAGAGCAGGTTGAGGACGCATTGGCGCACGCGCGTTTCATCGGCATTCATCGGGCCAATGCCCGGCGCGAGATTGATCTGGCAGGTCGTGCGATTTTTCACGGCCGTCGGCTTTACTGTATCCATGGCGCCGCGCAGCAGCGTCTCGATATCGAACAGGGCGGGCTTCAGTTCAAGCTTGCCGGATTCGATGCGCGACAGGTCGAGGATTTCGTTGATCAAGGTCAGCAGGTGACTGGCCGAACCTCTGATCTTGCCAAGATCGGCGGCGCTCGAAGAGGTGTCGCCGCTATCGAGATCTTCCTCGATGATTTCGGAATAGCCGATGACGGCGTTCAGTGGAGTGCGCAGTTCGTGGCTCATGTTCGCAAGGAACATGGACTTCGCCTTGTTGGCCGCCTGCGCGCGCTTGGTGGCGGCTACCAGTTGCGCCGTGCGTTCACTGACGCGACGTTCAAGATCTTCTGCCGCCTCTTCGGCGTTTAGCCGCGATTTGATCAGCTGGCCAAAACTCTTGGCGCCGGAGCGCGCAGCAATAATGGCGTTGGCGCCGAACAGGCCGGCCATCACGGCAAGCACGATCGCGTTGCCGCCTTGCGCCAGCGCGCCCGCATTGAGCACCAATGCGAGGATTACCGAGGGGATGGTGTAAAAAATCATCGTCCGCGTCATGACGTGCAACGTCGCACAGATGAGCGCGCCGCCCGCGGCGAACAGCAAACCAATGACAGGCGCAGGCTGGGGCGCAAACGCCAATGCCGCGTACGGGACAATGTAAGCGGCGGTGATCCCGGCGAGCGCCCATACATATTTGCGGATCGCGGCCTGCAGCGCCGCCTCGTCCATGTGCTCGAGCTGTTGCGAGAGCCGGGCAAATGCGCCTTGCGCCCGTAAATCGATGACGACGCCGATGACTGCGCCCAGCGAGCAACCCGCCCACCAATACCCCGGCACAAGCAGCGCAACGAGGATGGGGGTCAAACCGACCGAGATGTAACGCAGCGGACCGTGATGCGACCAAGCCACCTCTACGAAGCGGCGGATCGTCATGGTCCAGATGCGGCGCGAGGTCTCTGGCGAGATCATACCTTCTCCCGGCCCGTTTCGAGGACGAAACCGTACAGATTCAGAGGGTAATCGGTGGAGCGTAAACGAGCCGCCAACGCCGCCGCCGCTGGGAGTCGCAATTCCCCGCAAAATCCTTAGGTTTCAGGGCGTGAGCGAATCCACTCCCCCCGGCCTTTTCGGCGACGATACGACCGGTCCTGGCTATGTCGTTCTGGCGCGAAAATACCGTCCGAAGACATTCGAGGACTTGATCGGTCAAGAAGCGATGGTCCGCACCATCGCCAATTCCTTCACGCTCGGCCGCATTCCGCACGCGACGATGCTGACGGGCGTCCGTGGTGTCGGCAAGACGACCACCGCCCGGCTCTTGGCGCGCGCGCTTAACTACAAGCGCGGCGGCATCGATCATCCCAGCATCGAACTCGATCCGCCGGGCGAGCATTGCCAAGCGATCATGGAGAGCCGCCATCCGGACGTGTTCGAGATGGATGCTGCCTCCCGCACCGGCATCAACGATATTCGCGAAATTCTGGATAGCGTTCGCTACGCGCCGGTGATGGCGCGGTTCAAGATCTACATCATCGACGAAGTTCACATGCTGTCGACACAGGCCTTCAACGGGCTGCTGAAGACACTGGAAGAGCCGCCGCCGCACGTGAAGTTCATGTTCGCGACGACGGAAATCCGCAAAGTGCCGGTCACAGTTCTGTCGCGCTGCCAACGCTTCGATTTGAAGCGCATCGATAGCGAGCGGCTGGCGACGCACCTCGCCAATATCTGCGCCAAGGAAGGCGTAAAGGTCGATGCGGACGGCTTGGCGCTGATTGCACGAGCCGCCGAAGGCTCGGCGCGCGACGGGCTCTCGCTGCTCGATCAGGCTTTGGTGCAAAAGCCGGGCGCGAACGTCACCGCAGCAGATGTGCGCGACATGCTTGGCCTCGCTGACCGTGGCCGGGTGCTCGATCTCTTTGACGCCATCGCCAAGGGCGACGCGAAAACCGCGATCAGTGAAGTCCGCAGTCAGTACGACAGCGGCGCCGATCCGGCATTGATCCTACGGGACTTGCTCGACATCGGCCACGAAGCCGCCCGCGCGCAGGCGCTTGGCGCCGATGCGCGCATCATTGGCGGCGCTGATTGGGTCGCGCGCGTGCGCGGGCTCGCTGGGAAACTGTCGCCTGCGCAACTCTCACGGCTGTGGCAAATGCTACTGAAGGCGCTCGAAGAAGCCGGAAAAGCGCCCGATCCGATCGCTGCCTTGGAGATGGCGATGGTGCGGGTCTGCGCTGCGCAATCGCTGCCGCCGCCAGAAGACGCCGCGCGCATGTTGCGCGATGGACCGTCCGCTTGGAGCGCCGGCGCCTCACCTGCAGCGGCGGCGTCGCCGTCTGACAAAAGCGCACCTGTGAACACGGCGCCCATGAACAATGCCGGCGAGGCGCCGGCGCTCGAGGAGAAGCCTCAGCCAGAAACGCCGTTCGCGACCTTCGATGAAGTTATGGAGCGCATCAAGTTCGAGAACGATGTCGAACTCGAAGTCGCGCTCGACCGGCTGAAGGTCGTTCGCTTCGCGCCGCAAGGCGAACTGGTCTTTGTCGCCAGCCCCGATCACCCGCGCGACATGGTACGGCGGCTGAAGGCCTTTCTTGAGGAGCACACGCCGTTCGAATGGAAAATCCGCTCGACTGCCGAGAGCGCAGCGCCTGTCGAAAGCCTCGCGGACAAACGCAAGCGCGAACAGGAACGACAGCTCGATGAGTTGAAGAAACATCCGTTCGTTGCTCAGGCGATCAAGCTCTTTCCGGGCGCCGAAATCTCCAAGGTGACGAACCCCGTGGATGAGAGCGCCGCGAGCGGTGATGTTGTGCCGATGCCCGCGCCGAACGCGCCCGCCACGCCGTCGCGCAAGAAGGAAGCCGACCGATGAAAGACATCTCGCAGATCATGCGCCAGGCCCAGCAGATGCAGGCCAAGATCAACGAGGCCCAAAAGAAGCTCGAAGCGCTGGAAGTCGAAGGCTCGTCGGGCGGCGGCATGGTGAAGTTGCGTATCACCGGCAAAAACGCACTTTTGAGCATCAGCATCGATCCCTCGCTCATGGCCGCCGAGGAACGCGAAATTCTGGAAGACCTGATCAAGGCCGCGCACGACGATGCGCGCCGCAAGCTTGAAGACACTCAGAACGAAGAGATGAAGGGCCTGAGCGGCGGCCTGGGCATCTTGCCCGGCTTCAAGATGCCGTTCTGAGCCGCAGACACCCCAAGGAAAATCAAGATGCGCAATTTCATGCTCGCAGCAACCGCTGCACTGGTCGTCGCGTGCACGCCGGCCGCTCCGCCGAGCGCAGACGTTCGCGCACCTGCAGAAGGTGAAACGCGCATCGATGGCGCCGTCACCCAAGTCGAAGACGGCGCCTACCCATTATTTACGGTCACGATTCAACCGGAGTCCGGCGCGCCAATCGCGCTCTACCTGAATGCCGAGGGCGGCGCCGACCTGAACAGCCAACAGCCTGCCAACTTTTCGGGGCAGAACGTCATCGCCTACTACACGACCACGGAAGACCTGGCGTTGACTGACCTGCGCACAGCCGCAGGCGCTTCGTTGCTTCCCGCAGACACGCCAGCCCCAGCTGCGGACGCCCCTTCCATCACAGGGGTTCTCAGTGGCGCCGAGGCGGTAACGGCAAGCGATCTGCCGGACGTCATCACCGTGACAGACGCCCAAGGCGCAGCGCGAAGCTTTGAATACTACATCACTGAAGAGATCGTCGCCGCGAACGGTCAGCAAGTGACGGCACGCTATCAGCCTGGCGCGCGCAACGAGATCACGCTGTTGCATCCGGCAGACGCCGACCAACCTTAAGGCTGATGCGCTCCAAATCCATCATCGCTGCGCCCGAGATTGAAGCGCTGATCGCGTTGCTCGCGAAGGTGCCTGGGCTTGGGCCGCGCTCGGCGCGGCGGGCGGCGCTGCAGCTGTTGAAGCGCAAGGATCAGCTCATGATCCCGCTCGCGGCGGCGCTTGGCGAAGCGGCGGAGAAAGTGCGCGCCTGCTCCAATTGCGGTGCGCTCGATACGCAAGACCCATGCATGCTGTGCTCAGCGGCGGATCGCGACGATGGCTTGATCTGCGTCGTCGCTGAAGTCGGCGATGTTTGGGCGCTGGAACGCGCGGGCGCCTTCAAGGGACGTTATCACGTGCTCGGCGGCACGCTCTCGGCGCTAGACGGCGTGCGGCCCGACGATCTCCGCATCGCCAAGTTGCTGGAACGCGCAAATGCGCCGGGCGTGCGCGAAGTGATCCTCGCGCTCTCAGCCACGGTCGATGGCCAGACGACGTCGCATTACCTGGCTGAGCGCCTTGCGCCGCTGAGCGTCGCTGTAAGCCGGCTTTCACATGGCGTGCCTGTGGGCGGCGAGCTTGACCTGCTCGATGACGGAACTTTATTCGCAGCCCTACAAAGCCGCCGCCCTTCCTGAACCCACATCATCGATATGCGTTGACGCCCTTAACGGGCGCCCGCACCCTTGCGCGCTCAGGGAGATCGCATATGGGCTTTTTGGATCGCTTCTCGCCGCAACTCTTGAGCGCGTTGCGCATCATGAGTGGGCTTTTGTTCTTGGCGCACGGCATGACCAAGCTGCTTGGTTTCCCGCCGACTGAGATGTTCGCGCAGCCGCCCGAAATGGGATCACTGATCTGGATCGCCGGCGTCATCGAGCTTGTCGGCGGCGCGTTGATCGCGCTCGGTCTTTTCACGCGGCCGGCGGCCTTTGTGTCCTCCGGCCAAATGGCGGCGGCATACTTCATCGGCCACGCGTCGCAAGCGACGTATCCAGTTCAAAATGGCGGCGACGCCGCGATCTTGTTCTGTTTCGTCTTCCTCTACATCGCCGCAACGGGCCCGGGCCCGTGGAGCGTCGATGCCGTGATTGGCAAGAAGAAGTAGCCGCTACTCGCGGTGACGCTCTAAACACTGCGTACGCGCGCGCGTGATACGGGGCTCCATGAGCCCCGTATCACGAAAGCGCGCGAGCGCCGCTTCGTACTCGTCGTACGTCACCGAACGAGTGATCTTGTCCCAGGTACACGTGCACACCGCGCTATCGGGCGGGCATGACATCGAGAAGCGCTCGTGGGCGCTTTGCGGATAGGGGTTCGGCGCGTGCTCACCGCACGAAGCCAACATCAGTGCGCCTACAAAGGCTGCGATCGCCAAACGCATCGCTTAGGCTCCCCGCTCGGCAAAACTTGCCGCGCGATACGGAGCAGTATGCCCCGAACAGCGTTAAGATTGAACAGCGCGAACGTCGTTAAACTTTAGGGTCCTGGAACCGGATCGTCTTCGGCGGGCTCGATGTGCGGCATGAGGCTGGCGTTGCAATCGGCGACATAACCGCTGATCTGGGCGGTCAGCGGATGCGCCTCACGCTGCGGTCCAGGCATCGATTCAAGCGCCGCGAAATCCCCCGGCGTGATGTTCGCTTCGATCTTGTCCCACGTGCACGAACAGAGCGCGTTGGGCGAGCCCTGATTTTCGCAGGCGGTCATGAAGTTGCGCTCAACGTCCGGGCCATACGCGACAGGCTGCTGTGTGCAGGCGCCGAGCGCGAGTGCGACCAAGACAAATCCAAACCGCATCTGCGAACTCCGACCTTCGACGTCCTGATAGCTCTAGTTGACGCCGTCTTCCAGCAATCTTCGTCCGATCACCATGGCTTGGATTTCGCCGGCGCCTTCGAAAATGTTGAGAATGCGCGCATCGGCCAGAACGCGGCTGATCGGGTACTCGACGGCAAAGCCGTTGCCGCCGTGGATCTGCAACGCATTATCAGCCGCAGCCCAGGCAACGCGCGCCGCCAAGAGCTTCGCCATGCCGGCTTCGAGATCGCAACGCTTGCCGCTATCCTTCCGGCGCGCGGCAAAATAGGTGATCTGACGCGTCGCCATGAGTTCCGCCGCGATCATCACGAGCTTGTTCGACACGCGCGGGAAGTGGAAAATCTCCTGGCCGAACTGCTTGCGGTCGATGGCGTATTTCAACCCAAGTTCCAAAGCGCTCTGGGCCACGCCAACGGCGCGCGCTGCGGTTTGGATACGCGCGCTTTCAAACGTCGCCATCAATTGCTTAAAACCTTGACCTTCGACGCCGCCGAGAAGATTCGCGATCGGAACTCTGAAGCCGTCGAAGCCGATCTCGTATTCCTTCATGCCGCGATAGCCGATGACCTCGATCTCGCCGCCGCTCATGCCTGGCGTTGGGAATGGTTGCGCGTCGCCGCCGCGCTGTTTCGGCGCCAGCAGCATGGAGAGGCCGTTGAAGCCGCTCGTGTTCGGATCTGTTCGCACCAGCAGCGTCATCACATCGGCGCGGGCGGCGTGTGTGATCCAGGTTTTGTTACCGGTCACAACGTAGGCATCGCCGTCTTTCACGGCACGGGTGCGTAGCGAGCCAAGGTCGCTGCCGGTGTTGGGCTCGGTGAAAACCGCTGTCGGCAGGATTTCGGCGCTGGCGAGTTTCGGCAGCCATTCGGCCTTTTGCTCAGCCGTACCGCCGATCAGGATCAGCTCAGCGGCGATCTCGCTGCGCGTGCCAAGCGAGCCGGTGCCGATCCAGGCGCGCGACAGCTCTTCCGAGACGACGCACATCGCTGTCTTGCCGAGCCCCGAACCGCCAAACTCTTCCGGGATGGTCAGGCCGAACACACCCAGCGCGCCCATCTCCTCAACGATCTCGATCGGGATCAGTTCGTCGTTGCAGTGCCAGCCGTGCGCATACGGCATGATCCTGTCGTCGGCGAAGCCGCGGAACTGATCGCGGATCATTTCGAGGTCGGCGTCGAGATTGGTGTTTTCGAAGGTTGCCCGGCCTTGGCTGTCGTGAAGCAACGCGGCGAGGCGCGTCTTCTCCGTTTGCATGACCCGCAGTGACACTGGCGGCGCATCGATGCCGAAATCAGCTGGGCGGATGGTTTCGACCTGCGTCATCGGCACGCCGCCGGCGAGTTGCGCCACGTATTCTGCCGCCAGCAATTTCGCGAGCAATTGTTCCGTTTCGCCGAACTTGCCGGCGTCATTCAGCGCGCGCGCCCAATCGTGCACCTCACGCAACGTCTCAGCGTAGGTCGCAACCCAGGCGAGACCGTGGACGATGTGCTGCTCGCGATCGAGTGCAACGCGATCGAGCTTGCCATTTTTGCTTACGAGCGGCCGCACAGCCGCTTTCGCCGCATCGGCGTAGGCGCCCGCGGCGCCAGCAGCGGTTTCCAGTTGCGTTATCAGGTCAGCGCCCATGCAATCCCTCGCGAGTCAGGGCACTAAACCGACTTTCTCGCAGTTGCGAAAGGGGCGACGCCACGCGAACCGGCGCTGTGCCGCACTTTGGGAGCGAAACGAATGGAGCACGGGAGCGGCGGAAACGAAGTCCTGACCCAGGCGCTGGTGTTTTTGGGCGCTACCTGCGTGCTGATCCCGGCGTTGAAGAAAGCGAAGATCAGCACAGTCATGGGCTTTCTCATCATCGGCGTGGCCATGGGTCCGCAGGTGCTGGGACGCTTGGCGGTCGGCTGGCCGTGGCTCGCTGCGTTCGAATTCGAACAATCCGAAGGGACGCTCCTGCTGGCTGAGCTCGGCGTCGTCTTTCTTCTGTTTGTCATCGGGCTTGAGGTCTCGTTCGAGCGCTTGTGGGCGCTGCGGCGCTTTGTGTTCGGTCTTGGTTTCTTGCAGGTGTCACTCTGCACTTTGGCGATCGGCGGCATTGCATTGGCGTTCGGCAACACCTTCGCCGTCGCCGCCGTGCTTGGCCTCGCCTTTGCGCTCTCATCCACGGCGCTCGTACTGCAGCTCCTGCGCGAGCGCAGCCAAATCACGACGCCGGTGGGACGCGCCAGCTTCTCTATTCTGCTGATGCAGGACCTCATGGTCGTCCCGATCTTGTTCGTGGTCGCAGCCTTGAGCCCAAGCGGCGGCGCGTTCGGCGATCGAGTGGGGGTTGCGCTTTTGACCGCACTCTTCTCGCTTGGGGCGATCATCGTCATCGGCCGCTTGCTGTTACGGCCATTGTTTCGTTGGGTGGCCGCTGTCGATAGCCGCGAAATTTTTATTGCCGCCGCTTTCCTCGCCGCCATCGGCATGGCGGGCGCGGCCCAAATGGCGGGACTGTCTGCAGCGCTTGGCGCGTTTCTGGCTGGGCTCTTGCTCGCGGAAACCGAATTTCGACACCAAATCGAGACCGACCTCGAGCCGTTCAAGGATCTGCTGCTCGGGCTGTTCTTTGTCACTGTTGGCATGCAGATCGACATTTCGATGCTGCTGAGCGAGCCGATGCTAATCCTGACCGGCGTCGCCGGGCTCTTTGCGGTGAAAGGCGCCATCATCGCGTCGCTCGCACGGATGTTCGACTTTACATGGCCGCGCGCGATTCAGATAGGCCTGTTGCTCGGCCAATCGGGCGAGTTCGCGTTTGTCGTCATCGCCGCCGCGCGCGCGGGCGGCGCTATACCGGCCGATACCGCCGCTTATATGCTCATCGTTACCGCGCTTTCGATCTTCGTGACACCGATCGTCGCCAGCCTTGGCGCTCGGGTGGCGCGCAGCATCGCGCGCACCGGCGATGCATCGCCGCCTCCGGACGCCGCAAAGGAAAGCGGCCACGTCGTGATCGCTGGCTTCGGCCGCGTGGGCGCAACGCTCGCAGACATATTGAGCGCGCAGGAAATTCCACACGTCGGCATCGAGGGCGACGCCGCCGCGGTTTCAAAGCTCCGTGACGAAGGACGGCCGGTTCACTTCGGCGATGCTTCTAACGCGCAAACCCTTGAAAGTGTGGGCGCCGCGCATGCAGCTGCGATCGTGGTGACGATCAATGATCCCGATGCAGTTGAGCGCATCGTTGCCGAGGCTCGCCGCGCCTGGCCGCATATCCCCGTCTTTGCACGCGCCCGCGACGCGGAACACGCGCGCCGTTTGCATGCCGCCGGGGCCGCCCTCGCTAGTCCGGATTCGATCGAAGCCGCGCTTCAATTGGGCGAAGCGCTCCTCAACGGCGTCGGCGTGCCCGACGACGTCGCCCGCCGCATCATCGCAGAGCGTCGCGAAGAAGAAGTCGCAAAGGCCATTTACAGCGCGCCCTAAACGACGGCGCCGAACAGCGCGCCGGCGCCCGCCGTTATAGCCATCGCAACCGCGCCCCAAAACACCACGCGCGCGACGGGAACGAGCGGCTTCGAGCCTGACATACGCGCGCTCCAGAATCCCAGCAGTGCGAGAAACAAGAGTGAGGACACCGTCACCGCCCATGGCAGCACGCCCAGTGGCGCGCTCGCCGCAACGACCAGCGGCAATGCAGCGCCAACGGCAAATGACGTTGCCGATGCGGCGGCGGCTTGCACCGGGCGCGCCCGTGCGGCGTGCGAGATGCCCAACTCGTCGCGTGCGTGCGCCGCAAGCGCATCTTTAGCTGTCATTTGCGCTGCGACTTGACGCGCTAGCGCGGGCTCAACTCCGCGACCGATATAAATGTTACTCAATTCCTCGAGCTCGAAATCTGGATCGTCGGCCAGTTCCCGCTGCTCGCGTGCAAGGTCCGCTCTCTCGCCATCGGACTGTGAACTGACGGACACAAACTCGCCGGCGGCCATCGACATTGCACCAGCAAAAAGCCCAGCGATGCCCGCCAACAGAATGTCGCTGCGCCCAGCGGAGGCAGCGGCGACACCAGCAATGAGGCTCGCGGTCGAAACGATGCCGTCATTGGCGCCGAGCACCGAGGCGCGCAGCCAGCCGATGCGATCCGCAACGTGGTACTCGCGATGAATGCGCGCCATTTTGATGTCCGTTCGCCTTGCCGCTCGCTCGCTATACGCTCGCCCTCTTGCCGCCACCACCTCAGCTGATAGAGGAAGCCTTCGGAGAGAATGAGTATGCTTCGCACTACGCGCCTACTGATCATCGCCGCCGTTTTGGCGCTCGCGGCCTGCTCTGAGCCGCAACAATCGGAAACTCCGGCAACGACCGTTGAAGCCGCAACCGTTCCCGTTGTCATCAACGCGCCGGTCTCTGGCGCGCGCGTCACGAGCGCGCTGGTCGTCGAAGGCACAGCGCCCGGCGATTGGTTCTTCGAGGCGCAGTTTCCGGTGAAGCTGGTCGCCGCCGACGGCACCGTGCTTGCCGAGGCGCCCGCGCGTTCTTCTGGTGAGACGGTGACTGAGCAGCCCGTGCCCTATCGCGCCGAGCTGGTGTTTGTCGTAACGCAAGAAACACAAGCGATGCTGGTGCTGGAAGAGGACATGCCGGCCGACAACACCGACCCGCGCGCGTTCACAATTCCGGTCGTTCTACTTCCGCGTTAACGGTCAGCTCATCCAGCTCAAAGTCGTTGGCTCGATCGGGTTCATGAAGTCGCGTTCTTCTTCGCGGCTCTTGGTCCATTTGCGCTTGAGCTTCAGGTACCATTTTGCCTGGACGTCGATGTCATCGATCCAGAGCATTGTCGGGCTGTATTCGAGGCCAGTGTTTTGCAGGTCGACCATGCGGCCATCCTGATCGAGGAATTCGCGACCGGCGGGGATCAGGATCGGCTTCATCAAATCGAGCAACGGCGCGTTCTTCCAGTACGTCACTTGTGTGATGCGCGTGGAGGTCTCATTCTCAGGGGTGAGGAAGGTCAGCGTGAAGAGGCGCGCCTTTTCGTTCTCAACGACCTCCCAGCGGAAGCCGGGCAGCATGAACGAAATTTCGGTCGTCACGTTGCCGCCGAACAGCATGCGATAGGCGAGCGAATTGCCGCTCGGCGCGTGACGTTCGATCGCCCATCCGCGCTCACGCGGCACAAAGCGCTTTTGCTTTAACCGCCGGCCGGTGCTCGGCGGACGCCACCACCATTGGTTATGGACGTATGGCACGTGCGCTGGGTCCATCAGACCGACGACGGCATTGTCCATGTTTGCTGCAAAGATGCGATCGATCACGAATTTCGGTTCAGCGAAATCGCCAAGATCGAAGTCCGGTGGCGGCGGCGGACTTTCGGTAGAGCGCGGATCAGACGAAACGAACGCGAGCACGACACCATTTGCTTCATATGTGGGAAAGCGGCGCACGCGGATGCGATTGGCTTCGTATGACTGGTCCGTCACCAGCGACGGGATCAGTTTGCAAATTCCGTCCTGCGTCCCGTAGCGCCAACCGTGGTACGGGCACTCGACTGTTTGCACGCCATTCTCAGCGACGATGCGGCCAGCGGAGAGCGGGACGGCGCGATGGGGGCAAATGTCGCGGAGCGCAAACGCTTTGCCCTCTTCGTCGCGGCCAAGCAGCACCGGCTCGCCAAGGATTTCGCGGCGGAACATCCCGCCGCGCTTCAGCTCGCGCGAGGTCGCGGCGAAGTACCAGAGGTCCCGTAAAAGCTCGCTCATTGCTGTGCGAGATACAGGATCGTGGGGATGCCGACAAAGCCTAGCGCGGCGGATGCGACGATCCCGCACAGCGAAAGCGCAGCCAAAACCCAGCGGCGGCGGCGCATATCGGCCCGGCGGGCCTTATTCATCGCCCCACCGGCAAAAAAGATGAACGCCAACGTGCAGCTCACAATGCCGCCGACGGCCAGCATGAAGAGCAGGGTCTGCGCGAGGAAGACCAAGCTATTGTGCGACTATGGTCACGCGGAAGCTCGCGTTCGGCGCTTCGCTTGCGCCTTCCCACGGGCGGCGCTGCTCCATGACGATGTCGCCGGAGCCTGCGATGGTCGCGGAGAACATCGTTACTTCCCAATGATTGCCGCCGACAAAGCCCGGTTGGCTCTGCGCTTGGGTGGTGTTGCCTGAGGCCTCACCGGCGCGGGTGATGAAGGCGGGTACTTGCGCGGGCGCCCAGACATAACCGGCGGTTGGCACGCCAACCAGTTCGATGGCGAAGCGCTCGTTAACGCTGACATTGACAATCTGGCCGTTCTGTTCGGCCGTGATGTGCGTCGCGACATCGTTTGGCGTTGGTGCTGGAACGGCGTCGTTGGTTGCCACCGGCGTCGGCTCCTCGTGCTTGGTTTCCTGTGAGGGCGCGCATGCGGCAAGCGCGAGCGCCGCGGCGAACAGTGCTGTCCGGATCATTGCATCGCTCCTGCTTCCATGAGGCCGATATAAAATCGGATTGTGCGCTCGAGATTGGCGAAACTGAGGTGTTCGTTGACGCCGTGAATGCCGGCGAGATCGTTGCTCTCAAACAGCATTGGCTGGAAGCGATACACGTTTTCGGCCACGTCCGAATAGTTTCTCGAATCCGTGCCGGCGAGAACCAGGGTCGGCGCCACCGGCGCATCGGGGATCACCGCGCTCGAAAGCGCTGCCAGCAGAGCGTAGCTGGTGCTGGTGGTGCTGGAGGTCGGCGTTGCTTCGCGCGGTGGTTCGGCCCAATCGACGTCGACGCCTTCGAGATCAGAAATTTCGGCGCGGGCGCGCTCCAGGATTTCGGCCGCGGTATCGCGCGGATGGAATCGATAATTGATCATCGCCGTCGCCTCGGCAGGCAGGACATTCGGACGGACACCGCCATTGATCATGGTCGGTGCGACCGTGGTGCCCATCAGCGCACGAGCGCTGCGGTCTTGCGACAAACGCTGGCGCAATAGCGGTGCAAACAGCCATTCGTTGGCGATCGCCATGCGGTTGGTGAACGAAATTTCCGGCGCCAGCGCGCGCATCATGTCGATCGCCGGGCCGCCTTCGAGGCGTTGCTCGAGCGGCATGGCGTGAATACGGACGACGGCTTCCGAGACAAGCGAGACCGCCGTTTCCGGCGGCGGCATCGAGGAGTGGCCGGGTTCTCCGGTGGCGTGCACACGCAGCGTGCCGAAGCCACGTTCTGAGATGCCGATCATCGAAGCTGGACCGCCGGTGAGCGGATGCTCGGTGACAGCGGCCATGCCTTCGTCGAGCACGAACCAGGCGCGGACGCCGCGTTGCTGAAACAACGCTGCGACCTGCGCCGCGCCTCCCGTGCCGCCGATCTCTTCGTCATGACCGAACGCGAAGATGATCGTGCGCACTGGGCGCTTGCCTTGCTTGGCGAGATATTCGGCCGCTTCGAGCAGCAATACGAGCGAGCCTTTGTCATCGATCGCGCCACGACCCCAAACTGCATCGTCGCGAATTTCGCCACCAAACGGATCGACGCTCCATGCAGCGCGCGTGTCATCCGGCACAGGGACCACGTCTTGGTGGGCGAGCAGAAGCAGCGGCGGCTGGCCGGGATCGCTGCCTTCCCAGGTGTAGACGACGGTGAGGTCGTTCACCGTCTCGCGGCGCGCGACTGCGTTAAAGGCAGGGTAGGTCGCAATCATCCAGGCCTGGAAATCGGTAAACGGCGTGCGGTCCTCCTCCGGCGTCACCAATGACACGGTACGGAAGCGGACGGCTTGGCTGAGGTGCGCCGCGGCGGTCGCCACGTCGATCGTGTAAGCGCTGGTGTCAGGGATGGCGACGTCGGCTGGCGGTGGAGGCGCAGTGAACGACATTGTCCGGTAGCCAACGAACCCCGCCAACGCGACGAGAACGAGCGCTAAGCCCGCAAGTATCAGACGCACCATTCGGTAATCCCCCGCAGGCGCGCGTTACCACCACGCGCCGAATTACCCAGATTGGAGCGCCCACGCGCAACGAGGTCAATTGCGCACTGCCGCACGGGTCAGCGACGCGGCGCGCATGCGGCTGCGTCGACACGGGCATCTCGCGATCATTTGCGAAAAGTGGAGTGCGCGGCTGCGCTCGACCGCTATTCTTCCGCGGCGGCGGGCGCGGCTTTTTTCTTAGCTGCCGCTTTGCGAACGGGCGTCTTGCGCACCGGCGCCCTCGCCTTGCGTTCAGCAAGCTCGGCGTCGATGAGCGGCATCAGGCGCTCGGCTTCGGCGCGTTGCGCCGTGGAGCCAGTCTGCGCCAGCCGCCGCACGTTGTCGTGCAGCGACCCGAGTTCCTTGTCGGAATAGCCCGCGATGCGCTCATCAATCGCCATAGTCTTTAGTCGACCTTCAGGTTCGTCGCGGACTCACGGCCCTGACGGTCCTTTTCGAGGTCGAACGACACCTTTTGACCATCGGCCAGGCCGCGGAGGCCGGCGCGCTCAACGGCGGAAATGTGGACGAACACGTCCTTGCCGCCACCGCCATCCGGCGCGATGAAGCCGAAGCCCTTAGTGGTGTTGAAGAATTTTACTGTGCCAGAGGCCATGACCGTCTCCTGAGGGTCGGATTGCCCACCCAGGAACACCCCGGCGGGCTCGAACTCGAAGGAAAACGGCAGAAAATCCGGCGCGAAAGCGGAGGACAAAGCGTAACGCGACGAAGAACGATGAGGGGGGATGTAGGCGCTTTTGCGGGAAATAGCTAGTGGCGCGCAAAATCAGGTTAGTCCGCGTCCCTTCTCCTGGTTAAGGGAGTAACTGTCCGAGCGGAGCGAGGCACTCGTGAACCTCGCTGACAACCTCCGCCTCCCGCGGAGAAGGGCGTATGTCGAGCGTTGCGCTAAGCTCTGCTGTCGCTACTGTTCCTTGGCGGGGGGCGGATGAGCGACCAGCGGCTCTTTATAAGCCATGCGAACGAGGACGAAGCGGTTGTGCACCGCATCGTCGCGCATCTGGAAGCGCGCGGCGTGCCGTGCTGGATCGCAGGGCGCGATATCCCGCCGCGCGCGATCTACGCCGAGGCCATCACCAGCGGCATTCAGGAGAGCGCGGCGTGCGGCGTGATCGTGAGCCGCGCGGCCAACGCCTCCGCGGCGATCAAGCGCGAATTGGAATTGGCCAGCCATTACGGCAGGCCGTTCATCCCCATCCGCGTCGACGACACCGAGCCCGGCCCGGGGCTCGACTATTATTTGCGCAACACGCAGTGGATCAATTTCGGCCGCGACGGCAACGCCGCACTCGACCGGATCGTCTCGCACATGGCGGGCGACTCGCCTACATCGGCTGCGCCCCGACAGCAGGTCTATGCGCCACCGCCAGCCGCCGCGCCCACGAATAACATAGGCCGCGTCGCGATGATTGCCGTAGCGGCACTCGTCCTGCTAGGCGGAGGTTGGTTCGCGTGGTCCAACTTACGCGGGCAAGACACGCAGTTTGATGAAACGGCGGAATCCGCTGCACCCTCGGAAACAACCACAACTGCTGTCGAAAGCGACGCGCAACGCAACGAGCGCGAGCGCCTTCAGCGCGAACGCGACGACGCCTTCCAAGCTGTCAACGCCGCCCAGCAACAATTGGCCACCGAACTCGCGCAGCGTGAAGCGGCGGATCGCGCGCAGTTGGAGGCCCAACAGAGGCAGGCGGCGGAGCGTGCGGCGCAAGCGCTCACCGGCGCCTGGAGCGGCGACGTTACATGGCTCACTGGAGGGTCCGGATCAGGCGTAGCGTCTTTCACCTTCTACGCAGATGGCACCTTCTCATCGAACGGTCAGGGCGGCGGTGCCGCCGATACCTGGAATCAGAACGGAGCCGACGTGACTTGGCGTTTCCGCGCAAGCGACTCTACCATGGGCGCCTCCTACACCGGCCGCGTCAACGGTCGTGTGCTTTCGGGCACAATGCGCACCGATGACGGAAGCTGGAGCGGCACGTTCAGCCTGAGGCGCGACTGACGTCGCGACGGCCGGCTAAGTCCGCGCGCCGCTCAATTCCAGCACGTCTTCCCACGTCCGCAACCCGCTCCGCTGCGCGTTCACGAGCACGGCCATGTTGCCTGGCGCGTGTTTGTTATCGAGCATCTTTTCGTGCGCGTCCGGGATTTTGTCCCAGGGGAGCACCTCCGACATGGCCGGATCAATGCGGCGGTCGATGACGAGCTGGTTGGCTTGGGCGGCGTGATAGAGGTGGGCGAAGTGTGAGCCCTGCACGCGCTTTTGGCGCATCCAGAGGAAGCGCGCGTCCATGGTGAGATTGTAGCCGGTGGTGCCGGCGCAGATGACCACCATGCCGCCGCGCTTACAGACGAGCACAGAGACCGGGAACGTGGATTCTCCCGGGTGTTCGAAGACGATGTCGACGTCCTTGCCGCCAGTGTGCTCCCAGATGGCTTTGCCGAACTTGCGGCTCTCTTTCATGTAGTCGCCGAACTCCGGGCCGTTCACGGTTGGGAGCTGGCCCCAACAATTGAAGTCCTTGCGGTTCAGCACCGCTTTCGCGCCCATCGAGAGCACGTAATCTTTTTTGCTGTCGTCAGAGACGACGCCGATCGCGTGCGCGCCGGATACGGCGCAAAGTTGAACCGCGAAGACGCCGAGGCCGCCGCTCGCGCCCCACACCAGCACGTTCTGGCCGGGACGCAGCACGTTCGGACGCCAGCCGAACAGCATGCGATAGGCGGTGGCGAGCGTCAGTGTGTAGCATGCGCTCTCTTCCCAAGTGAGGTGCTTCGGGCGCGGCATCATCTGGCGCGCTTGCACTTTGCAGAATTGAGCGAAGGAGCCGTCGGTGGTTTCATAGCCCCAGATGCGCTGGCTGGTGGAGAACATCGGATCGCCACCGTTGCACTCTTCGTCGTCGCCATCGTCCTGATTGCAGTGGATGACGACTTCGTCGCCCGGCTTCCAGCGCTTCACCTTCGCGCCAACGGCCCAGACGATGCCGGACGCGTCGGAGCCGGCCACGTGATAGGGCTGCTTGTGGACGTCCAACGGAGAAAGCGGCTCACCAAGTGCAGCCCAAACGCCGTTATAGTTCACGCCGGCAGCCATCACGAGCACGAGCGCTTCATCTTCGCCGCACACTGGCACCGGCACCTGCTCAAGCTGCATAGCTTTGGCGGGGCGGCCGTGGCGCTCCTTGCGGATCGCCCACGCCCACATCTTTTCAGGCACGTGATACGCAGGCGGAATCTCGCCGACGTCGTAAATATCCTTCACCGCCTTCAAATTGGGTTGTGTCATGACGCCGGCCTCGTGATTTTGCTGCGGCGCACAATGAAACCGAAAGGCGCCAAGCGTCAAGAAGATGACCTCTCAGGGGCTGCGCAATGCACGCTAGGTTAACGCGCTTGATGAGCGCCGAAACTCGCCACGTGCGCTAGCGGCGCGGAGGGGTCTGCTGCAACGCAACAATACGCTTGCGGCCTGGCGGTAGCGCGTGTTTCCTCGGAGTCGCATGCCGTCGTTCCAACACAGCCCCGATCCACCGTGGATCTTCCGTACCTATGCGGGCCACTCCACGCCTACGGAGTCGAACAAGCTTTACCGGGCGAACCTGGCAAAGGGGCAGACCGGCTTGTCGGTCGCATTCGATCTACCGACGCAGACTGGCTACGACAGCGATCATATTCTGGCGCGCGGCGAAGTCGGCAAAGTCGGCGTGCCGGTCGGGCATCTGGGCGACTTGCGATCGCTGTTCGACGGCATTCCGCTCGATCAGATGAATACGTCGATGACGATCAACGCCCCCGCCGCGTGGCTGCTGGCGCTATATGTGTCACTGGCGGAAGAGCAAGGCGCCGATCCGCACAAGCTCACCGGCACCACGCAGAACGACATCCTGAAAGAATACCTCTCGCGCGGCACCTACATCTTTCCGCCTGCCCCGAGCTTGAAGCTGACGGCCGACACGATCGCCTGGAGCCTCGACGCGATCCCGAAGTGGAACGCGATGAATGTCTGCTCCTACCATTTACAGGAAGCAGGCGCGACACCGGAGCAAGAGTTGGCGTTTGCTCTGGCGGCGGCGATTGCGGTGCTTGATGAGGTGAAGGTCCGCGGCGAAGTGGCGCCGGAGCGGTTCGCAGCGGTGTTCTCACGCATGTCGTTCTTTGTGAACGCCGGCATGCGCTTCGTGACCGAACTTTCGAAGATGCGCGCTTTCGTCCAGTTGTGGGACGAAATCGGGCGCGAGCGCTACGGCGTCGACGACGAGAAGGCACGCCGCTTCCGCTATGGCGTGCAGGTCAACTCGCTAGGGCTGACTGAGCAACAGGCGGAAAACAACGTCTATCGCATATTGCTCGAGACACTCGCAGTGACGCTTTCGAAAGATGCGCGCGCGCGCGCGGTGCAATTGCCGGCGTGGAACGAAGCGCTTGGCCTGCCGCGGCCGTGGGATCAGCAATGGTCGCTGCGCATGCAGCAAGTGCTGGCGTACGAGACGGACTTGTTGGAATTCGAAGATATCTTCGACGGGTCAAAGGTAATTGAAGCGAAGGTCGCGCAGCTGGTTGAAGGCGCGCGAGCGGAGTTGACGAAATTGGGCGCCGCGGGCGGCGCTGTCGCGAACGTCGAATACATGAAAGCGGAGTTGGTGAACTCCAACCGCCGCCGCATCGAACAGATCGAGGCCGGCGGACAAAAGGTCATCGGCGTCAACGCGTTCACCGAAGGTGAACCCTCTCCGCTCGAAGCGGGCGAAAAGAACATTCACGTCGTTGATCTCTCGGTCGAGGCAGAGCAAATCGCACGGCTGAAAGCGTGGCGCACCGCACGCAACGGCGGCGCGGCTGAAGCAGCGCTAGCGCAGCTGGAAGCAGACGCGCGCGCCGACAAAAACGTGATGCCCGCTTCGATCGCGGCGGCAAAGGCCAGCGTCACCACTGGCGAATGGGCAACAACGTTGCGGCGTGTGTACGGCGAATATCGGGGCCCGACTGGCGTGGCGCTGGTGATCGAAAGCGGCGGCGAAGATGTTGAGGCCGTAAAGCAAGATGTAGCGGCGCTGAGCGAAAAGCTTGGACGTCAGCTTACCTTCCTGGTCGGCAAGCCTGGGCTCGATGGTCACTCGAATGGCGCTGAGCAGATCGCGGCGCGTGCCCGCGCAGTTGGGATGGATGCGATCTATGAAGGCATCCGCCTCACGCCTGCCGAGATCGTGAGCGCAGCGAAAGAGAAGAAGGCGCACGCAGTCGGCCTCTCTATTCTCTCGGGCTCACACCTCGATTTGGTGCAGGAAGTGGTGCGCTTGATGCGCGCTGAGGGCCTGGAAAACGTGCCGCTTGTCGTTGGCGGCATCATCCCGCCGGTGGACGCGTTGGCGCTGAAGCAGATGGGCGTCGCAGGCGTCTACACGCCGAAGGACTTCAAGATCACAGGCATCATGAGCGACGTGGTGAAACTGGTCGCTGCGCGTGCGTGAACCGAAGGCGCTGGCGCCGGCGCGGATCAAGTGGGCGCTCGAACTCCTCGACATCGATAAATCGAGCAGCGTTTTCGAAATCGGCTGCGACAGCGGCATCGCGGCGCAGCGGATTTGTCCGGTGCTTGGGCGCGGCAGCTATACCGGCATCGATCGCTCGCCTGCGGCCATCCAAGCGTCGCTTGCGCGAAACGCCAACTACGCCAAGGCGGGCCGCGCCATGTTCCTGGAAGCCGCGTTCAACGCTGCCGATCGCGAACCGCAATTGTTTGACCGCATCCTTGCCGTGAACGTAAACGCGTTCTGGAGTGGTGATGGCGCCGAGATTCGCGACGTGCGCCGCCTCATGCATTCGAAGAGCTTGTTTGTGCAGGTGTACGAGCCGCCTGATCCGGAGCAGCGCACTAGAATCGCGCGAATCCTAAAACGGCGCCTTGCGCCCTATTTCGGCAGCGTCATCACGACATTACGCACGGTTGGCGGCGCGAAGCTCCTCGCAGTTGTCGCCACCGGAGAAATGGCGAAACAGGCCGCATGAGCCAGCCTACGGCCTCCGACATCGACCGCGCGACGATCACGACATGGCCCGCCACGGTGACAGAAGAACGCAATGGCTGGTTCTATCTGGCGGCGGGCGGCGTAACGGGCCGGGTCAACGCTGTTTGGCCACTGGACTGGCGGGGCGACGATATCGAATGGCAATCAATAGCGCGGAAGCCTGGTACGCAGCACGCGGCCTGCCACCGCGTTTCAAGCTCACAGACCGCGCCTTCGCGCCGGGCGACTTGCCCGATCGGTTGGCGCGGCGCGGCTATGAGTGCGTGATGCCTACATTGATCATGACTCGTAACCTCGCGCTGCGGCCGCCGGTCTTTGATAACGTCGCGATCTCGCCGCAACTTCCAGCGTTGTTCGATCAAGCGCTGCGTGATTCCTCGATCAATACCGACGATCTCGAAGAGCGGCGTTCGATCGCGCGCCGCCTGCCCACGCCGGCTGCGTTCGCGGTGCGCGCGCCCGCAGGCCAGGCGGCGGCGGTGGGCGCAAGCGCCGTTGCCGGCAAGCTAGCCGGCATCTTTCTCATGCGCACACTCCCGGACGAGCGCCGACGCGGACACGCGCTCCACATCTTGCGCGCGCTTCTGGACTGGGCAGCGGAGCAGGGCGCGGACTTTGCATTCTTGCAGGTCGATGCAGGCAACGCGCCCGCGATCGCTCTTTACGAGCGCGAAGGCTTCAACGCGCTGACGACATATCGGTTCTGGCGGAAGCGCGCCTAAGCGCCGGATCGCGCGAAGCGCGCGCCGCCCATTGCAGCAACGAGCTTAGTCACCATAGAAGCCGCGACGATGGGCGCGAGCGTAGCAATCTCGCCCGCAGCGAGGATGATGGAGACGTCGATCGCGGCGTAGATCAAAGCGAACGTAGCCGCGAAGACGATGCCGTTGCGCGCAGGCTTGCGTTTCGCAAACAACCACCCGGCAGCGAAGAAAAGCGCGACGCCGGCGACAACGCTTGACCACGGCGCGATCTGCTGCGCGGCGGCCTGGTAGAAGGCCTCTTCGTGCCCCGGCTCGATAAACAAGCTGTAGGCCCAGACGACACCGAAGGCGGTTGCAACGTTGAGCACCATCAGCGCTAACGCCACCCCTAGTGCCTTGACGAAATCTAACGGTGTCATGACTTTCTCCGTTGTCGCTAGCGGCGCGATTGAATGAGCCGCGTCATGGCGCTGGCGCCGACGAGTGGCGCCAGAAACGGCACCAGCGAACACGCGAGCCCGACCATGAATACCTCTGCTCCGTGGCGTTTTCGGAGCACGACGGCATCCTGGTAGCTCATGTGGCGTGCGGCGGTGATGGTTGCGTATTCACGGCCCATCAAGAAGCCGTTCAAAGTATAGAACGTGACCGCGTTCACGACTGGAATGAAATAGAGCGGGATGGCGAGCAAGTTGAACGCCAACGCAGGCAGTGCGATGCGCACGCCGTTCATAACGCCTTCCTGGATCGGCACAGCGCGCGCTTTCGGCGCGCCGATCTTTTTCTCCACACGCTCAGCGGCGATATCGAACAGCACACCGCCAACCACCATCGAGATCGCCGGCGAGAGCGCGATGGCCAACACGACAACAGCAAAGCTCGCCACGAACGACCCTGCCATCGAGAGGTAGCCAAGCCACCCCTCCCTGTCAGGAACGAGCGGCACAAGGTATTCCAGACCTGCACGCGCGGCGAAGACAGTGATCGTTGCCGCGACAACAAGATTAATGAGCGCAAGCCAAGTCAGACGTCCGAAAATCACGTCTTTTAGGCCGCCGAGGATCGCCGTGGTTGCACGCGTCACATGTAGTCTCCGCCGCTTCCGGCTTGACGGCAGATAATTCGCTTCCCACGCTGGCGCCAGAGGGAGTTTTCTAATGTCGGAACGGCGCTGGCGCGGCGAAGCGGTCGAATGGGCAAAGACCATCGGCGCCGCGTTCGTTGCGTACCTTGCTTTCACGACGGTCGCGTTCGCGCAGTATCGGATACCCTCGGAGAGCATGGTGCCGCACATTGAGGTCGGCGATCGCGTAACCGTGTCGAAGTTCGCTTACGGCTACAGCCGCTTCTCGTTGCCGTTCGATATAGGCTTCGCTTTGCCGCGCGCGGCGCATCGTTTGTTCGAGAACCTGCCGCGCCGTGGCGATGTCGTCGTGTTTATCCATCCGGTGACGAGCGTAGTGATGATCAAACGCGCCATCGGTTTGCCGGGCGATGTGATCGAGGTGCGCGATGGCACGCTTCTGATTGATGGACGCGCTGTCGAAACGACTGAGCCGCGTTTGCTCATGCGCGCCGTGCATCCGCGCGGACGCGAATGGGCCGAGCGCTACGAAGAAACGCTGCCGGGCGGCGTAAGGCACGCTGTGCACAATCTCACTGACAACGCGCCGCTCGACAATTTTGGCCCCTACACTGTGCCGCCTGGGCATGTCTTCTTCATGGGCGACAACCGCGACAACTCTCTGGACAGCCGCTGGAGCGGCATGGGCTCAGTGCCGGTTGAGAATTTGATTGGGCGCGCGGAGCTTGTGTATGCAACGCCGATCTCATCGTGCGGTCGCGACCCAACGGTGGCGTGCCCGATGGACCGTTGGATGCGCCCGCTGCATCACTAGTTGCGCGTTATCGGCCGATTGCGCTGCACGAGATAAATGCCAGCAAGGACAAGCCCCGCGCCAAATAACGCGATGGCGCTGAGAGCTTCATCAAACAACATCCAAGAGAGAGCGGCGGCGACGACTGGCTGCATCCACAACAACACGGTCGACACCACGATCGGCAAGCGCCCGACGCCGTATGCGATGAGGCCCTGACCGCCGACCTGCACCAAGACGCCAAGCCCGATGACGAGCGCCCATCCCACCCAAGTTTGCGGCAGCATCGTCTCTCCCAGCGAGAAACTGAGGATGGCGGCAACAACAGCAGCAGCGAGCGTGGCCCAAAACATCACAGCGCCGACGCTGACATTCCGTCCAAGCGACCGGACGATCATCAGGTAACCGGCGTAAAAGAGCGCGCCGAGCAGCGAGATGGAGTCACCGATCCAGCCGTGGACGGCGGCGTCGGCTGGGCCGCCGCCCGCCTGAGCCCGCGCCAGCGCCAGCGTTACCGCTCCCGTTAGGGCAACGGCGCCGCCGGCCAAGATCGGCGTGCTGAGGCGCTCCTTGAGCCAAAGCCAGCCGAACAAGGCGGCAAACACCGGCGTTAGGTTCACAAGCAGCGTGGCGTTGGTGATGGTGGTTAGATTGAGCGCCATGGCCCAGAGAGAAATCTCTAGGCCGAACAGAAGCCCTCCGGCCACGAGCCACAGCGTCTGCGTCCGGGACGGAATCGGTCGGCTTAAGCCCGCCCAGGCGGCGAGAATCGGCAGCGCGAGCAAGAATCGCCAGAGGTTGGTGGCGTGCGGACCGACCTCGGAGAGTCGGATGGCGATCGGCGCAAGCCCGATCAGGGACGCCCCCGTTAACGCGGCGAACGCCGCTTTTCCCTGCCCCGAATGATCCGCCATGCGCCTGAAAAACGCCGGATTTTGGTAAGGTGCAAGACTCCAATTTGCGGTATCATAACACCGCCATTGCGTTAACCTTCGAAGCGCCTTCGGGCTCTGTGTTCACAGATTCGACATCCAAAAATTAGCTGCACAGGCCGCGGGCCATTGACCCTGAATTAACCGGTGGCATCACTATATGTAGCGGTACGGTGCGGCCTTCGACCCAAGTATATGTGGTTTGGGCCGGGGCCGAGTCGGATTAACACAGAGCTAAAATCGGGGGCAGGAATATGCAGGCACGAGCGGAAAAAGCTGGGGTCCACCGCATGGGCGACGTCCATCGGGGAAAGCCCAAGCCGCTGCGCCCGCTCAAGGTGGTCGACAAGGTCGTTACGGATCCGAGCCGCGACGCGCTGCTGACCGAATTCGGCAAGACGACCCTCAACGATCGCTACCTGCTGCAAGGCGAGACCTATCAAGATATGTTCGCGCGCGTTGCGACAGCGTTCGCCGACGACATCGGCCACGCGCAACGCATCTACGACTATATCTCAAGACTCTGGTTCATGCCGGCGACGCCGGTGCTGTCGAACGGCGGCGCCGAGCGCGGTCTGCCGATCTCGTGCTTTCTCAATGCTGTCGGTGATTCACTCGACGGCATCATGGACACGTGGAACGAAAACGTGTGGCTCGCATCCAATGGCGGCGGCATTGGCACGTATTGGGGCGGCGTTCGTTCCATTGGCGAAAAGGTCGGTCAGAACGGCCAAACGTCGGGCATCATTCCGTTCATTCGCGTGATGGACTCGCTGACGCTCGCAATCAGCCAAGGTTCGCTGCGCCGCGGTTCAGCTGCTGTGTATCTCGACATCCACCACCCGGAGATCGAGGAATTCCTCGAATTCCGCAAGCCGGCTGGCGATTTCAATCGCAAGAGCTTGAACCTGCATCACGGGCTCAACCTCACGGACGAATTCATGATCGCGGTGCGTGATGATCTGCCGTTCGCGCTGCGCTCACCGAAAGATCAAACGCCGCTGAAGCACGTCAACGCGCGCAAGCTTTGGCAGAAGATTTTGGAACTCCGCCTCCAAACCGGCGAGCCCTACATCATCTTCTCCGACACCGTGAACAAGCAGATGCCGAGCCACCAAAAGAAGCTCGGCCTAAAGGTCCGCCAATCGAATCTGTGCTCGGAAATCATGCTGCACACCGGCATGGATCATAACGGCCGCGAGCGTACGGCCGTGTGCTGTCTCTCTTCTTTGAACGCCGAGACGTTCATGGAATGGCAGAACGAGCCGGAATTCATGGAAGATATCTTCCGTTTCCTCGACAACGTGCTGCAGGACTTCATCGAACGCGCGCCGCCAGAAATGGAACGCGCGGTCTATGCCGCGATGCGCGAACGCTCGGTTGGCTTGGGCCTCATGGGCTTCCACTCCTTCCTGCAGCGCCAAGGCGTGTCAATGGAATCGGCAATGGCGAAGGTCTGGAACAACAAGATTTTCAAGCACATCCGCCGTGGCGCCGACGCGGCCTCAGTGAAGCTCGCGCAAGAACGCGGCGCCTGCCCGGATGCGGCCGAGAACAACGTGATGGCGCGCTTCTCACACAAGCTTGCAATCGCGCCGACCGCGTCGATCTCGATCATTTGCGGCGGCACGTCGGCGGGCATCGAGCCGATCCCGGCGAACATCTACACGCACAAGACGCTATCCGGCTCGTTCGCGGTGAAGAACCCCTATCTCGAGCAATTGCTCGAGGAGAAAGGCAAGAACACCGAGAGCGTGTGGTCTTCTATCCTGAAGAACGAAGGCTCAGTGCAGCATCTCGATTGCTTGAGCGATGACGAGAAGTCGATCTTCAAAACCGCGTTCGAAATTGACCAACGCTGGGTGATCGAACTCGCCGCCGACCGCACGCCGCTGATCTGCCAGTCGCAGTCGCTCAATATGTTCATCCCAGGCGACGTCGATAAGTGGGATCTTCACATGCTCCACTGGATGGCGTGGGAGCGCGGCGTGAAGAGCTTATATTATTGCCGCTCGAAGTCAGTGCAGCGCGCGGGCTTCGCTGGCGAAGACAACAAGGCCGATATCGACTCGTCGCTGATGACGACGGAAAAGACGGACTATGAGGAATGCTTGGCGTGCCAGTAGCACGCTGATTTGGTTGGATTGGAGCGACTAGGCGCTGAGAGCAATCTCAGCGCCTTTTCTTTCAAGACATGGGCCCGCTTCGGACGCGCTCGGCTACAGAAATTGGCGCCGGTTGGCTTTCTGGCGCGTGCGTGACCGCGGGAGCCAATATCCTGCCCTCAGCAGCACGGCGCGCGGCGTACGGAACACGGCGAACGGAACGCGCAGACGGAGGCTCAACGCCGGCGTGGCCGATTTGCCGGCCTGGCTCAAACAGACGCGACGGCTCGACCGGAACAACGTCTTCAAGACCGATCGCCTCTGCCGACGCAGACATCAGGCTTACCCCGCCCGACGCCATTTGCTGAGTTACAGCGACATGCTGTGCGGCCAGCGGCGTTGTGATTGTCGCAAGCGCATTGAGCGCAAAACCAGCGCCGCCGATGAGCGCGACCACGGCAAACACGAGTGCGGCGTTCGCGCGGTTGTGGGACTGGCGGTAGAGGCGGCGGAAGTCGCGCCGCGGGGATGGCGCACCCAGTTTCGGTTGCGGCGATTCCTCGGGCCGCACGTCGTCATGCACTGGTCGCAGCATGCTCGCCGGGATGGGCGCTTCCCACGCTGCACGAGCGCGGCTCACGCTATCGCCCTCAGCCGTGGTGATCTGCAAGGGCGTCCCAGTGAATTCGGCGTCGATGTACACCGGTGCAGGCAGCGCGATCACGTTGGCGCGCGCGGGATGGACGACGTCCAACAGAGCTTCAAACAACGAAGCGAGACCAGAGTCGTCCTCGCCATTCCAGGCCGAAATGTCCACGCACGGCACACCAAGCACCTGATCACGATGAGGTGGCGCAACGAGGCTTGCGACGACAACGCGCTTGGACCGTAGCGCACGATCAGCTGTGGCGCGGAACGCGGCAGAGCGCATCGCAGCACGCGACCAGACGACGACGTTCAACGAGTCGTCCGCGCTATCGCTGCCGCTGATGAAATAGCCTGCATGATCGAACGCTTCCGCGAGCTGTTCTACGTCGCTCGCGTCTTCGCGTACGAAGACAAAGACCACGCCTGCCATGACGCGCGCCCCGGTTAGCCAGTCAAACTGGACGGTGAAAATTCGCAACATGCCGTGCGTTCACAGGTGCTGCGGCGTGTTAACGGATCAGGCGAAATCTGGTTCCGCGCTCAACCACCTTTTCACTGGAGCAGCCACGAAACGCAGTGCGCCGGACGTGATGAACAGCAGAACGCGCAGCGTTAGACTCGCTGAAATAATGAAGAAAGCACTGGTTTGGGGTTTCGTTCAGCCGATTGCGATCAAACATCAGTTTTTACGTGACCACCGTCACGGCCATGCATCCGAGCTGCGCCCCACATTCATCCTGTGCTCAGGAAACATTCCGTTGGGTACGGTGTTGGGGAGACATGACACGACTAGCAGCCTCCGGTTTAGCCACAGCGTTCGCCATCGTTATGTTGGGCGGCTCTGCTGTCTCCACGTTGCGCGAAGGCGCGCAGGCACAACCGCAAGCGCCAGTAGCATCGTATCAAACCTCAAACTCGGCAGACCGTACGCCGATGGGTCAATGCACCATTCAATACGCTGAACTTTCCGCCGACCGCCAACCCGCAGCCATGGAATGTGAACACGCACAATGGGTCGCCCAGCGTTGGGGCGGCGCTGTCATGGAAAAGACTGGCGCGGGTATGATCGAACGCGCCGTCTATGAGGGCCCCAACGATTTTACCGGCGTGCCGTCGAGCCACGTGCCGCGCGCCGGTTGGTGCCGTGCTTGGATTGAAGGCGCTGCAGAACAACCCGAACAGAGCGATTGCCGCACAGCCGAACGCACTGCCGCCGCCGAAGGCGGCCGCGTGCTCTTCATGCCGCTGTGAAGCCCTCGGTGATTTATGTCACCCGATGCGATCATGCGGTATTTCTAGACAACAGGATGATGCAGCGGTAGCAATTTTCCCGGAAACTCCGGGAGTGCTCCCATGCTGCGGGTATCGACTGTATTATTGATCGTCCTATTGTCCGCGTGCGGACAAACCACCTCCACTACCGAAGAAGCGGCAGAACAAGCTTCCGAAGAGTTGGCGCCGGTGGAAGCGCCGAGCGAAGCCACTGAAGCCCCGGCGACGGAGCCGGCGCCTCAGCCAGGTTCAACCACCGACTATCCTCGCTAGAGCTCGCGGTGGCCGAGCGCCGGCAGACCGATCCTTTCGCACTTGCTGCGTTCGTGGTTTCGTTGGCGGGCCTTGTAATTTCGCTGATAGGCGCGGTGATCGCCTTTGTGCATTTCATCGACTATTCCGAAGTCGAAGTGCTGCCCCTCGAACAAGTCGTGATGGTGCTTGATGATCGCCGTCCGTCGCGCCAGCAAACCCTGATTGTGCCTGAAGTTTCGATCTTCAACCGCGCCAGCGGGTCGTATTCTGACGCCATCCGCAACGTGTATTTTACGATCTCCACGAATGACGGCGCCCGTTTTTGCTTTGAGGATATGGCCTACGCGCGCCTGCGCATCGACGGCGTGGCGCTCGGCAACAGGCTAAATCAATCCGCCGTCGCAAGCACAACCCCTGTCATGAACGAGGTCTCGCCGCCGGGCACGGCGCCACATCAACCCTGCGAAGAGTTGGAATGCATTCGCCAAGGACTAGGCGGGGAGTTTCTCCTTGTGACGCTAGAGGGTGCGATCCCGCAAACTCTCGGCGCCGGTAGCGTTCACAGCGGGCGTATCGCATTCAAGCCACGCGCGTGCCGCAGCGATGGTCCGATCCCAACTTATCAAGAGATGCTGGATAGCATGCTTGGGCGCGTTGTGACGTTCCAAGTTGAGGTCGAGACATTGAAGGATGGCCGTCACACTACAAGTT
This sequence comes from Caulobacteraceae bacterium, assembly GCA_031379735.1. Classification (GTDB taxonomy): domain Bacteria; phylum Pseudomonadota; class Alphaproteobacteria; order Caulobacterales; family Aquidulcibacteraceae; genus Vitreimonas. The sequence continues at coordinate 11,548 of JANNFK010000069.1, read as the reverse complement.
GCCGAGTGGAAATCACCGAACGCGAGCACACGTTCGCCGCACGAGAAAAGTTTTTATCCCGGTCTTGCCAACCGCTCCAGAACCCACCTCCGTCAGCCGTTGACCGCTTCAGGGCGTGGCTCGACGCACAGATATGAAGCGAAGGCGCTAGGCTAGCGCATTGCAGCGAAAACTGATTTGTGACGAGCGATGATCCTGGCAATCCGCGCGGCATCAGGTTCAAGCGACCACTCGCCATGCTCAAACGAGCCGCCCAAGACGATGCCGTCACGACGACCGAACATGTATCCATCATACCCGATCGTATTGTAGTTCACCTCAGGCTGCGGCAGCAGGATTACGAGCTGCCCGCGCACCGGCTCAATTTCCGTGTCACCGAACAAGCGTCCTGCGCCCAACCCGGTGCAATTGAAGATCGTTTGCTCCGGTAGCGCACGCACTTGAGCGACGTCAGCGAACTCCCGCACGACGATCTCAGCTCCAGCCTGGCGCACATCCAGCTCCATGCGCCGAAGATAAAGCGGCGTCTCGATCATCATGGTGTCGAACTGGCGCACGAACGGACGCGGGAAATTGTGCTCGTCAAACGCCAGATCGCGCTGATTGACGACAAGGCGGTGCATCAATTCATCGTCGGCGGCTGGGTAGTCGGTGATGGGCGTGTTGGAGAGATTGTAGTTCGTCTCCCACGCCACGCCATAAGCGTCGCCCACGAACGATTGATAGCGGCGAAAGGCAAAGCTCGCGGCGGCGAAGTGCTGCTCAAGAAAGCCTGGCGTTATCCGGTCAGCGTTGAACACCGATGCCGGCCACCATTGCGCGCCCGCGACATTGGACGTCGTATTCGGCGGAAGATCCTTGGCATAGATGCGCACGCGCGCGCCGCGCTCTTGCAGTAAGCGCGCTGTTGCTAGGCCAACAGCGCCGCAGCCAAGCACGGCGACGTCTGGCTTCGAGGCATCAAAACCAAGGTCCACAGCAAGCTTGGCCGTGCCCCAAGAAAGCGTAATGCCGCCGCCGCCGTGGCCGTAATTGTGAACCAGCACTTTATCGCCTAGCGCTTCACGCTCAACACGAAAACCGCTTGGCCGAAACGGACGCAAGCCGACATCGATGCGGATCACGCGCTCCGGCGATACTATGACCGGCGGCAAACGCACCGGCCGCGTCCCCGGCGCCATACGCAAATCGCGCATCAAGCCGCCACCGAAACCACGCGCCGTCGCGCACGACGAAGTAAGCCCTGCTGCGCCAATCGCCAACAATGTCCGGCGTGAGTGCATGATGTTATCTTATCCCCTCGCCCGCATGAGAAAGCAGTTCGCCGACGTGTCAATGCCGCCTTGCTGTTCACGCGTTTCCGCGCCAAATGGCGGACATGCACGGGCATCACGGACATGCGCACGATCACCACCACGATCACGCTCATCACCATCCCGCGCCATCCGACAAACGTTATACCATCGCGATCGCGCTGAACCTTGGCTTCGTGTTCATCGAAACGACGGCGGGCTTTGTCGCGAACTCCACGGCGTTGCTGTCGGACGCCACGCACAATCTATCCGACGTACTCGGCCTCGCACTTGCAGGCGGCGCGGCTTGGCTGGCGAAACAACAAGCTGGCGAGCAACGGACCTACGGTTATTCCAAAGCGACCGTGCTGGCCGCGCTCGCGAACGCACTGGTGCTGGTCATCGCGTGCGGCGGGTTGCTGTGGGAGGCGTCGTCGCGCTTGTTCGCGCCCGAGCCGACGCAACCGCTTTTCATCATGGCAGTCGCCGCAGCCGGTGTTGTGATCAATGGCGCGACCGCGATGCTCTTTCTCGCGGGCCGCAAGGAAGACGTGAACGTCCGCGGGGCCTATCTGCACATGCTGGCGGATGCTGGCGTTTCAGCCGCCGTCATCGTGGCGGGCGCCTTGATCTTCTTTACAGGGCTGAACTGGATCGACCCGGCGATCTCGGTCGCCGTCGTGCTGTTGATCCTCTGGGGCACGTGGGGGCTGTTGCGAGAGTCGCTCGATCTCTCACTCGATGCGGCGCCCGCACATATCGATGTCGCTAAGGTGCGCGACTATCTGGCGGCTCAACCCGGTGTAACGGCCGTGCACGACCTCCACGTCTGGGCGATGGGCGCGACCAAGCCTGCACTAACGGCGCACCTCGTACGCCCCGAAGGCGGCGACGATGCATTTCTGGCAAAGGTCGCTGACGGCATCACGCACGCATTCGGCATCTCGCACGTGACACTGCAAATCGAACGCGCCCAACGGGACGATTGCGAGCATTGCTAGCGCTCGGACCACGTCTTCAGCAGTTGATGCGCGATCGCAAAGTGAGGCGGCGCCCAGCACTCTGGATGTTTTCCGGCGATCAACAGTTTCGCTTCTTCGCGCGTGAACCATCGGCCGCTTTCGAGCTCAGTCACGTCAACTGTAGCGTTGTCGTCCTCGACCTCGCACAGGACGCCGATCATCAGCGAATGCGGGAAGGGCCACGGCTGCGTGGAATGCATTTCCACGTGCTTCACCTTTAACCCCGCTTCTTCCAGCGTCTCGCGTGCGACGGCTTCTTCAATTGCCTCGCCAGGCTCGATGAAGCCCGCCAGCGCCGAGTGCATGCCAGCCGACCACGCTTTCTGGCGGCCGAGGAAACACTTGTCTCCAAACGTCGGCGTCATGATGCAGACGGGATCGACACGAGGATAATGTTCAGCGGCGCAAGCGTCGCACTTGCGCACCCATCCGCCTTCGACGACGCGCGATGGCGTGCCGCAATTTGCGCAAAACCGATTGCGTCCGTGCCATTCGAACAACGCACGTGCTGTGCCGACGATCGGAAGCTTGTTCGCCTCAAGACGCGGCGCGGCTGGGCGCAATTCTTCAAAAAAGCCAAGATCGCCGAGGGCCGCCGGATCTACAATCTCGCAAGCGAAATTCGGATCCTGGTTGGCGTCGTTGCCAAGGAAGATCAACGGCAGCTCTTTGTCGCCGAACTCGGCATAAACGTGCGTCGCCAGCCAACGCACGAAAAGCTTGCCGCCGCTCTCATAGAGATAGGGTCGTCCTTTGTTGAACGGCAGCAGCAGTGCCTGCGGACCGGCAAACGCTTTCGCGAGCCAAGCCTCATCCTTGCGGCGGAGGCTGGCGCGGTCGAGCGGCGAGCGCGTGAAAGCGTTCGGGTTGTGCGGAAGCAGCAAGCCGTTGGCCCTTAGCTGGCCGGCTTCACGAAGCGCAACGCAAACTGGTCGGTGTGACCGCGAATGTCGCTCTCGAACACGCGCTCAGTCCCGTTATCGGCGGGGTTGCGCAGCACGTCGGTCTCTTCCTGCAGCACGAATCCAGCCGCCGTCAGATCGCGAATGACTTGACCGCGATCGATGCGGTGCAGCGATTCCGTGACGCCAACCGGGCTGCCATCTACGGCAGCGTGGTCGATGATCACCAGCACGCCACCGGGCTTCAGCGCCGCAAACATCGCGCGGTTCAGCGCTGGCACGTCGATGTTGAGCTGAGGCAGGTAAAAGTCGTGATAGATTTGCGAGATGAAGATCGCATCGAGCGGCTCATCGATCGTCCAGCCCTGATAGCCGGCAGTGAGATGCGTGATGTTGCTGTAGGTCGGCGCGACCGCGGTCATCGGGCGCGGACGCTCGGCCGTGCCGGCGCGATCAACGGCATAGAGGCGGCCACTATCGCCGGCGGCGACGGCGAACAGGCGTGAATAATAGCCGCCCCCCGGGCCGATATCGGCGATGCGCCAGCCGGGCTGAACGCCCGTAAATGCCATGATCTCAGCTGGATGGCGAAGCGCGTCGCGGGCGCTGTCGGCCTCCGGGCGGCGCGAATCTGTGACGGCGGCGACAATCTGGGGCGCGGTCGCGATCGGCAGCGCCGGCGCGGGCGTCGCCATCATGAGGTCAGGCACCGCGCCGCCGGCGCAGGCGCCGATGAAGAGCGCAACCCCTAGTCCGGCCAACAATTTCCGCATGTCGATCTCCCTCATGTGGGCGGCGGTTTAACCCAGCCGCGGCCAGCTGTCTCCCGCTTCGCGTCGAAGTGAACGATTGGAAACCGGCTCGGGCTACAATGGCTCAGCCATGATTCCCGTGACACCCTCCCTCGCTCTCGACGAGCGCGACCTCGAAGAGCGCTTTATCCGCGCTTCGGGCCCCGGAGGGCAGAACGTCAACAAGGTGTCGACGGCGGTTGAGCTGCGCTTCAACATCAACGGCTTCACTGAGATGCCAGAGGACGTGCGCGCGCGTTTGGCGCGCCTCGCGGGCCGGCGGCTTACGCTCGATGGCGAAATCGTCATCCGCGCCGACGAGCACCGTACCCAGGATCGAAATCGCGTCGAAGCGCAGGCGCGGCTGGTGGCGTTGGTCGAACAGGCGACGCATCGCCCCAAGCCGCGCAGACCGACCAAGGTGTCAAAGGCGCAGAAGCTGAAGCGCCTAGAAGGCAAGGCAAAGCGCGGCAGCATAAAAGCCAACCGCGCCCGCCCCCGTCATGACGACTGAATGACGCCTATTCCGGCTTGCGGAAGCGCATCATGAATTGATCCGTGTGACCGCGGATTGAGGGATCGAACACGCTAGCCGTGTGCGGATCGGCAGCGTTGCGCAGCACGTCGCTTTCGCCGTCAAAGACAAAGCCAGCCGCCTCGACTTCCGCACGCACGAGCGCCGGGTCGATGCGGTGGATTGCAGTTTCCGCATCTGTCTCGATGGCGGCGCCCGCATTGGCGGCGTGATCGATGATTACATAAACGCCGCCCGGCTTCAGCGCGGCAAACGCTGTCGCGTTGGTGCGCGCGCGATCCCCCAGATTGTAGGCGGTGAGCGGCATGTCGTGATAATTTTGCGCCGTGAACACAACGTCGAGGGGCTCAGGATAGGCGAGCGCATCATATGGAGTACGCGCCATCACGGCGTTCGGATATTGCGCCGCGACAGCCAGGACCGGGGTTTCATATTCGCCGGCGACGCCATCTGGACGGATGGTCGGATAGATGCGGCCCTGCTCGCCAACCGCGACGGCGAATAAGCGCGTGAAATAACCGCCGCCCGGGAAAATCTCGCCGACTTTGTCGCCCTCTTCAATACCGGCGAAGGCAAGCGTCTCTGCGGGATGACGTGCTGCGTCGCGTGCTGTGTCCTCCGCAGGACGGCGCGCATCTGCTACAGCGGCCACGATATTCGCCGCATCGGGCGCAACCGCAATTTGCGCGGGCGGTGGGGTTTCTTGGGTTGCAGGCGGGCTGCAAGCCGCCATCGCCAAAGCTGCAACAGCTGCGAAAAATAGGTTCTTCATCGAGCGTCTCCCTCTGCTGCGCCATGTAGCGCGACAGAGGGAGGGGTTCATCAAGAACGCGACGAACGGCGCCTAGCGCGCGCGCTTTGCCGGCTGCGGCGGCGGCATGAGCTCCAACTGTTCAGGCGGCGCAAGCTGGCGCGGCGCGCTTTCGATCTGCTGCGGCGCGGCGACCTCGATGCCCGCATCGCCGGCGCCAAGCTCCTTGAACTTGCGCGCTTGCGGCAGGACCCGGCTTTCGACCGAGCCCACGAGTTCATTGTAGCTCTTCACCGACTTCTCGATACTGTCGCCGACCTTGGCCATCTTATCGACCATGATCGCCATACGGCCATGCATCTCGCGCCCGAGTTCGGCGATCTTCTGCGTATTCTTGGCGCTATCTTCCTGACGCCAGCCATAGGCAATGGACTTCGCCAGCGCGACCATCGTCGTCGGGGTGGTGAGGATAACCTTCTGCGCGAACGCTTCATCAAAGAGGTTCGGATCGCGTTCGGCGGCGGCGGCGAGAAAATTCTCGCCCGGCACGAACAAGACCACGAACTCCGCGGTATCCGGTACGTGCTTTTGATATTCTTTCGACGCCAGGTTTTTGATGTGGCTCTTCAACTCAGCCAAGTGCTTTTTCAAATGCAACTCGCGCGTCGCGTCATCGGTCGCCTCGACAGCGTCGAGGTAGCCGGAGAGCGCCACTTTTGAATCCACAACGATGCAGCGCCCGCCAGGCAGGCTGATCACAACGTCGGGCCGCAGACGCCCACCCTCGCCGTCTGTTGTTGAATATTGCTCCTTGAAATCGACATGCGCCGAAAGTCCGGACAGTTCGAGCACGTTGCGGAGCGTCTGTTCTCCCCAGCGGCCGCGCATTTTTGGCGATGCGCGCAGTGCGGAGAGAAGCTGCGTCGTCGTCTTGTTCGTCGTACCGACCGCATCAACCATTTGACGGACTTGCTCGTTGATCGCGGACTTGTCCTGCAAGCGCGCCTTCTCCAGCGCCTCCACTGAACTGGCGAGCTTGCTCAGGGCTTCCTGCGCAGGCGTCAGAACTTCCTTCATCCCACCAGTGGCGGCGACTTTGTGTTTCTCGAACGTCTCGTTAGCGAGCGCCATGAAACTGGCCTGCGAGGACTCGAGCGCCTTTTGGGCCACTTGCAGGAAACGCGCTTCTTCGGAGTCAGAACGCTCACTCTTGGACGCCTGCGCCGCTGCGAGCTCTGAAGTGAGGCGCGTGTTGTCGGCGCGGAGCGTCCCCAACTCGGCAACGGCGCGGTCGCGCTCGGCGCGAATGGGCTCAACACCCGCCGAGCGGTACGCAAACCAAGCGGCGGCGCCCATAGCGCCGACGGCCGTCAGAAGCAGAAGTGATTCTATCATTTCGGAAGCCTAGCAGTCTGCCGGCCCGACCACATGCCCCAGTGTTATAGGCTTGATTTGGCGCATGGCGAAAGTCCGCCGTCGAGCGTAAAGTTCCGGCCATGGACGTGTTTGCTTACCTCATTCCCATCGGCCTCGGCGTGGTTTTCCTGACCCTGCTGTTTGGGATTTACACATTGTTTCGGGGCGGAGACTTTTCGCGCTCGTGGTCCAACAAGGCGATGCGCTTTCGGGTTCTGGCCCAATTCGCGGTGATCGTCCTTCTGGTCGGCGCCATGCTGTGGAAGCAAAGCCATGGTTAGGCTCGACAGAATCGTCACCAAGGCCGGTGACGGCGGCAAGACGCGCCTCGCTACCGGGGAGCCAGTCTCGAAAGCCAGCGCGCGCGTAGAGGCTTATGGCGCCGTCGACGAGGCCAATTCCGCCATCGGCGTTGCGCGGCTTCACACAACAGCTGACCCGCTGCTCGATCCGATCTTGGAGCGCGCGCAGAACGATCTCTTCGATCTCGGCGCCGATCTCGCCACGCCGGACTCGCCTGATTTGAAATTCACACCTCTTCGTGTGCAGGCGATCCAAGTGCTGCGCCTGGAAGCGGAGATCGATCAACTCAACGAAAAACTCTCGCCTCTGACTTCATTCATTCTGCCGGGGGGCTCACCGGCCGCCGCACATTTGCATTTGGCCCGCGCAATCGCGCGCCGCGCCGAGCGTGCGATGGTGGCGCTTGCCGATCTGGAGCCGGTGTCGGCCGAAGCGATCAAGTTCGCCAACCGGCTTTCAGACTTACTCTTCGTCGCGGCGCGCTACGCCAACGACGAAGGCAAAGCCGATCTGCTTTGGACGCCGGGCGCAAACCGCTAGTGCGCGGCGGCATCCATCATATCGATCTCACTGTGAAAGACGCGCATGCGTCGCGCTCATTCTACGAGAGCGTGCTGGGCTTCATGGGCTATCGGATCTCGAGCTTTATATCCGACTTAAGCGATGCGCCTCACAACGGCTACGACTTCGATCTGCAGGATGGCGACAGCTTCTGCTCCATCGGTATCTTGAGCGCGCGCGGCGAGCACGCGAACCGCACGCACGATCGCTACAGCACCGGCCTGCACCACGTCGCTTGGACGGCGGCGAGCCGCGACGATGTAGATGCGATGTACGCGTATTTACTAAGCATCGGCGCGAAGATTTTGGATCCGCCCGCGGCGTATCCAAAATACGGCCCAACCTATTATGCGGTATTTTTCGCCGATCCTGACGGCTTGAAGCTTGAGTACGTTCACAAGCCTTAGACGCAAACGGCCCGCGCTTTCACGCGGGCCGCCATTGCGTACGAAAATAGATTTTAGTTCGGCTTCTTCAGCGCATCCTTGACGTCGCCGACAGCTTCACGGGTCTCGCCCTTTGCCTTGTCGAACTTGCCCTCGGCTTCGAGCTTCTCATTGCCCGTTGCTTTGCCGATGCCTTCTTTGATGTTTCCAGACGCTTTATCAGCCGCGCCTTTGATGTGTTCTTTGTCCATGAATGCGTTCTCCTTGGAATGGAGAAGAAACGTGGAGATGCGCCCGTAGTTCCGGTTACGTGATGTATTGCGCGCCATTCATAGTGAGCGTGGAACCCGTCATGAATCCTGAGCCATCCGACGCGAGGAACGACACCGTGCTGGCGATTTCTTCGGCTTTGCCGAGCCGTCCAACGGGAATCTGCGAGATGATCTTCTTCAAAACTTCTTCAGGCACCGCCTGAACCATCTCGGTGTCGATGTAGCCGGGGCAAACGCAATTTACGGTAATGCCTTTGCTGGCGCCCTCTTGCGCGAGTGCTTTGGTGAATCCGATCATGCCGGCTTTCGCGGCCGAATAATTCACCTGCCCCGCTTGGCCCTTTTGACCATTGATCGAGCTGATGTTGATGATGCGCCCCCAGCTGTGCGTGCGCATGCCTTCGATGACTTGCCGCGTCATGTTGAAACAAGAATCCATATTCACGCGGATCACTTCCGACCATTGCTCATGGCTCATCTTGTGGAAGAATCCGTCGCGCGTGATGCCGGCATTGTTCACCAGCACGTCGATCGGGCCGAGTTGCGCTTCGACAGCTTGCGCCGCCTTCACGCAATCCTCAAAGCTGCCGACATTGCCCTTCACCACCATGATATCGAGTTCTTTGGCGGTGGCTTCGGCTGCGGCGTCATTGCCGGAATACCCGGCCGCGACCTTCATCCCATCGGCCTTCAGCCGCGCGGAGATCGCTTTGCCGATCCCTCGGGTGCCACCGGTTACAAAAGCCACGCGCGCCATGAAATCCTCCCAGGTTTCGTCTGATGCGAAATCTCTGCGATCACATTGCGCGACTCCAGGCGGGAGGCAACCGTTCGTTCGGACGCTCTCCCTTGGCGGCTTGGGCGCGGTTCGTCACACTGGGCGACATGATCCGGACCGTCGTCCTTTACGCACTTGCCCTTGCCGCGGGCGCCTTCGCGCTTCAGTGGCTGCAATACAATTACCTGGTCCGGACCTTTCCGGTTGAGATTTACATCGCCCTGATCGCGGTGGCGTTCGCTGGACTGGGCGTCTGGGCCGGATTGCGGTTGGCGCGGCGGCCGGCGCCGGAAACGTTCGAGAGGAACACCGCCGCCATTGCGTCGCTCGGCATCACGCAACGGGAGCAGCAAGTGCTGGAATTGCTGGCGTCAGGCAAATCCAACAAGGAGATCGCCCACAAGCTGGGCGTTTCACCCAACACCGTGAAGACTCAGGTGGCGAGCCTTTATCAAAAACTCGAGGTCCAGCGCCGCACCCAGGCCGTGCAAAAAGCCCGCGAGCTCGCGCTTATCCCCTGACGCATCAAGCCCAAACGGCGGATTTGTACGATTTGGTCCTTTCGGGTGATGGAAAACGGGGCCAGGACGCGGGCTTGCTCCGCTCACAACGAAGCATGAAGGAGCTGCCCCATGTTCACCACCGCCCTCCGATACGGCGCCATTTCCGGCGCGATCGTCATCGCCGTCATCGTTGCCGGCATTGTGTTCGCCAACGGCCCGGGTCAAGGGCACGGCTTCCAGTCGCAGGTGTTCGGCTACCTCGTCATGATCGTTGCGCTGTCGATGATCTTTCTGGCGATCCGCGACTACCGCAACAAAACACTGGGCGGCGTGATCAAATTTCTGCCTGCGTTCGGGCTCGGACTACTGGTCGCGGCGGTGGCAGGCATCGCTTACGTAATCGGCTGGGAGATGTACCTCGCGGCGATCAATTACGTCTTCATGGACAATTACGTGGCGCAGATGATCGAGGCCAAGCGCGCCGCTGGCATGAGCGGCTCGGAGCTGGACGCGTACGTCGCGCAGATGGAGCAAATGCAGGTCGCCTATCGCAATCCGCTCTTCCGCCTGCCGATGACGTTTGTGGAAATCTTCCCCGTCGGCCTCATCATCGCGCTGATCTCGGCCGCCATTCTGCGCAACCCGAAAGTGCTGCCGGCGCGCGCCTAACCACCCGCAACCGCCCCACACGCTTAAAAGGAAACACCCGATGAAACTCGGCGCCTTCTCAATCAGCCTGGCCGTCAAGGACATCGCAGCGTCGCGCGCGTTCTACGAAAAACTAAGCTTCACGGTTTTCGGCGGCGACCAGGACCAACGCTGGCTGATCATGAAGAACGAAACCACGCTCATCGGTCTGTTCGAAGGCATGTTCGAAAAGAACATGCTCACCTTCAATCCGGGATGGGACAGCGACGCCAAACTTCTCTCAAGTTTTGACGATGTCCGCGAGATTCAAAAACACCTGAAATCCATTGGCATCGTCCCGATGACGGAAGTCGGCGAAACGCCTCAGGGGCCTGCCCATCTCACGCTCGAAGACCCCGACGGCAATCAAATCTTGATCGACCAGCACGTCTAGCTGCGCCACACTCCCGCCCATGAGCCAGGATATTGCCGCCACCCGCATCCAAACCGTCCGCGACCACATGGCGTTGGAGGTGACGCACGATTGGGACGCCGTCATCGCCACCTTCGCGCACCCGCGTTACGAAATATACGGCGGCGGCCAGGTGTTTGATGGTGAAACCGCCGTGCGCGCCTATTTCGCCGCCTCGCGCACGCCATTCCCGGATCAGGGCAACGAGATCATCGCCATCGCGCACGCGGACAACACCGTGTTGGTGGAGTTCTGGCTCACCGGCACGCATTTGGGGCCGCTCAAGCTGAGTGGGCGAACGATTGAGCCCACGGGCAAGACTTTTCGCATGCGCATGGCGGCTAGCTTCGAGTTCGCGCCGGGCAGCGATAAGATCGTATGCGAGCGTCCGTATTTCGATCAAGGCGCGGTGCTGCGGGAGCTGGGGCTCCGGTGACACCACATCGTCCCTCCTCCTGCCGTGCTGGAGAAGATGTTCGAGCGCAGCGAGGCCGTATCCTCGCCGTCCGCTTTTTCTTAAACGAGTACTCACTCGATCAGGGCGAGCGAACTCGACGCGTATCGCAGGACATAGGGCTTCTGATGCGGAGCGCCTGACGGAAACTCGCCTCCAAAGAACGTTACGTAACAGTCGTATCCGCCGATTTCGTCGTTGAACCAACAATGCGCAACGACGCCAAATTCCGGACCATCATCCGAGCTGTCTAATCGAACGCGCGTTCCAGGCGACAAGAAGGCGTCAGCCATGCGCTTCACCCCGCGATCGCCGCCAACCCTCATCCGTCAGCTTCGCTGACACCTTGTATCTGGAAAACGCGTTTGCCGGTGTAAGCTTGTATCGGCGGCGGCGGACGGGAGCGCGGCGCCACCTTGGGACTTCAAGCCCGTGGAGAAGCGTGTCGCCCCGTCCGCATCGTTTCAAAGCCCGGACAGTCGC